>JBDHQE010000102.1:0-12050 GCA_039806885.1 Verrucomicrobiales bacterium
ACGGGGACGAAGGTGATATCGGCGAGCTGATCCACGATGATTTCTACCTTCGCGTTCATCCCAGGCTTAAGAAATTCATGGGAACCATCGATTTCCACAGTGACGGGATACACTTTCAGGGAGGGATTAAACCGAGATGCATTGGAATCTGGTAGAACGGCGACCTTAGTAATCCGTCCTTCCAGAGTCATATCAGGAACCGATTCCGCAGTGATCAGAACTTTCTGTCCGATCTTGATCTTCTTAATCTGGGACTCGTGAATTTTCACATCCACTCCCAGTTTTGACATATCGGGGATCACGAAGATCGGCTGCCCGGTGCGGAGGGTTGAACCGACGGTGATCGCATCGTAGGCACGATTTGTATACATATCACCGCCAGAGCCCCCATAGGCGGCCAAACCTATCTGGCTGGCTCGGATCGTACACCCGGCGAGTTGTTCCTCCAGATTCTCCCGCTTTTTCAGTTCCAACTCATACCGGCGTTTGATGGTGCGATATTTGGCATAGACCTGTGACATCGTAGCCAGTTTCGCACGCTTCGTACGGATGAGGGAAAGCAGGGCTTCCTCATACAGAGAGAGCATCTTTTCTGCTTCTTTTGGAAACTCATAATCTTGGAAGAGTTTGAGCTCTGTCTCGTTGCGCTGAAGGGCAAGACGAGATTTATCGAGTCCCAGCATCTCGTTCTCTAAATTCTGTTTTGTGATGAAATTGCGCTCATGGAGGCGCTTGGCTCCCTCGACAGATTCTTCCACCACTGACAGCTCGGTTGATGCGACCAAGGCTTCATCCCGCATGCGGCGCACTGTTTGCTCGGCTTCACCATCTCCGAGAATGCCTTCTTTCAGATATCCTGCGAAATCGACATTCGACGCTAGGCTATCGCTCGCTACCAAGGCGAAGGAGGCGATGTTCGCATCTTCGTCCGCTACGGTTTTGTCACTCTGGCGTCCGGTCTCGAAGGCTTTGGTGATCAGGGATGTCGCTTCTTTCTCGTATGAGGCGAGAGAGTCATTGTCGTAGGGCAGTCCCAGTTTTTTCAGGGTGGTTACAGCCGCTGCTGCACCGACGTATTTCTGAAAGTCCAGCAGGGCAAAGCGGAGCTTTTGTCTGGCAGCTTTGATCTCACTGAGTGACTCACTCTCCTTGATCTCGATGTCCTGCTTTGCTTCTGCGAACGAGGCATCCGTCTGCTGAAATTGAACGTCGTGATCCACGATCGCTTCTTCCAATTCTGACTGATCGAGACGGGCGAGGACCTTGCCTTCCTTCACGTCCTTCTCGGTCACGTTGTATCCTTCCTCAATGATCTCCAAAATCTTCACGCCTCCCGGCAGTTTTACATCATTCTTGAATTCTGCATTATTGAGTGCGGTAATATTCCCTCCCTCTAACACATCGATGGTGAGGTCACCCTGTTGGGCGGTGGCGAAAGGCAGTGTCTGCTCTGGGCTTTTTCCTCCCGAGAACAGCCATACACCCAGCCCTGCCACAAGCCCGATAATCAGCGTCGCTGAAATAATTCGCTTCTTCATGATAAGGTCGGAGAAAGTATCCGGCGAGCCAGATTGCCCTTCCCAGGATCGACCTCATAAACTACACCGGAAGATTACCCGTCGCCAAAGGCGCAAGCACGCCACACGGGAATCGGTACCCTGATGACGATGATGGGAGCGAAAAGTGGTGTAAGAATCTCGGAATCGATGTCTTCAACGGGGCATCCCACGGGGACGGGGGAATGACGAGATCGGAATGCTTCTGGAACGACACTACGATGCATTTTCACTCTTCATAAAGCCCGTAGACGAATTCATTTGCGATCTATTTTTTGGTTAATCCTCTGAAGTCGCTTCTTGTTAATAGTTTTAAATTCTTAATTATTTGATAATCTGGGACCGGCTCATATCACTGAGTATCGATTGAATAAGTGCGGAAACTTGGTTGGCTCAGTGTTTGACAGATAGGGCTTTCCATTGTGAGCTTCTTCATGTTGAAATATGTATCTCTCTTTTCTTCCCTAAAACGCTGTCATCTCCGACATGCGTTGGCGTTCACGCTGGTTCTCCTCGCTGCTGACATCGCAGTGGCACAAGACGGAAGAATTCCTATTCTCGGTGAGCGCGGCTTTGTATTTGCCCATCGCGGCGGCAGATTCGAGTTCGAAGAAAACACTCTCACTGCCTTCAAGAACAGCTATGAGAAGGGGCTGCGTGGCTTTGAAACGGATGTGCGCTTGTCGAAGGATGGGCAGTTTTTTATCCTGCACGATGATAATTTGAATCGCACGACCACTTCTGAGGGACATGTCGAGCACAAAACCGCAGATGAACTGCGACAGGTCAAGACGAAAGGGGGCAACTCGCTGCCAGCCATCGTCGATCTGCTTGATTATCTCAGTGACAAACCGGTTTATTTGGAGCTTGAAATGAAGACATCCAACAAGGAACTTTACCCAGACGAGTGCATCGAAGAATACGCTTCGAAATTGCTCGAACTGGTAAAGGCGAAGACGCCGAAAGGTGCGAAGTATGTGTTCACCTCTTTCGACGAACGCCCCTTGAAAGCGATTCGCCGTCTCGATCCGACGGTGGAGATGCTGTTCATCACCAGTGATGGTTGTACACCGGAGAATGTGCAGAAGACGAAGTCCATCGGTGCGCAACGTCTCGGATGCAACGTCAACAAAACCACGCGTGACCAGGTGCGTGCGGCACATAAGGCTGGTATTTTGGTAAGTCTCTGGCCGGGCCTGTCCATCGAGGATTACCAACTCGGGTTCGCACTTGGCGCGGATTCTCTCTGCACGGACATCCCCGTTCAACTGACTGCTTGGATCAAAGCGAATTTTAGCGTGATGACGATGGATGCGAATCCCAAAAAGTGAGTGCGCAAATGGAGGGAGAGTTAAAATGCGTCAAAACTTCTTCTGAGATGCGCGTGACGATTCAGAAGCAATCAATGAGCGAGATTGAGCCGAAAGTTTTTTAAATACGGTGCAGCCAGCCGAAAGCGACGTTTTCGGAATGGCTTGGCCTTTTTCGTCAGCGTGGGTTCGAGTATCGAACAGTCACTCACTCTGTGACAACGTGCCTACTGAGATTTCCAAACCTTTCTCCACCTTACCCTGCCAAGGCATTCGATTTCCGCACGGGCAAGTGCTTCAGCGCTTTCGCAAGGGCATTTTCTACAGTGAGTCCGTGTTTTCTCATCAGGACGTCGGGAGTCCCGTGCTCGATGAACTGGTCGGGCCACCCGATTCTCTCAACCGGACAGACGATGCCTACGTCGTTCAGGTGCTCGACGAGGGCAGAACCGAATCCGTTCATCAGTACTGCATCCTCGAAGCTGAGCAGCAGGCTGCATTTACGAGCGAATCGCTCGATGCATTCTGTATCGAGAGGCTTGATCCAGCGGGCGTTAATCAGAGCGACGGAGTAGCCAAGTTCGACAAGCTGATCGCGTGTTTTCTCTGCTAGGCTAAACATTCCGCCGAGGGAGAACAGCGCGATATCGTCGCCGTCTGTCACCACTTCGGCTTTGCCGATCTCGAGAAGTTGCGGTTCGTCCTTGGGGAGCGCTCCGGTGCCGATCCCTCGAGGATAACGAATGGCGGAGGGCCCATCATCATGATTGGCCATGGTCCAGAGCATGTCGATAAACTCTTCTTCGTCCTTCGGCTGCATGAAGATCCAGTTGGGGACGTGGCGGAGATAGCCGACATCGAAAAGGCCGTGATGCGTCGGGCCGTCGTCACCGCTGAGACCAGCGCGGTCCATGCACAGGCGCACAGGCAGATTCTGGATGCCGATGTCGTGGATCGCCATGTCGTACGCCCGTTGGAAAAAAGTGGAGTAGATCGCGAGGAAGGGGCGCAATCCCTGAGTGGCCTGGCCGCAGGCGAAGAGAGCGGCGTGTTCTTCGGCGATTCCGACGTCAAAGTAGCGTTGTGGAACTGCTTTTTGGAATTCTAGGAGTCCCGTACCACTGGGCATAGCTGCTGTGATGGCAGTAAGACGGGGGTCAGTCTGTGAGAAGCGTGTGAGATAGGCTCCGAGAAGTTGGGAGTAGGTGGGGCTGGAGCTGGGAGGTGTTTCGCCCGTCTCGGTTTTGTAGGGGCCGAGTCCGTGGAATTTCATCGGATTAGCCTTGGCTGGCTCGTATCCACGACCTTTTTCCGTGATGATGTGGAGAATCACGGGTGCATCGAGTTCTTTCAGAAACTCGAAGGTTCGAACGAGCAAGCCGACGTCGTGTCCGTCAATGGGGCCGTAGTAACGCATCCCGAATTTTTCGAAGAGTACGTTCGGAAAGAGGAGGTTTTTCGCTCCGATTTCGACTCGTCCGGCAATATCTCGGACGGATTTCCCTATGGTTCTCTCGACAAAGCTAGCCGCCTTATCACGGATATGGTCGAAGGCGGAACTGGTCTGAAGGGCGTGAAAGTAGCGAGCGATGGCTCCGACATTGCGATCGATAGACCATTCGTTGTCATTCAGCACGAGAATGAAGCGCTTGGTGGTTTCGGCGATATTGTTGAGAGCTTCGAAGGTTGTTCCGCAGGTGAAGGCGGCATCTCCGGCGACAGCGATGACGTGCTCCTTGCCACCGAGAAGATCGCGCGCAGCGGCCATCCCTAGAGCGGCGGATACGGCAGTACCGGCGTGACCGGCACCGTAGCAGTCGTGCTCGCTTTCGCTACGCAGAAGGAATCCGTTCAGCCCTTCGTAAGTGCGCAGGGTGTGGATGCGATCCCAGCGTCCGGTCAGCATCTTGTGGACGTAGCCCTGATGACTAACATCGAAGATAAACTTGTCTGTCGGAGTCTGAAAGACGCGATGCAGGGCGATGGACAGCTCCACGACTCCGAGGTTCGGTCCCAAATGGCCACCAGTATTCGAGAGGCAGCGGATTAGGGTACGACGTATATTCTCTGCCAGCTTGGGCAAGTCCTCCAAAGGCAGTTTTTTGAGATCCGCCCCGTTATCGATTCGGGGGAGTTGATCCGTGGGAGTATCGTAAAAGTCAGAACAGTTCTCCATCATTCTTCGCGATACCGGATTGGGCGGAGGCATCATCCGCTTCCTGATCGAATGGCTCGGGCACAGTTTCGCCGTTGCGCTTTCTCCGAAGGATTTCGATCCGACCCTGTGCGGCATCGAGACTCTCGATGCAGATGCGGTGAAGCCGCTCTCCATCTTCGTACTTGCGGATAAGATCAGCTAGGGGGATTTGATCCGATTCCATCTCGCGCACGAGTTCTTCCAGTTGCTGCAAAGCATCCTCGAAGGGAATCGTTTCGGTGGAATGTGGAGTTTTAGAAATGGCTTTGGCCATGGATCAGTGAATATCAATACGGCTCGTTTGAGCACGTCTTACTCGTGCCCCCGGAAAGGCATTCCTTCAAGCCTTTTTGACTAAGATCGTTCGTTTAAAAATCAGGCTTGTTTCTTGAGGGAGAAAACGAGAAAATCTGCGAGATGACCTTTTTGTCCTTTTCGATGCACAGAGTCAATGGCGTTCTGCTGAGGAATGCAGCCTACGCCTTTATCATCAGTGCAAGTATTTTTGCGAAGTCTGTTCGTGCCGAGGAGTCCTCGCTGAGGCTTCCGCCCGGGGTTCAGATCGAGCGAGATATTTCCTATATTCCGGGGGGTGATCCGGCACAGAAGCTGGATATCTATCGGGCGAAGGCGAGCACGAATGGGATTTCACCCCTCATCGTTTATATCCACGGTGGAGGATGGATGGGAGGGAGCAAGTCACATTGTCCTTACGTCGGGATGGTGGCTCGAGGCTATGTCGTGGCCAGTGTGGAATATCGCTTCAGTCAGGTGGCGACCTTTCCTGCACAGATTCAGGACTGTCAGGCGGCGATCCGCTGGCTGCGTCTGAACCGAGAGAAATACGGGATCGATCCAGACCACATCGGAGTCATCGGAGGGTCTGCGGGAGGTCATCTGAGTGCTCTGCTGGGGACGACGGGAGGAAAGGGCGTCTTTTCACCCATTGGAGGGAATACAGATCAATCGGATCGCGTGCAGGCAGTCTGTGATGTCTTTGGCCCTACGGACTTCACCACCATCATCCAGCAGGCGGCGGACGATAAAGACGTTCGCAATATTATCGAGTTCAATACTCCGAAAGATCCCTGCTCGCTGTTGCTCGGTAAACATCTGGATCGTGGTGAGGCGAGTCGTGCTGCGAGTCCGATTTTTTACGTCGAGAAAGGCGATCCACCTTTTCTGATTCTGCATGGCACGCACGATATCGTCGTACCGTATGCCCAGAGCGTCGAGTTCGCGAAAGTGCTGCGTGAGAAAGATGTTCCTGTGTGGCTACAGACCTTGCCGGGAGCGAATCACGGTGGCCCTGCTTTTGTCAGACCAGAGATTCGGCAGTTGGTCGAGAACTTTTTTGCCAAGTTTCTTCAGAACAAGGATGTCGAAATCCAACTGGTGCAGAAATCAAAGTTTCACGAGGAGAAGGCTCCGTAGATTACGCCTGACCTCGAAACACTTTCTCCAGATATTCTGAGAATCCAGTGGTGAAAAACTCCTCGTCAGATCCCGCTTTTTCGTGTCGATAGATGGATGGACTGTGACCTAGGGAGATCAAATAACGCCAGTCTTTAGTTTCTCCAAATCGGATCCAAGGGTGCCCGGAGATGCAGAGATCGTCGATGTATTCCCACTGAGCGAGAGGCAGCACTGGCCACAGCCCACCCCGCGCTGCTTCCAGTCCGTCGGATTGGAGGAGAAAAGAGCGGATCGTCTCGGGGATCACCGCATGCTCTGACTCCCAAGTGTTTAGTGTCTCGGGAGTGAGAGCCGGGAAGAAAGAGGCATCAATCTTTTCGGCTCGCGCTTCGGGAGCTTCTGTTAAGCGAATGATTTGTGCTTTCCAGTCGGGTGACATTCGAAGACTGCGATCCGAAGGCCGCGATTCTGAGCTTACTCGAAAGTGTGAACGGCCAGGCCGGATTTCAGTTTCGGCTCAAACCAAGTGGACTTGGGCGGCATGATCTGACCAGCGTCGGCTATGTCGATAAGCTGCTGCACGGTCGTGGGAAACATGGAGATGGCGACAGCTCCGTCCCCGGAGTTCACACGCTTTTCCAGTTCCGCTGTGCCACGAATTCCTCCGACGAAGTCGATGCGTTTGTCCACGCGTGGGTCACCGATTCCGAGGAGGGGAGTGAGGACGTGGTCTTGGAGGAAGGATACGTCCAGCCGTTCGATGGGGTCTGCTGAGGTCGATACATCCCACTCCAGAGTGTGCCATTGTCCGTCCAGATAGATGCAGGCGCTGCCCGATCCAGTGGGCGTCTTTCGACCGTCTGTGCTGAGGCGGAAGAGAGAGTCAAGTTTCGCCAAAAACTCTGCAGGAGTCATTCCGTTCAGATCCTTCACGATCCGATTGTAGGGCAGGATGTGGAGTTGACTGGCGGGAAACATGACGGCGAGGAACCAATTGTATTCTTCGGTGCCGTCGTGATCAGGGTTGGCCTCGCGACGTTCACGCCCCACGCGGGCTGCGCTGGCGCTGCGATGATGGCCGTCGGCGACGTAAGAGAGCGGCACGTCTCCGAGTGCAGTGAGCACGGAGCTGGCTTCGCTTTCGGTCACCCGCCACACGGTATGAGAAACTCCGACTTCATCGACGAAATCAGCGACAGGCGGGTGAGCGTCTGTCCAGGCTGCGACGAAGGCGTCGATCGATGCGACATCTTTATAAGTGAGGAAAACCGGTCCAGTTTGAGCACCGAGGACATCGGTGAGTCGAGTGCGGTCATCTTCCTTGTCCTTCCGCGTTTTTTCGTGTTTGCGGATCAGATCGTTCTCGTAGTCCTCGATATGGCAGGTGAGCACGATGCCAGTCTGCGAACGGCCGTCCATGATCTGACGGTATAGATAGATGCAAGGGATAGGTTCGCGCACGAAATCTCCTTGGCTCTGCATTTTTTCGAAATTGCTCTTCGCATGGGCATAAACCTCGTCGCTATAAGGATCGGTGCTTGGCGGCAGCTCTAACTCTGCCCGCTCGACTCGCAGGAAGCTGTGTGGTTTGCCCTCGGCGAGGGCGCGGGCTTCCTCCGTGCTGACGACATCATACGGAACGGAGGCGATTTCGGGGGCGAGTCCCGGTGCGGGGACGAGTGCGGAAAAGGCTTTAACTCTCATGAAAACAGAAGACCCGGACGTTCCTGTCCGGGTGAGAGATACTGCTACACGCGCCAGACTAGATCACAACTGGGAATCCTACCTGATCAGAAAGATTGGGTGGATTTTCCATTCGATTCCATCCATCGGGAGGAAGGATCTCAGCTTTCTCTCTCGACCCGCGCCTGCGAGACGCGCATCCGCGCTGCGTCTGCGAAGCGATCATCCAGCCAGTCGAGGTGCGTGGTGGCGATAAGTTTTTGCGAAGCCAGAGGCCAGTATGCCATCAGTGCGTTCCGCCTGTCCGGATCGAGTTCGCCGAAGATGTCGTCGATCAGGATTACGGGTGGTTCGGGCCTGGATTGCAGAAAGAGATTCGCCTGTCCTAGCTTCAGGGCCAGGGCTACGGTTCGCTGCTGGCCTTCGCTGGCGAATTTAGCGGCTGGTTTATCATTGAGGCGCAGCAGCAGATCATCGCGATGGGGGCCAGAGACGGTGACGCGACGACGTAGTTCCTCGTCTCGGCGGGCGTTGAGAGTGGTGAAAAGGTCATCATTGTCACCGCTGGCGGATTCATAGGTAATGTGCAGATTTTCCTCGCTGCTTGCGATTTCCTTCTGCCCTCGTTCGGCCAAAGGGGCAAGACTCTCGACGAGCAAGCGACGGCATTGTGTCAGAATCCGAGCGTTCTCGTCCAGAATGTGGGTGTAGGCATCAATCTGAGGCCACGGAGGTCGAGCGTCGCGCTTTAGGAGAAAATTCCGAGAGCGAAGGGCTTTTTCATAGCTCTTGAGAGCCTCCCGATAGCCGGGAAAGAGCTGGGATGCCATGAAGTCGAGAAAGCGTCGCCTTTGCTCTCCGCTCCCACGCACTAGGCTGAGATCTTCATTCGACATCCAGACGACGAGCGCGCTGTGTCGCAGGTAGTCGGTGGCACTGCGCTGTGATTCTCCATCAACGCTGAGTTTGCGCCCATTTTCTGCATAGTGGAAACGCAGGGAATTCGTCTCTTTTCCTTCCAGCGATCCAGCGATGCCAAAGGTGTTCTGAGAGAATTGCGCACACTCCCCTAGGGCAGTGGCACGAGGACTCTGTAGGCGCAGTAGAATGCAGGCCGCTTCCAGCAGAGATGTTTTGCCCTGAGCGTTACTGCCATGAAAGAGGACGACCCCCTGCGGAATCTCTAGGCGAAGGGAATCAAAGCATCGGAATTGGCTGAGGAGTAGCGAACGGAGCATCATGCGCTTTGCACAATCAAGCCCCGGTGAAGGGAGACGCAAGGAGCATCCTCCCGATTCGAGCGTTTCCTGTCGATCTGGTTTATTTCCAAGATGGCGGTAGATCGGGAACGGTCTCGCTAACGATCTCCAAAATGTTCTTTCGCTCGGAGGAACTGAGATGCGAGAATTGTGCCCACTTGTCAGGCTCCGTCAGAATTCCGTGCAGTTGATCGAGAATGCGTGTGCGGATCTCAGTGGGTAACTGTTGGAAGGCTTCGGAGTAGATCAGGTAACTGCAGCGATACTTCATCATTCGTTCATAGAGGCGGAAATCACGCAAGGATTTCCCCTTTTTGCTCTTGATTGCCTTTTGGGCGAATGCGTCTTGAAATGCTTCTCCACCCTCTATGCCGCCCGGCAAGGCGACCTCATCCACAAAGAGCATTTCGTTCAATACCCGAGTCGCCAGTCGGTCCAGAATCTTCGCGTTGGAATCGGACAGAGGAGCATCGTTCCCTTCGCCGAAGGCTTTTCGCATCTCAGCCTGTCGCTTCAGAGTTTCACGCGTCGTTAGGTTCGCCTCTACGAGCATGTTATGGACGGCTACCTGATGTTCCAGCACCATCAGAGCGAGCACGTCACTCTGTCCTCCATTAAGATACGGCTTGGTAGGGAAAACTCCGTCGAGGGTTTTCAGGTCGCCTTCAGCCAATCGTCGGACTTCGATGCTACTCCCATCGGTGGACTCTTCTGCAACAGAATTCCCCATGTGCTCGCGTCCTTCGACGTGTCCCGTCACATACCACCCACCCCAACGCTCTTCGATCGGAGTGCTATGACGGACGTGAAAACTTCCGGCTTCGAAGATCGGCATCCCAGTGGGGGCGACGTGAACCGAGCGAGCCATGACTCCAGGTAGATCGTGATTCGATGATCCTGCGTGACAATTCAGACAGGTTTGGTCGCGATTTAGAACAGGCGGTTCGCCCTGCTTGTGAGTAGTCAGGCCGACAAGATGAAATACTAGTCCCAGTTTAGGGTCAAAACTGGCGACCTCAATCTCGCCATCCTGAACCCATCCCAGATAAACGTTATCAGAGAAATAAATCGCCCGAGGTGTCTGAGGAGCGATGTGCGGGTTTTGCGCGCTGGTCTTCGAATATACCAGAATCTGAGACTCGATCGGGATATCTAACTTTTTCAGCAGTGCTACTAGCAGATCGTGCGATGAACCATTGCAAAGCTCGGGATCGTTCTTCGCTGTGTCGAAAAGACGTGTCACGCGGGTGTCCGGCTTCATCCCTTCGAAGTGTGGGATGACCTTTTTCACCGGATTCTGCCCAAAAGTTACCGAGGATATCAAGCCTAGGGCGAGCGCGAGAATCAAGGAAATCTCATCCCTAAGCAAACGAGAATTAAATTTCTTCATACCTGACGAAGATAGAGAAGTGTTTTCCGGAAAGAAAGATCCGCAATCTCGTACTCTCTGTTTCTACGTATTTGTCTTGCTAATTTTTTCAAAATCGCATAGAACGGCGCTTTGATGGGGGAAGATCTAGCCTCTCCATCAATGGAACTGCACGAACGGGATCTCAACTCGGTATCGTCGGGATGCAGGGGAGATTCTGGGAGGCAGGCGATTTTCTTGGCAGAAAGGAGCGCGGACATTCTTGTCGGCGGCTTTTAATGGAACTGGCAGTTTGGGGACCACCACGAAACTGATGGGCTCCGGTATTTTTAACCACGAACCACGCGAACGGCACGAACCTGATGGGCTCTGCTGGTTTTAATGATGAATGCAGAAGTTCTGAGCTAGTGAAAGAAGTTCTGAGCTAGTGAAAGAAGAGTAGCGCAGACAATCCTGTCAGTGTGAGCCATTCCTGGGACCGCCGACGTCCCCGTCGGCAGATTATCCTACAACTGGCATCTGCTAGGAAGATATTTCGGATTTTAGGGGACTGGCTAGTTTAAATTTTGTTCAACCGCCGGATGCGGAAAACCGCATGTCCGGTGGTGTAGAAGGGCTACGCGACGCAAGCCCCATAGCCCCATTCGATACACCGCCGCTAGCGTTCGTCAGGAATAAATATCGGCATAGCTCGGATGATGGTAGCGCCACAGGAATATGGGTCTCTCTCCTATAAGCTAGCGATCAATGCGTTTTTGAAATCATCATGCGACTCGGATGCCAATTAGGCGAAGCTAGCTCCCTACCTAGGCCACTTGATCAGTCACGCTAAGGCATCAGCATGACTGTTCACAGGTGCGATGTGTGTATACGAGTTCACTCCGCGTCCGTACACATGTCACAGTCGATTCCGGCTGCCTTGGCCACGCCTTCGCCATAGGCTGGATCTGCCTGGTAGCAATGGCGAATGTGACGAATTTTTATCTCCTCAGGAGCATCGCCCATCGCACGAGCAGTATTCCCCATGAGTAACTCCTTCTGCTCATCACTCATCAGGCGAAACAGCTTACCGGGTTGAGTAAAATAATCGTCGTCGCCAGGGTAGTGATCAATCGCACCGGACACTTCCAGAGGAGGCTCGTTTAGCTCTGGCTGATCCTGCCATAAGCCCAGACTGTTGGGACGGTAGCTGTCAAGCGAGTTGACTGTTTTTAGGCGGCTTGTTTTTGACGTTTTTCTAGATTTCTGTTGTCGATTGGG
>JBDHQE010000103.1:0-12040 GCA_039806885.1 Verrucomicrobiales bacterium
CTTCCCATCCGCAGCCTCGGTCGCCAGCTCGTCACAGCGCTCGTTCATGTCGTGCCCATCGTGACCTTTCACCCAGCACCAGATGATCTCGTGTCCCGCTGCTGCTCGGGTGAGCCGCTTCCACAAGTCCACATTTTTTACTGCGGACTTATCTGCCTTCCGCCAGCCTCGCTTCTCCCAGCTCGCGACCCAGCCTTTGCTTTGTGCATCGACGAGATAGCGGGAGTCGGAGTAGATCGTCACATGGCAGGGTTCTTTGAGGATTTCCAGTCCGGCGATAGCAGCCAGAATTTCCATGCGATTGTTCGTCGTATGACGGAATCCCTGCGCCAGCTCGCGTGTGTGGACTCCGTAGCGAACGATCGTGCCATATCCGCCGGGTCCAGGATTGCCGCGTGAGGAGCCATCGGTAAAAATTTCGACCTTCTTCATGGAGTCTCTGATCGATTCTCGCTGATTTTCGCTTGCAGGAATCTCGCAATGGTTTTCACATTTTCCGTCCCGAGAATCGGCTGATTCTCATAGAGCGTGGCCTGATCGCGACGATCTGAAAAGGTCTCGGGATTCAAATCGCTCACACGAGAGAGAATCCCGTTACACCAGACCCAGGCTCCCTTTCGCCACGGGCCGACCAGAACTGGATTCGACCATGTGTGCAGGGACAGCACGCGATCCGAAATGGCCGTAGCTAGGTGCATCGGCCCGCTATCGACACTGACCGTCCACGCAGCAGTCCGCAGAAGATAAATTAGCTCTGTGAGAGATGTTTTCCCGAGCAGATCGATCACATTCTCTGACCACACGATACCCTCCTGATTCAGCGCCGATCCTACGAGAACGACGGGATAGGGGGCGAGGTGCAGAGCTAGGTCCGCAGTCTCGTCCAAAGTCATCGATTTCCCTCGACCTCGGGAAAATGGATGCAGTACGATGGGCGATTCCGTCAGCTCGGGAAGCGCCTCAGGTCTCGTTCCTTCCGGTAGGGAAAATTTAGGATCGGTCACTTCAGCACCTAAGCTCCGAGCAAGCTCCAAGTACCGATCCACGGCGTGGAGACTCTCCCAGTTCGGCAGGGACAGTATGTGATCATAGAAATAGCTCGCAGCCTCGCGAGATCGAGCGAACCCCATGCTGATGCGCCCACAGTGTCGAGCAAAAATCGCACTACGCAGCAGTCCTTGGAAATCGACGGCGAAATCGTAGCCCTTGCGCGGCAATTCTCGTTTCATCCATCGTCGCGCACGGAGAAGCCCGCCGATTCCGCGAAACTCGCGTCGCGGAAACTGAATCCGCCGATCCAGAAATGAGGCACCTTCCAGAATCGGAGTCCATTCCGTATTCACCAGCCAGTCGATCTTCGCATGAGGCACCGTGCGATGAATCGCCTCCGCTGCGGGGAGCGTGTGAACGATGTCCCCTAGAGAACTCGGTTTGACGATGAGAATGCGCTGACAGCCTAGCAGTCGACTCGGATCGAACCTCATTACCGTCCCAGATCCAGACGCTCTGCCAGAAGCTCAGGCAGACCAGCGGCGATGATCTTTCCCTTGGCCTTTTCGATATCGTAATCGATCCGATGAATCACTACTTCCTTCTCCGCAGGGTCATAGGTCGCGTAAGAGGCGTGCCAGTCGCCGTCGCGAGGCTGTCCCGTGCTGCCCACATTGATAAAATATTTTTTTCCTGACTCTAATTTTACCGAATTCGCAGGGAGGACCTCCACTGTATCGCTCCTGCGATAAATGCGCGGCACATGTGTGTGCCCGTAGAAGCAGAGTTGCGTGAACTGGTAGCTGAAGCTCGCCATCGCATCGAACTTGTTCGTCACGTAAGTCCATCCCCCAGGAGTATCGAGAGTTGCGTGGACGATGGTGAAGTCATTTACTTGGCGGACTAGTTTCAATCCGGCTAAAAAATCCTGCTCATCGTCGTCAAGCTGTGCTCGTGTCCACTCCATCGCAGCTTTCGCTAGTGGATTGAGGCCTTCCAGCGGAGTTTCGAGCACCGCTTCTTCATCGTGGTTTCCCTTCACTACAGGACACCCCATCTCACGCACGATGGCGAGACATTCCTTTGGATTCGCTGCATAGCCGACGATGTCCCCTAGGCACACGTAGTCTGTGGAGCCCTGAGCGTCTGCATCAGCAAGCACCGCCTGAAATGCCTCTAGATTCGCGTGGATGTCTCCGAAGATTGCGTACTTCATTCACTGGTGTCCTATCTAGCGTTAACGAAAACCATTTCGCTAAGCCATTCAACAAAACATATCTGGGAAGTTTCGCAATCTCGCGTATTGATTGGATAGACGGAATTGCGCCAGACATCGCTCAGGGAACCATGATTCCCCCGGGCAAAGGTGTCGAGGGCTGAGACTGGGGAGCGGGCCTCGGTAGATCGGGATCTGGATCGGGAATCCTTTCCCTGTCAGGAATTGACAACTTCACCTCCAGATTTTTGATTTCCTTGATGAGCGTCGGTAGATGCTGCTGTTTCCCCTCTCGATAGAGAGAAATCAGATAGTCATAGGCCTCTCGCTCTTTTCCGGGGCAGCGGGCCATGAAATATCCATAAAAACGCCTGACGTAACCGAGAGCACCGGGGCGTCCAATGGTATCGCCGTACACGCGAGCAGTTGCGCAGTTGTCCTGTAGTTTTACCCGATAGATTTCGGCCAACTGGAGTCGAATCGCGACGGAATCCGGCAATTGCGCGATCCCTCGCTCGGCGAAAGCGATTCCGGCGAAGGCGTACTCCCGGAAGCGACGCTCTCGCTCGAACTTCGGCAGTCGGTCGTTGTATTCCATATTCGCTGTCGCATTGATCCCCAGATGCCAGATTGCGGAGACCCAGTTGGACTCGTCACGCGGCTCCAGATCGACGATGATCTGGTAGGTCTGACGGAGAGCATCCCAGGACTTGGTGCTGAAGTAGTCAAAGGCCTCCAGCGTCAGATAAGTCGCCACGAGAGTGCGCAGGCCTCCCAGCGTTCCCATCATCGCCGACTGGCTCATTTGCTCGAACGCCGTCTGGGCTGGTGGTGGCAGCAGGAGATTGGCCTCGATCAGTCGTGCTCGCATCCTCTGCTCGATTGGTTCACGCACCAGGCCGAACATCGCCAGCGAGGCGAGCACGAGTTTCAGGCGAGGAACGAAGTGAAAGAGGCGTTTCACGGAGAAATCAGGTCAGAATTCCTTATCGACGAAGACGAGAAGCGAGAGCAAGAGAAAAACGAGAAGATATCCCACTGTGATCAACCCCATTTCCCCGACCAGCCAATAAGGCACTACTTCGCCTTGAACAATTCCTTCACTGAAAGCGAAAATTTGAAAATCAGGAATGAGGACTTTCACGACTTTCACCACGATGCGCACGACCCAACTATTACCCGATTCTTGTAGCCAAAATCCGGTCGCCAGTGCGTGCGCGTTGCCGATGAGAAAAACCAAGATGCTCACGATGATGGTAAAGAGCGAACTGGAGGCGATGGTCGAGAGTAGCAAGGTCACGGCAGCGACTACTGCTGCCTTGAAAAAATACGCCAGTACTACGAGGGCTAACTCTGGTCGCAGGCCCTGATGCCGGATCAGATCGATCTGCTGATTCACTTCGTCTGGTGCGAAGTGCCCATCCGCCTGCATGGCGCCGATCTCCTCCGACACGAGCAGACTTTCTCGGAATCCCACCGTGATCGCGCAGATCGTACCCATGACGAGCAGAGAAAGGCCTACCACGCAGAGAACGCCACCCAGCTTGCCCAGTAAGTATTCGATCCGCCGCACAGGCTTGGCCAGGATCGTGTAAAGCGTGCGATCTTCCTGATCGCGTGGGATCAGCAGAGCGGTGGCCACGATGGAAAAAAGCCAAGCGAACAAGTCCATCGTCCCGAAAGAGACTTTCTTGATCGTTGAAAGCTCCTGTGCCGGAGTCGCAGGCAAGCTGAAATTCCCCGCAGCTACCATCACCAGAGCAAAGGCGAACAGGAAATAAAAGACCTTCATCCGGAACAGTTGCGTCACGGTGCCAGAGGTGATCGTCAGGACGCGGCCCAGCGAAAACAGAGGCACATGCCTAGTCTGCACCCCGGAATCCGCTTTTTCTGTGGGAGGAGAACTGTTCATGATCGTGTCTCGCCCTCACTCTCGGCGAGCTGGATGAAAAGTTGTTCGAGACTCGTGCGCGGTCGTTCCTCGGAAAGGACGGAAACTCCCTTCGCTGCAGCGAGTTCATGGATCTCTGCCAGTAGTTCCGGCGAGGCGCTATCGAGCGTCAGGCTCGTACGTCCTTCGACGGCGACTAGCTCATCCAGCGTTCCCTCGCGCCGCATCTTTCCGCGAAAGAGAATCCCGACTCGATCACAGACTTCCTGAACCTGTGCCAGTAGGTGCGAACACAAAAACACTGTGTAACCTTCGTCTCGTAAGCGCAGAATCAGATCGCGAATTTGTCGCGAACCAACGGGATCAACGCCCGCTGTCGGTTCGTCCAGAATGACTAATCGAGGCTTTTGCACGAGACTCTGCGCGAGTCCGATGCGCTGCAGCATCCCCTTCGAGTATCCAGCCAGCCGCCGATTGGCTGCACTTTCCAAATCGACCAGTCGCAGCAATTCCTTTGTGCGAGCGCTGAGTTCGGCTCCGCGCATTCCGCAGAGCTTCCCGTAAAATCGTATCGTCTCTTCTCCAGTGAGATGGCGATAGAAGTAGGGGTTTTCCGGGAGAAAACCGATTTCATTCCTCGCTTGAATGTCGCCCGAGTCCAGGCCGAAGACTTTCGCAGTTCCCTTGCTAGGTGCCATCAGACCCAGCACCACCTTCATCGTAGTCGATTTCCCCGATCCGTTCGGTCCGATCAGGCCATAGACCTCTCCGGCTTCGACGCGCAGAGACAGGCTATCTACTGCGATGACCGAACCTTTTCTCAGACCCAAGGGGAACACCTTGGTCATGTTCTCCACCTCGACCGCTGCGTTACTGCTACTCATTACTGAATCGAAAATCCTGTCACGTTCTGAAGCAGTGGAATCCGCCTTTCCGTCTGCTCCGTGATGAACTGACCGACAAAACTGTCACGGAGTTCACTCAAAAAGTCGTTAATTTCCTCCTCCTCGCCCATCACCTGCAATTCCACCGTCCTGTCCTCGCGATTGCGAACCCAGCCGATGAGATCAAAGCCTTTTGCAAGCTGCTTCGTGGCGTAGCGAAAGCCGACACCCTGAACTCGTCCCTGAAAAATGTATTGTCTGGCGATCACCATGGGTAGTGAAGCAAACGAACGGCATGGATGCCAGCACAAAGACGCACGGGAAGCGGATTGGCTGAGAGGATCAAATTTTGGTCATCACTTCGCGATTTCTTCGCCGTGCGCCGCTTCCTCCCGTGACCATTTTCCTCCCTTCTGTGTGGCAAGGAAGGCGATCAGATCACGAAAGTCCTTCGGGGACAGAGTTTCGCCAATCGGAGGCATCGCTGATACGGGGGGAGCGATGGAGGTGATTTCGCTGCGTGCGATCGTGCGGTGACTCTCGTCGGGTGCGATCACTTCGATCTGGGCAGCGTTTTCAGAGGCGATCCTCCCCACGACAGCATCACCGTTTTTCAGGGCAATCGTCGTCATTCCGTAACCCGCTGCGATCTCGGCACCGGGATCGACCACTGACTCCAAGATTTTTTCACGGGTGAGTCTCTTGCCGACGTCGCGTAGGCTGGGACCTTGTACGCCGCCTTTTTCTCCATTCTCCCCTCCGACTTTGTGACATTGGAGACAGGTTCCCTGATTTTTAAAGACGATTTCCCCCGCCAAAGGATCGCCTCCCTCCAATCCCAGATGATGCACCGCCGACTTCGTGGAAGTCGGAAAATCAGCCACTTCAGGAAGCCCTTTCGCTGCCAGCGCCAAATACGCGTCAAGCCAGAGACCTTTGCGGAGGCCTGTCTCACGGGCTTTCCAAAGAGTGGCGATTTTCTCCGGTTGCACATTGACCAACCCTGCGATCGCGGCCCGTGCGACTGGCAGAGGATCTTTGGCGAGAGTCGCCTCTGCTTTGTCGGCGATTCCCGCCAACCCGAGATCAAAGGCAGCCTTCATCGCCTCCGCTCGAACGTGAGCGCTCGAATCGTCGAGCAGAGAGGACACACACTCCTCCGTGCCCTGAGGTTTCGTCGATAGCAGACTTTCCACGGCAGCAATGCGCAGACTGGGAGCCAGCTTCGGATTTTTCGCCTGAGCAAAGAGAATCGCTGAATCAAGAGGGATTTTCGCCTCTGTGGCGAATTCAGTTGCCAAGGCCGTCAGCTCCGAGTCCTCAGAATGAGCGAGAAATTTCCGCAGCTCATTCCCCAGAACCGATTCCAACCGAGCGAAATCGCGCCCGGCTCTCACAACTTGCGGTCGATAGCAGCCTTTCACAGGATCAGTATCGATCACCGCAGACCATTCTCGGAGTCCATTGAGTGCGGCCTTCCTCACCGGATGTGTAAGAGAAGCGTCTGCGGCGAGTCTCAGCATCGCCAGAGCACTTTCCGGTGTGCCGACTCGGTAGTTGGCTGCCACAATGCGGCGCTGCACGGCCTCGGGTAGGTCAGCGAGACCTCGACGAAATGCCGCCAGCGCTTGGCCTGCTGAAGAATCCACCGCACCGGTATCGTAGATGGCACGGATGACCTCGCGCAGGATCTGCGGATCTCTTTCATCCAAAAATTTTTCGAGCAGGGGACTTTCCTTGCGACGCAGTAGCAGAACCGCCATCAGGCGTTCTTCACGAGACGGTGAATTGATCTTTACCGCCGCATCGTTTTCCGAGGCGATCAGCGAAAGCCCCGAAAGTAGCGCATGGCGCAGAACTACGTCAGTTTCTTTTCCCTCACCCCCATTGGCGACGGCAGCGGAGAAAAGGGCGCTGATCGTCGGCGCATCACCCGATTTCGCGATCCGTCCGAGGGCGATGGCCGCCAGAGAGCGAACGGCGAGAGAGTCGTCTTTTGCCAGCACGTTTCGTAGTGGCACTAGAGCCGCCTCCGTGCGGAGATCTCCCAAGACACGAGTCGCATTGCTCCGAATGATCGCATCACCGTCTTGAAGCAGCGGCAGCAGAGTGTCGGAAACTGCTTCTCCTCGACGAGCCGCTTGTCCGAGTCCCCACAGGGCGTGAAGCCGAGGAATCGAATTGCCGGGCTTTGCGACGATTTCTCTGAGAACTTTGATCCCTTCCGCACCGCGTTCCACCAGAGCAAACTGAGCAGCCTGCCGGACGCGCCGATCCGGATGGTTCAGGAGATTTTGCAATTCATCGACTCCGCGCTGATCGAAGCCCGCTCGGAACAGCTCGGCCACCTGTTTCCCGGCCGTGCGCTGTTTTTCATCCTTCGGAACCAGCACCTGAATTGAGCCGTTTTCATTCACGCTCCAGCCCCCTCCGAAGTCGCAGAGATAGAGATTCCCGTCGTAGCCGAGATCAACATCGCTCGCTCCGACGCCCTTCACGAGCTCCTTCACCTCCTTTGCCGCGAACCCCGCCCCCTTGCGTTCTGGCTCGATCGAGAGAATTGTACAGTTGTCAGATGCTCCCCGATAATTCGCCATTAGGAAGCGATTGCGCAGATCTGCTGGCAGCGATTCACCCGTCGTCCAGACCACCCCTGATGGCCCTTCTCCGACATGAGAGGCGGGAGGATACACCCACTGAGGCTGATCCTCGTTAAATAGATCGAACATCCGCTCCTTTACCCACATCGACTGCTCCGGACGAAAGTCTCCCCAGTCGAGATGCGTGGCGTAGTGGTGTGCCGACTGATGTGACATATCCCAACCCGAATCGCTGCCCTCCAGCACATACACAAAACGAGCCTTGTCTCCGATGTCTCCCGTATTGTCGAAGGTGAAGAGATTGCCCTCATCGTCGAAAGCCAGTTCCTGGGGGTTGCGTAGCCCGATGGCGAAAACCTCTAATCCGCTGCCATCGAGCTCACAGCGAAAGACCGCTCCGCGCCCCGATCCCGCATGAGTCACCCCGTCTGCTGTCGTGACATGGAACCCTCGGTCTCCTACGGAAAAATACAGCCGTCCATCAGGCCCACGCGTGATTCCATGCAAGTCGTGTCCAATGAAGGAAACTCGCACGCCGTAGCCAGTCGAAATTTCTATTTCCTCGTCTGCCTTCCCGTCTCCATCCTTGTCTCGCAGTTTCCAGACACTGGGAATGCAGGTGAAATAGACCGCATCGCCATCAGCCAGCAGCGAAAAGCCGATTCCGTCCTCGGGACGATGAAAGCGATCCGAAAACAGAGTGCGATGATCTGGGGCACCATTTCCATCGCGATCTTCTAGGCGAATCACTCGGTCTGCGACCCGGCTGAACCAGCCTTCAGGAAAACTCGATGCGTATTTTTGATACATGGCCAAGCGGTCTGCGACGGTCACGGCCCGAAAGTCGTCGCGGATTAGTTCATTGGCTCCTCGCAAGTCCGGTACTCCCAGCCAGAAGCGATTGGCTTCGGCCACATACATCGCCCCTTTCGCGTCAAAACACAGGCTGCCGGGATTCTCGATGAAGGGAAAAGAGACCCAAGTGTGTCCCTCTAGGCCGTCGTGCAGAAGCGCTCCGCGAAAAGAGCCTCTCTGATTACTCAGTTTCGGCAAATCTTTTTCTGCGACGGTGGGAAGCTGTTTGAATTTTGCCTCCAGTTCAGCGGGAGTAATCGCCCACGAGCGAGAAAAGGTGAGTAGGAAAAGAATGAGGGAAAGTGAGATCGACGAGAATTTCATCCACGGAACGCTACGCTCATGCATGCGCGACTGGCAAGAGCGCAACAGCGCAGGTGAAACAGATTTTCACCTCGATGACACCGACATCGCAACGAGGCCGAGAATCAGTAACCTAGATTCCAATGGGGAGAATACGGCTCACTCGGTAGCGATTTCCCTGCACTGGGATCCGTGATCGGTCCCATCGTCAGTCGTTGACCGATCTTCAGCGCCCGATATCGCTGCCCTAGCCGATCACAACAGCTCGAAAACTCCTCCGTCGTGACATTCCCGCGCTCGAAGAGATCGTAGTGGCATGGCAGAGCGAGACTGGCACTGATGGATTTCGCAAAAGCCGCTGCTTCAAAGCCGTTCATTCGCGTGTGTTCCGGCTGATCAGCACCCGGCCCGCTGATGGGGAGAAACGCTAAATTGGGCGACCAGCGACGCACTTCCTTGACCAGATGCGTGTGCCAGATCGTCTCGCCTGCGTGGTAGAGGGCGAAGGGACCAAAGAGAATCACATAGCCGAGATCGCGGGAATTCCCTCGCTCGTCTCGCCGGATTTTCGGATTGGCCGCGTTGATTCCGTGAAAATCGAAAGGACCATATTTCACATAGGTTCCCGCATTCACCGGTAGTAGGGAAGGGGCTGCAGCTCCGAGAATTTCATCCACTTCGTTCAACAGTCCTGCCGGAATCACCACCTTCAGGTTCGGATTGGCAGCGCGGAGCTGCAGGATGGTCTCCGCGTCTAGGCGATCTGGATCCGCATTGCAGCAGACCACTACGTCGATTCCCGAAAGCTGGAGCGGATCGACGACTCGCTCCGAGACACGAACCAGTTCCTCTGCTGTTCCAGCGGTCTGGCGACTCAGGGCATCGGACAGGTAGGGGTCGATCAACAGACCGTGACCTGCCCATTTAACAAGGAATCCACTCTGCCCTAGCCACCAGATGTGAATTGCTCCGCTGACCTTATCTGCCTCCCGGAAGTCCGTGAGGAAATCGTCATCTTTTTGTACGGGAACGATCATGGGAGCAGGGGAGACAATACGAATGAATTATGAAGAAAATCTTCGTAAATTTCAGTCTTACACAAGTTTTTACAGTTTCAAGGAATCTAACGTAAGGCAGTTTTTTTCGTTTTCTGAAGAAGCTTTACAGAACTTCCTTCGTGCTCGGAATCTGATCTGCCGTGCGCTCGTCGATGCGACAGGCTGTGTCGAGACAACGCGCCAGTCCCTTAAACAGCGCCTCGGCCATGTGATGCGGATCGCGCCCGTAAAGAATTTCCGTGTGCAGATTGATCCGAGCATTAAAACAAAACGCGCGAAAAAATTCCTCGACGAGCGTGAAGTTAAACTTGTCCCCGATGTGTGGAACGTTTTCCGGTGAGCGATATTCGAGGAAGGGCCGCCCGCTCAGATCGAGAGCCACGCGGACGAGCGTTTCATCCATCGGGAAATGGCCGGAGGCATAGCGCGTGATTCCTCTCTTGTCTCCCAGAGCGGAGTGAAGGGCCTGCCCGAGCACGATTCCCACGTCCTCGACCGTGTGGTGAAAATCGACCTCAATATCTCCTTTCGCTTCGACCACGAGATCAAATCGTCCATGTTTCGCGAAGAGCGTCAGCATGTGATCGAAAAATGGAACCCCTGTATTGATCGAGGACTTTCCTGTCCCATCAATGAGCAGATCAAGGCGGATTTCCGTCTCCCCCGTTTTTCGCTGCTGGCTGTTTTTTCTGATATCTGACATGGTAATGCTATGATTCTCTTGGAATCCTGTGCAGTGGTAACTTCCACTCTCTCAGGACTGTCCTCAACCGCTTATTATTGCGGATTCCATGCCTTTCTCTCATTCATCTGATTCGGATCGATATCACCTGCTCAGGTCGGCAGCGGGAGAGGTGCTGACGCTACCCACCGCACGAGCTTCAGAGACCGTGCTCCCCGTGATCGATCATCATCGCTGGGGCCTAGCTCAACTTCATCGAATGGCCCCCGAATTGATTCCTGCAGGTCGCTGGGAGGATTTCGTGAGTTTTCTGCAGGCGTTCTCCGATCCGATCAAGCAACCCGAAGGATGGGCGCGAATCCACTCATGGGGTTACGATGAGGACGGTCCGTATTATGTCTGCGCTTTTCCGGATGGCGAGGTTCTGTCCGATTACATCCGTCGCGTAGGACCTCTGCCTCTGCCGCTCGTCGCCTACTGGATCAGTCAACTTTGCCAGGCAGCGATGGAGCGGGTAGACCTCTGCTCGCCACTCAGCTTTTGCAGCACGGAAGATTTCGAAATCGTCCAGAATAGTGAACACGAAATTCACATTGTTCGGACTGGTTTCTTTTCTTCGTATTTTCCTGAATCTGAACTCACGACTTCGAATGACACCCTAGCCTGTTGCTTTGCCCGAATGTTTCACGCAGTGGCTGGGGAAGAAAGCTCCGAGTGGCCATCACCGCTGCAGGACGCACTCACAAGAATCCTCGGGGGAAAGGAACGAAATTCTGCCTCAGTGCAGCTTGAACAGCTCAAGGATGCTCTGCTTGCGGTGCTGGGAGATCAAGGAAAAGCAGATCGACTCGTGTCGATCCCACCGCCTCGGTCTCCTTTGCGAACGTGGTTCCGAAGAGAAGGACTCGCGGCGGTCGGTTCGGATCGAGCTCTCCCCGAGGAGCATCATCTGGGAGAGGAGAAATTCGCTCTTTCAACAATCATCCGTGGCTCTGAGACTCGCTTGCAAGTCATTCCCGGTCCTGATTTTCTGCCGCGTCACCTCTGGCTTGAGCAACATTACGTCGCCACACGCCGCCTTGGACGTGGACATTCTCAGCAATTGCAAGTTACCTTTCTCGAAGACGCGGGCTCGCTCTCTCTGATCGGTGAAGAATCGATTCAGGGAATGAGCCTGGCACGATGGATCGCTTCGCACGGTCCGCTTTCAGCGGAAAGCGCTGACATTCTTCTGCGACGGATTCGCGCAATCCTCGACGAAATCGAGGGCGAAAATCGATCCTGTCTCGTCTGGTGGCTGTCGCCCAAAAACCTGTTTCTGGTAACCTCGGAAGATCCTACCGTTTCCGATTGGGAGAGTGCTCCACTGAAGATCCGCGTCCACCAGACCACCGATACCTTGCTCGACGGGATCGATTTTCCCGAGCAGCTTCGCGCGATGCTCGCTCTTCCGGCAGAGGACTCCATCGCTGATCGGCGATCTGCCGTCACGCTTCCGCTCTATTGGACTGCGCTTACGGGTGAGTCATTCCACTGGCACCAGACATTCAATCATCCCCGG
>JBDHQE010000104.1:0-11933 GCA_039806885.1 Verrucomicrobiales bacterium
GCCTCTGGCCACTCGGCTCGCCGGGGATTGACGTAGTCGAAGAGCACCTTTCGTGCGTTTTCATCGGGGACATCCTTGCCGGTGACGGGATGAACACGGGTAGTCTGTCCGTCCCAGATGGTGAGCATTTTTCCCGTCTCAGGATCGAGGCGCGGGATTTTCTCGTCATAGGCGAGTACCGCGTCCTGATTGATGATGGTGCGGTGCTTCGGTAGCAGCGGACGGTCGCCGGTGTCGGCTTTGCCCGTGGTCTTTTTCTGCCATTGGAAGTAGCCGATCCAGAGCACGAGCTGGGCGATGGCGACGGCCTGCTGATTGATCTCCAGCCCAATGAATTGGTCGGGGCGGACGCGGAAGCCGTGCATCTCCAGGCCGGGATCGCCCCCGAGGGCGGCGATCAGCTCCAGCACCTCGGCCTCGAGACGCTTGAGGTGCTCCATGGTGACGTAGAGGAAGTTGGCGGTGCCGCAGGCGGGATCGAGCACGCGGAGCTGGCAGAGATGTCGATGGAAGGCTGTGACCTGATCGAGTGCGCTGCGGTCGCATTTTTTCGCATTGCTGCGGAGTTTGAGGATCTGGGCATCGAGCTTTTTCGCCTGTGCAGCGCTGAGAGTGGCGGAGCGGGACTGGGTCTCGTCGGTGAGAGTGGCGGCCTGGGCGTAGAGCTGGTCGGCCTGATCGTGCAGCGTGGCGGCGGCGATGCGCACGGCGTCCCACTGGTCGCGCAGGGGGCGGATGATGGCGGGGCGGATGAGGCGCTCGACGTAGCCGCGCGGCGTGTATTCGGCTCCGAGCTTGTGGCGCTCGAGAGGATCAAGTGCGCGAGTCAAGAGGGTACCAAAGATGGATGGCTCGACGCCGGACCAGTCGGTATCGGCTGCGTCGCTGAGCATGGCGAGCTGGTCGGCATTGAGCGGCAGGACGGTGGTGTCCTCGAAGAGGCCGCCGTTGAAGTAGGCGATTTCTTTGAAGAGTAGCGTGGAGTATTCCGTGCCCTGAGCCATCTCTTGCCAGAGAGCACGGACTACGGTGGGGAAGCCTTTAGGATTGGTGCGGACTTTGTGCAGGAGGTCGGCGAAGGCTCGCTCGGGCAGCAGACCGATGTCCTCGGCGAACATGGTGAAGAGGCTGCGCTGGAGGAATCCAGCGATGGTTTTCGGATGGTGGCCGTCGGCTTCGAGCGAGGTGGCGAGAGCGGCGAGTCGCCCGGCGATGTCACGTGTGACTTGGGCTGCGATTTTTGACGGGTCGAGGGAGTGCGGATCGAGCCAGATGCGGCGGAGGCGATCGCGGATCTCGGGGCGGTGGAGGTCGTCCAGGGTGAGGCGATACGAGACGGGATCGGGGAAGCGCTCGTAGGTGCCCCCGGTGCCGGAGAACTCGGCGTAGAGGTCTAGGGTGGCTCCGATGTCGCAAACGATGAGGAAGGGCGGGCGGCCCTCCTCGGGTGGCAGGGCGGTGATGTAGGCGCGGCCTTGGTGGTAGGCTCGCTCGAGCGCCCGGTCAAAGGCGGCTGTGCCACGCTTTCCGTGACCAGTTTTCAAGGAAGCGGGCGGGGGATTGAGGGCACTGACCGATGCTGGGGCGTCGTAGCCTTGTTTAGTTTCTAGCAGGAAGCTGTGTCGGCGATAGAGGTCGATGTAGTTGGTGGTGCTGCTGCCGTCGGGATTCCTGCGGGTGATGGCTCGCTCGAAGACGTAGGCGTTTTGAGAATTGTCGGGTGATGTCGGGTCGGGCAGTGGCAGGTCGAGGAGCTGACAGAGTTCACTAAGAAAGAGCGCATAGTTCGCCCGCTCCGCAGCACCGGAGTTTTCCCAGCGGGTGATGAAGGCGGTGATCGCGTCTGAGTCGGGCATTGGGAAAGGATGAATTATGAATTATGAATGATGAATTATGAACACTGATTGGGAAAGAGGCGAGTGCTTTTGTGTGCGGGGAGTCGGGTGTGAGAAGTGGGCTTTTTCCGCGATCATGCGAGTTTCCGATGGAGGAAGTTTTTGTATCCTGTGCTTCCGATGGTGAGGTCTTGCGCTCGTATTTTCTTCTTTTTCGCGCTGGGGCTGTTTTTTTCGGCTTGGACGTGGGCCGATGGATTGAAGGGAGCATTGAAGGGAGCGAAGCCGAATCTGGTGTTCGTGATGACGGATGATCAGGGGTATCCTCCGATGTCCTCGCTGGGGCATCCCTGGCTGAAGATGCCGAATCTGGATCGTCTCGCCGAGCAGAGTGCGCATTTCACTCATTTTCAAACGGCACCGACCTGTGCTCCGACGCGGTCGGCGATCATGACGGGACGCCATCCGGAGAAGAACGGGGTGACGCATACGATCTACGAGCGCGAACGAATGGCGCTGAAGGCGACGATCCTGCCGCAGGTGCTAAAAACGGTGGGCTACAAGTCAGGGATTTTCGGAAAGTGGCACTTAGGGGACGAAGCAGAGTATCAGCCGGAGAAGAGAGGCTTTGACGAGGTCTTCATCCACGGGGCCGGCGGGATCGGACAGGCGTATGACGGATCGTGCGCAGATGTTCCGGACAATGGGTATTTCGATCCGGTAATTCGTCAGAATGGGCGCTTCGTGAAGACGCACGGCTTCTGCACCGATGTGTTTTTTACGGCGGCGCTGGGCTGGATTCGGGAGCGAGCGACTGCGAAGGAACCGTTTTTCGCCTATATCAGCACGAAC
Organism: Verrucomicrobiales bacterium; assembly: GCA_039806885.1. Lineage (GTDB taxonomy): Bacteria > Verrucomicrobiota > Verrucomicrobiia > Verrucomicrobiales > DEV007 > Arctic95D-9. The sequence goes on from JBDHQE010000104.1 coordinate 2,688, forward strand.
GCACCTCACGGGCCTTTCATCGCTCCTGAGAAAAATATGAAGCGCTTTCGGGATGCTGGATTCGGAGAGGAGCAGGCGGGTTTTTACGGAATGGTGGAGAATATCGACGAGAATGTGGGGCGACTGATGGCAAAGCTGACGGAGTGGGGGCTGGATGAGAATACGGTGCTGATTTTCCTGTCGGACAATGGAATGACGGGCGGTGGATCAGGTGTTCCCGGACGGGAGTTGGCTCCTGGCTATCCGTACTGGAATGCTGGAATGAAGGGTCTGAAAGGTTCGACTGATGAGGGCGGAACGCGAGTGCCGTTCTTTATCCGCTGGACCGGAAGGATCACTGCTGGGCGCGATATTGATCGCATGGCGGCGCACATCGACATCCTGCCCACGCTAGCAGACTTTACCGGGGCGAAGCTGCCGAAGGATCAGGTGGAGGGCCGGAGTCTGTTACCTCTGTTAGAGAATGCGGGGGCGGACTGGTCGGATCGCTATGTGTTCAGCCATGTGGGAAGATGGGCACCGGGTGAGAATCCGGACAATGATCGGGAGGTGAACTTCTCCGTCCGCAGCCAGCGCTGGCGCTATGTCGGAGAGCGTCGCCCCCTGCCACCGGTGGTGATGAAGGATGCCAGTGCGGAGGAGAAGGCGCAGGCGGCGGAACGATTTCAAAAGGCGCTGGAGAGGAGTCGGGCTGCTGCGACAGGCCCGATGCTGTACGACATGAAAAACGATCCGGGGCAGAGGAACAATGTGATCGCCGAGCATCCAGAGATCGCTCGTGAGATGCAGGCGGCCTATGAGCAATACTGGAAAGAGGCGAGGCCACTGATGGTGAACGAGAATGTTCCGCTCTCGCCCGTGAAGCCGTATCATGAGTGGTATCGCGAGCAGATGGCGAATGGCGGAATTCCGGACTGGCAGCCGCCGAAATTGTGATTTTTTCTAATGAAGATAAAGAAATGGTTTCAAAAGAGGGCATCCCGCACGATGCAGGACTGTCGGATCGTCACTATCTCTAGCCTGCTGGCGATGGGGCTGCTGCTCGGGAATGCCGGGCACACACACGCTGAGGGGACGGATGCGCCGCCACCTCCGAAATCTCCGAACATCGTGTTTTTGATCTCGGATGATCACGCTTGGACAGATTACAGCTTCATGGGGCATCCGCAGATCGAGACCCCGAATCTGGATCGCTTGGCTGCTCGCGGGGCGTATTTTCCTCGGGGTTACGTCCCGACAGCTCTCTGTCGTCCGGCTCTAGCGACGCTGGCGAATGGACTGTACACTTTTCAACACGGGGTCACGGGAAACGATCCTGCCTTTACTCCTGTGCCGCAGAAAGCTCCCGACGGAAATGCGAAGGGAAAGGGCAAAGGGAAAGGAAAAGCCGGAATGGCTGGGCCTCCGCAGACTCCCGAATACCGGGCCCTGCAGGCGAAGTTGATCGAGAACTTCGGCCGCTTCCCTACTCTCCCCGGACTTTTGGGAGAAAAGGGATATGTGAGTTTTCAATCGGGAAAATGGTGGGAGGGGAATCCACTGCGCTTCGGCTTCACTGAGGGAATGACACGAGGCTTTCCCCAGCCGGGAGGACGCCACGGGGATGATGGATTGAAGATCGGTCGCGAAGGTATGGCACCAGTGTTTGACTTCATTGATCGAGCAGCGGCGGAAAAGAAGCCATTCTTCGTCTGGTATGCGCCTTTCATGCCGCACACACCCCATACACCACCGGATCGGCTCTTTCAGAAGTACAAGGCGAAAGGAATCGAGTCCGATTTCGTCGCTCGTTACTACGCGATGGTAGAATGGTTCGACGAGACCTGTGGACAATTGCTCGATCACGTCGATCAGAAGGGCTTGACCAATGATACCATCGTCGTCTATCTGGCGGATAATGGATGGATTCAAAAAGCGGATGGTCCCAGTTTTGATGCACGATCCAAGCAGTCTCCCAACGAAGGGGGAACGCGGCAGCCCATTATCTTTTCCTGGCCGGGGAAGATCAAGCCGGGGAGTCGTGGTGAGCAGCTCTGCTCCAGCATTGACATCGTGCCGACGCTACTCGCCGCCGGAGGATCGCCGATTCCGGCTTATCTACCAGGGATGAATCTGCTGCCTATTCTGGAATCTGGTGCTCCGAGTCCTCGAAAGGAAGTCTTCGGAGAGACCTATGCTCACGATGTCGCGGACGTGGACGATCCCGAGGCCTCACTGCTGTATCGCTGGATCGTGGAGGGGAAGTGGAAGCTACTGCTGACTTACGATGGCAAGGTGGGACGCTACGCGCACTTGCATCTACGCGAGGAAAAGCGCCCACAACTTTTCGATCTGATCGCTGATCCGAAGGAGGATCACAACATTGCAGCCGAGCATCCGGATGTGGTAGCGCGACTGGCAAAGCGGATTCAGGAGTGGAATCCTGTGACGAAGCGCCAGACCATCACCGAGTGGACGGACCAGCCGGGCGTGTGGAAGTGAACTGAATGCGCAACTCATGGAAAAAGTTCCGGTTTTACTTCCGATGAAACTTTCTCGGATGAAGCATTCTACCCCCTTAGCTCTGGTCTCGGCCCTGTTGCTCGGGCTATTGTCTTTGGTGTCTTCGTTGTCTTCGCTATCCATCGGCGCAGAATCCAGACCGAATATCCTCTTCCTCTTCGCGGACGACTGGGGGCGCTATGCCTCGATTCTGCAGGAGTCGGAAGGTCCGGGAACGATCAACGACGTGGTACGGACGCCTCACATCGACGAGATCGCCCGTCAGGGAGTATTTTTCCGCAATGCTCATGTCAGCGCTCCATCCTGCACGCCCTGCCGCAGTTCTCTGCTGACTGGACAACATTTTTGGCGGACTGGCTCGGGATCTATTCTCAGCGGTGCCGTGTGGGATCGCACGCTCCCTAGCTTTCCTTTGCTCATTCAGGATGCGGGGTATCGGATCGGCTATGCGCACAAAGTCTGGGGGCCGGGAACTCCGCCGAATTCCCCTTTCACTCCAGATCAAGCGTATCAAAAGCGAGGAAATCGATTCAATCAGTTTTCACAAAATGCAACAGCCGGGGTGGCCGCGGGAAAGACGGTCGAGGAAGCGAAGTCGGAGATTCTGGCGGAAGCTCGCGGGAACTTCGCTGATTTCCTGAAGGGGCGGAAGGAAGGACAGCCCTGGTTTTTCTGGTTTGGCCCGACCAATACGCATCGCAAGTGGACTAAGGGGAGCGGAAAGGCACTCTGGGATATCAATCCAGATGATCTGAAAGGGAAGATGCCACCTTTTCTCCCCGATGTACCCGAAGTGCGCGAGGACTTGGCGGATTACTTCGGAGAAGTCGCTGCTCTGGATGCCGGGATCGGCGTGATCCTAGAGGAGTTGAAAAGCAGTGGAGAATGGGATCGTACCATCGTCGTGATCAGCGGCGACCACGGTGCCCCAGGATTTCTGCACGGGAAGTGCAATCTGTATGACTTCGGGACCAATGTCTGTCTGTCCTTCACTGGCCCCGGCATTCGGGGCGGGCGGATTCTGGATGATCTGGTGTCGCTGACAGATCTGGCCCCAACTTTTCTGGAGACCGCCGGACTGACCCCGCCGGATACGATGACGGGCCGGAGTCTCTGGCCTTCTCTGCGATCTGATGTTGCGAAAGGGGTTGCCGATAGCAGTCGGACGCAGGTATTCACGGGGCGGGAACGCCATGTGGACCTTGCCCGCGCCGATTACACGCCCTATCCTCAGCGAGCGATTCGGACGAAGGATTACACGCTGATCATCAACTTTCGTCCAGATCGTTATCCCATGGGCGATCCCTATCGATTGGACGGAAGCGACGAGCCGACAGCAGATGAGCTGGAGAATGAAACATATGCCACTTTGCCGGATGAGGACGCCAGTCCGACGAAGTCGTGGGTCGTGCGGTCGAGAAAGCAGCCGGAGTGGCAGATTTATTATGAGCGAGCTTATGGAAAGCGTCCTCGGATCGAGCTTTACGATGTGCGTTCTGATCCGAGCGAGGTCGAGAATGTAGCGGATGATCCGTCTTACGCTAAAATTCGCGCCGAGCTGGAGCAGAAGTTGATGGGAGAACTCGAAGGCACCGGCGATCCACGCACGATTGACGGGGGGAAATTTTACGAAACTCCTCCGATGACAGGCCCTGCAAAGCGAGTGACAGGAGCGAGGAAGGGAAAGGGGCCGAGTAAAGGGAAAGGAGCGAGTAAAGGAAAGGCGAGAGCTAAGTGAATCGATCCATCGGCTCTCGCCGGGGAAGGAGCTTCTACGCTGCCTCAAAGAGCCGCCTGCATCTCTCTAAGCCCGGCGATTCCGAGCCAATTCCGAACCCAGAGTCTTGCGCTCCGGCTCGTCTCCTTTATTTCGCCTCTTTCGTTTCTACGGGAATGACCAAGTCTTTGGCATCACGCGCATGTACCATGATCGCCAGCACTTTCGTCTGGGCCGTTTTACTGGGATTGCGCGAAACCCCGTGCAGGGCCATTGCTGGCTCGTAGAAAGTATCTCCCGCTTTCAATCTCTGCTCCGGCTCGTCACCCGCTTGAAACTCAAACTCTCCCTCTAGAACATAGCCATAGATTGGTCCCGGATGACGATGAGGGGTGCCAGCGGCCCCAGGAGCGAGAGTGAGCTCGAAAGTCGTGACTTGCCCTGGCTTACCGTCCTGATTTTCACTCGTCGGGACACTGGAGAGTACCTTGACGACGGGTCGCGGGGCAGGCTCGTCTGCCGGCTGAGCGAAAACTAGCCCGCACGCCCCGAGGGCGATCGTGCTGGTCATGATTCGGAAGGCATGAGTGATGCCACGTTTGCTGCTTGATCGATGGTTGTGGATGATGATTTGTATCATAAGAATATTGCGTATTGATCTGATGGTGAGTGTCTCTGCTGGGTATTTTACTCAGTAGTTTCGTGAAGATGAAGAAGTGGAAACGGCTGCCCTTGCGTATCGGTTTCCGAGCGGCCAGTTACATGAAATCCATTGGACAGGTAAAATTGAAGGGCATCCGTATTCTGCTCGTTTACATCCACGTGCAGAGGTCCTTTCAACTGCCTCGCGCGCTGAAGCATTAACTGGCCTCCACCTTGCCTGAAGTGCGACGGTGAGATAAAAAGCGCCTCAAGCTTTTTCCCATCAAGTCCCATGAATCCTATCGGCATTGCCTGATCGTTACATAACACCCAAATTTCTAAATTGGGCAATGCCTGATCTCGAACGACCAGCCGCAGGGACTGGATATACTGCTCCGACAGGAAGTGGTGGGATGCACGGACGGATTGCTCCCATATGTTCAGAAGTTCCTGAAGATCGTCTCTTTGCACTTCCCGAATGTTCATGTTTTTGGTTCCGTCTGCACGGGGACTGAGTGTTTGACGGTCGAGTGCTCGTGACTGTGAGGGCGAGCACGTAGGCATTCTACAGGAACAAACTTTCTCGTCAAGGTAGCCGAGAGGCGGAAGGCTGAGCTGGGCATTACGCCTTCCGCAAGGCCTCACGAAGTGCTCGACAATTCTCTCGCAAATGCGCGGGCTGGATGGTTCCGATAATGGCAGCAGTCGTCGCGGGATGGTCGAAAATGAAACGCAGAGCTTTCACGGCAGGATCTTCGCTTTCGGTCGATTCCTGATCGTGTCCGAACCATCCGCTGCCGAAGGCCTTTTTGATCAGCACGCCCGTCTTGCCGGATTGTGCGGCGGCGTCGAGCACGGCCTCCTCTTCACGGTGCCAAGGATTGTAGGTCACCATGACGGCGTCTAGGCCCAGTTCGACGGCGCGAAGCCCGCCTGCTACCGTCTTCGTCGAGATCCCGATGGCGAGAACCTTGCCCGCCTGTTTCGCCTCGTGCAGAGCCTTCAGTGCATCGCTGTGATTAAGGACGTCGAGGTCTCTGCCGTCGGAGTGCAGCAGCAGGCATTCAACACGGTCTGTTCTCAGACGTAACAGGGTACGGTCGATGCTGGAAGCAATCGCCTTGTATGAGAAGTCGAAGCAGGATTGTCCGTTTTCGAACTCTTCGCCCGCTTTGGAGATGATGGTCCAGTCGTCACGGCGTTTTCCCAGTGCGCGGCCCAGTCGCTCTTCGCTGCTGCCATAGGCGGGAGCCGTATCGAGCAGGTTTATCCCTTCCTCCCGCGCCTGATCGAGTAGAGAAAGAATTGATTCATCTGTCGGAAGATCAAAAGATTGTGGATATTTTACACTCTGATTGCGTCCGAATTTTACGGTTCCGAGTCCTAGGGCAGAGACAGGATGAGAAATTCCAGGGAGAGAGCGTAAGTGCATCAGTGTCAGAATCAGGGCATGTCCCAAGGAGGTCGGGCCACTTGGGGGATGGGAAGGGGAAGGGGAGAGGAGGCGGCAAAATCGCTCGTCGAGGTCTCGCGTAGCACTAGATCGGCCAGTGCAGGGGCGAGGGCTAGCTTGGTTGGCCAGGTGACGATGACATTGCCAAAGCGCTCGCAATACGCTCCGGGCGGACGTGCTCCTGTGAGAGTGCGAGGCTCGGCTCGGTCAATCCGACAGGTGGCCCATTCGGCTCCGGCGAGGTCGATCCAGGGCAGGTGTTTCGCGAAAAAGGCACGAGCGAAATCGATTTGCTCCCTTTCGCTCCTAGCGACTCCGGCGGCCTCTGCCAGCTCGCCGCCGAGATACCAGACGGTTCGTCCGATCGAGTCCCGATGTGTGGTGGCTACTAGGGGCGGTTTTGGGCCGGTACCGATGCAGACGGAGAAAAAGTCCGGGAGGTCCGCTTTTCGCACGATTACTTGGTGAAGCGGGCGCAACTGCATCTGCGGGGATTCTAGATCGATTTGCGAGAGCAGGGAGCCATTGCCAGCCCCCGCGGCGAACACCCAGCGATTCGCCCTGAGTTCGATCAATGAACCGTCCTCACCAGTGATGCTGACATGATGAATCTCTCCGCAATCCGACTGGATTTTCGCATTCTGGCCCCACGCGACGGCCCTTGTTTCGTCTCTCAGCAGATCGGCTAGTCGAGTGATCACTGCCTGTGGATTGATCACGGGTTCTTCCACGCGAAAGAGCTTTCCTTTGTAGTGTGAAGAGGAAAAAACAGTGGGAAAGTGAGACTTAGAGAGTGGGGCCACCCGTCCGCGCAGAGTTTTACTGCCGAAAAAGCCTGCGGCCTGGCTAATCAGTCCGGACTGGGTCCAGAGAATCTGGTGATCGCTGAGTAGTTCGAGACCGCTGAGATCAACGGAGCCTTCTCCTCTCATCGCTGCGAGCCAGCGGGCAGGCATGGCGGACAGAGCTTCAGATGCTTCGTTTAATTTTCCACCGAGCGCGTATTTTAGCCCCCCGTGGATCACTCCCTGTGAGGTGATCGTCTGTCCGGAACCGAGTTCACCCTGGCACAGGACTGCAACTGTCTGCCCTGCTGCCTTCAGCGTCGCCGCTGTCCACAGTGCTGCGATCCCACCGCCGATCACGACGGTATCACAGCGATATTGACTCGGAGCGCTCACGGCAGGGTCAAAGCGAAGAAATCAGCGGCATTTTGGAAGCAGATACGTCGGATCATGTCTCCGACCAGTTCCATATCACGCGGCAGTTCTCCGTTTTCTACCTCCTCGCCCACCACATTGCAGAGAATACGGCGGAAATACTCGTGTCGAGTAAAGGAGAGGAAACTGCGAGAGTCTGTCAGCATTCCGTTGAAGCGCGAGAGCAGACTGGTATTCGAAAAGGCGTTGATCTGCCACTCCATGCCCTCCTTCGAGTCCATGAACCACCAAGCGGTCCCGAGCTGAAGGCGCGCTGGTGGATCGCCAGGCTTCGCCTCGATGAAGTTCCCCAGCATGGTGGCCAGCGGATAGTTGTCCTTGGGATTCAGATTGTAAAGCATCACCTTCGGCAGATGTCCACGACGATCTAAGGTGTCGAAAAAGCGACGCACGGCAGCGATGTGATTCACGTCCGCCATGGAGTCGCAGCCTATATCCCGCCCCAGCTTCGAGAACAGGCGACTGTTGTTGTTTCGCTCCGCTCCGATGTGGAGTTGCATGGTCCAGCCGCGAGCAGCGTTCAGTTCGCCGAAGAAGAGCATCAGAAAGGCACCGAAGGCTTCTGTCTCTGCAACATCTGCGGACTGACCGGAGCGGACTTTGTCGAAGATCGCCGCTGCTCTGGTCGGACTGACTTCCGCCTCGTCAGGTAGGAAAAGATGATGCAGCCCGTGGTCCGAAAGGCGTCCTCCGTTTTCGTGAAAGAAATCGTGTCGTGCCCGTAGAGCGTCCTGGAAGCCTGGCAGAGTCGAGCAGTCGATTCCACTTACCGATGAGAGCTGGTCGGCATAGGCATTGAAGCTTTCCGCATCGTCAACCCAGAGCGCACGATCCGGACGGTAGGTAGGATAGACGCGAACGGGGAAACTCTGGTCCTCTGCGATGGCCCGATGATGCTCCAGCGAGTCGGTCGGATCATCCGTAGTGCAGAGTGCCCGGACTTTACTTTGGAGCAGCAGCCCACGGCAGGAGTGCGTAGGGCGGGCGAGGGTCTCGATTCCAAGGTTCCAGACCTCGTCCATCGTCTTCGTTGAGAACAGTCCGTAGAAGTCGAAATAGCGAGCCAGTTCTAGATGCGTCCAGTGGTAGAGAGGATTGCGCAGACAGTGGGGCATCGTCTCGGCCCAGGCGTTGAATTTCTCCCGAGGAGATGCCTCTCCCGTGATGTGAGATTCCGGAATTCCATTCGCCCGCATCGCCCGCCACTTATAGTGATCACCCGCTAGCCAGATTTCGAAGAGGTTGGCGAAGCTGTGATCCCGCGCGATCTGATCAGGCGGCAGGTGATTGTGAAAATCGATGATCGGCTCATCCCGAGCGAAATTGTGATAGAGTTCCCGCGCCGCAAGGGAATGCAGCATGAAGTCGTCGTGGATAAAAGGAGATGACATGATACTCGAAATGGACTCCATAGATGCGTTCAGGGCAAAGGAAAAAGGTGAAGGCGGGAGGGTGCTTACAGCGGAGTTCAAATGCGAAGAACTGCTTGAGATAAAATTCAAATATAGGCGTGGGTCGTACGATAAGCTTGAATTGGCATCGTAATTACTTCAATTTCTGGCATTCTACGATGTGATAGCAGTCGTCTTCGTTCATGTCTTCACTTCCACTCGCGTTAACTATCGGCTTTTCCGGTCCTCGTATCTGGATTTCTCCTGCCAATTCCCATCCTTCCGCTGATCCAACTGCGATTCAGAAAGCGGCTCAGGAGT
>JBDHQE010000105.1:0-11802 GCA_039806885.1 Verrucomicrobiales bacterium
CAGTATCTCCCCGTGTGATCAGTGAGATAGGCCCATTCTGGAGGAGTCCGTGTCATTCCGTCTCATTCAACCCTGCGCGTCGCCCAGCTTTGAATCGTGGCGCGTCGGTCAGTGTATTGAACAGTCACGGACCTTTCAACCGATATTCCTCCCGACCTTCCGACTGCCAGAATGCGGCGAGACGAGTCCTCGATGGAAATCCTATCATCGATCCCTTCTGCCACATCGGGCGGGACGCCGAGAATGGACAGAGCGCTCTCTACGCTGTCAAAGACGATATCATCCCGAGTGCCGGGGATTCCATCGAGTCCGTTCCGGACGGAAATGAACTTGGCTGCCATCTCCACAGATACCTCGCAGGCGGCTGCAATGAGCTCCGCCGGAGCCTCATTCAGATCCAACGGTCCCGCGCTTAACAGCGTGAAGGCTTCTCTCCAATGAGGATTCACCGCGACCACGAGATCGAAATTCTTCACTAGCAAAACCTCGTTCAGTGATTCAAAGGGGCGATTGAATGGCTGATTATAGAGTTTTTTCCCATAATAATAGGTGCGTTCAGCCCCCACCATCGTTGGCTCGTCATCCGCATCCACCCAGTCAATGAGACAATCGACCACATCCTCGGCCTCGTCACGGCGCAACCCCCACTCGAAAAACAGATTCTCTAGGACGCGTCGATCATTTTCCGAATTGGCCAGAATTGCATTCAGGTTCAGTCGGTCTCCTTCGCTACTGATGCGTACAGAAAAGGCCTCTCCGTTGCGAAATGACTGAGAGAGAAGTATGTCTCCTTTTTTGATGTCCGGATTCGCTGCAATGGCTAGCCCCCTTTCCGCCATCATCTCAGCACGAAAGAGCGAGGAGCTGTTCGCCTCTGATTCGAGTTCGACGAAAAGAAACTGGGTGGCTGAAAAAACAGCTAGACTGAGAATCGAGATAATCCACAAGATCGCGATCAGAGCCGAAGCACGACTCCGAGAAAATCGAATCTGAGATGGATTGAATCTCGTCATGATCCGGTAGGATGCCAGAAAACACTGCGCATGGGAGTTGTCTGCGCATCGATCTGAAAGGTGATCTCTGCCAAATTGGTTTGGATATTCCCATCTAGGGTTTGTTTCCAGTTTCTGGAAATGGGATCATAGAAGCGCCAAGAGAGCTGTCTCATCCGTGGAATCAGTTCGACGAAGGGGAGGTTAAGTCGAAATAACTCAAAGTCGTTCTTTTTCGCATCTTCGTATGTGAGATCGTCCAGATAATAAATCCCTGATCGAATAAAGCCAGATGGCTGAATCTCCGAGGCAAAGACGACGCGACGAATTTCCTCTCCTGTGTTGAGTCCGAAGTCGAAAGCGTCAGGTGCGTTCACGAAGATCAGGTAAGTATCGTATTGACCATTTCCCCTCTGACGATATTCGAATTCCAGGGAAGAATCCTTCGACAAGGATTCGAAGGCGACTCGACAGGTCTCGACCAGTCTCATGCGCGTTGCCGCAGAGTTCTGGGCATCTGAGACTTCTGTCATCATCTCCGTTGTCGCCCCGACCAAGGAAAAAGCCGCCGTCACCAGCAGAACGAAAACCGCCACCGAAAGCATCATTTCGAGTAGGGTGAAGCCGCGAGAGCTGGGGCGATGACGAAGCATGACGGAACGATAAATCGCCGATTATAGGAGGTTTACGTTAGAATAAGTGGTGGCAGAGTCTAGCTCTGTGCGCCTGTTCCGTCCGGTGTCCTGCAGGGCTGTTACGGTCACCTCGAACAAGCCCTGAAGAGGAATCGCATCCTCTGTAGTCAGGGTGAGCTGCTTGACTTCGATATGGAAGAAAAGCCCTCGCTCATCAGGATTGGTTTCTCTCGTTTCTTCTCGGATCGCGGGATCGCGAGTGATCTCGAGCATCATGGAGCGAAGACTGTCCCGCACCTCCGCATCACTGATCGACTCTCCCACCGTCAGACTGATCAGATTCAGCGCTCCGGCCAAGCTAACGGCAGCGATGGTGAAAAGCGCCATCGCCATGAGCAACTCGAGGAGGGTAAATCCGGATCGGCGTGATAAAAATTGCTTCATTCTATGCGGAGCGAAGTCAGTGTATCGCAATCCTCTAGAAATCACAAGAGCCGCGACTTACTCCCAGAAGATCAGCCGTAAAAAACCTCCGCGCCTCCGCGCCTCTACGGGAGACCCTTCGGATGACTGGGCTAGTGGAAGGTGTCCCGCAGAGGCGCGGAGGCGCAGAGGGAGAGATGAGATTAGGAGGGCTTGACCGTGATTTGGCCGTTCATGAGCATGGGGAGAAGCCAGTCGCGGAGGCGGGTGAGTTCTTGGGATTGTTGGTGGTTGCTGTAGATTTGCCGAGTACAGGGACTGATCGTCGCTTCGTATTCTTCGATGAGTTCATCGTTTGGGGGAACTACCACTGGTAGCGAGTGGAGATCATTACGAGTAATGGACCCGAAAGTTGTTCCGGTGGCATTGCGTCGTTCCAATGCTGGTTGAAGATGTTGGAGAACTTGAAATAGAAATGTATTGTAGCGTTTTACATGATCGAGAGACGCTAGCCCTCGCCCAATAGCGCAAGTATCGGCGGCTATGTTGAGTGTGCCAACAGGGGCACGGACGCTTAGAAGTATTGAGTGCTGCGGCGCGATTCTGGTGGGATCTGTGGTGTATTGGCGTATTTGGGGGAAGCGCCAGCCAAAGTCTGTGGAGCCTTGAAAGAAGATTTCTCCGTTCCCTTCCTCATTGTAGCTGTCTCCGGGGGGAGATTGCCCCATTACAATGGTAGCAATGTCTGCTAATTGCTTCACCTCCCATCCCACCGGGATTTTGCGTTTTAGCTTGGGGTGGTAGGTGAGGGGACCGCCGGAGCTGCGGTAGGGATGGCCAGTGAGATCGGGACGACCGAGGGCGCGGGCTTGGTCCGGGCTGAGAGGGAAGTCGTATTGCAGAAACCAGTAGTCGTAGAGCAGCTTCGCCAGCGATTCCAATTCGGCGTTGAGACGGCGGTTGAGGTCGATCTTGGCATCGAGAATGCTGAGGACTTGGGCGATGCGGTGCTGGGTGGGGAGCGATGGTAGGTTGACCTCAAGAGATCGAATGGTGCTTAGGTTGATGAGAGGAACTGTACTCCCCGTATTTCTGTTCAAGATGTTTTTGGTCGTCCATGGACTAGCCAACCAATAGTACAAAAATTCGGGGTTTACTTTAGAACAGTCTGGACGAAATCTTAATTGCTTGTTAGAAATGACGTACTTCTCAAAGCGCGAGTTCTGAGGGATCATCCCAACTTGTCCAATTGTCCCTGCTGCAGTAAATACGATATCGCCCCTCACGGCGTATGCATTCAATTCCTCAGCCTTCTCTTCAGAAAGAAATACGAATCCTTTTTCAACGAATTTTTCAAAATCTAAGGTTAAGTTATTACCTCGTATAACAGGTACTCCTTGAGATTTGAAAAATCTTTTGCCGATGGAACTCCCAAATGGTCCCGATATTACGGATCTTCCAGGTGCAGCTAATGTGCCAAGCTTTACTTGTTTCCACTCACTCATAGCTCCAGCCCTCCCAACTGCTCCTCGATTTCTTCTTCCAACTTGGCAGATTCTTGGAACAGGTTTTGCAGGTTCTGTGTATGCGTCGCGAGCCTCTCCTGGAATTCGGCGGGGGTGATGTCGATGTGCTCGATTTTGACCTCGAAGTATTGGCCAGCACTGAAGGAGTAGTTCTTCTCGGCCAGTTCGTCGTGGCTGACGCAGACGGAGAAGTCATCGCTTTCCCGCTTTTCGTTGAAGGTGCTGATGATGCGATCTTCCTCCTCGGTGGAGAGGAGAGTTTTCTGATTTTTGCCTTCCTTGACCTTGGTTCCGAGCTTGGAGGCGTCGACGAGAATCACGTCGGAGTCCCCGTGTGCCGCGTCGAGGAAGAGGATGGAGACGTTGGTGCCAGTGGTGGCAAAGATGTTGCTGGGCATGGAAACCACGCCGCTGAGCATGTGGTTCTCCACGAGATGCTGGCGGATTTTCTTCTCTATACCCGACTGGGCAGTGAGGAATCCAGTGGGGACCACAACGGCGGCGCGTCCCTGCTCGGCGAGGGAGTGGATGATGTGCTGGATGAAGAGCAGGTAGATGGACATAGAGTCCTTTTTCTTCTGCGGGACAGTGGGGATGCCAGCGAAGAAGCGGGTAGCGTTGGCCTTGGTGTCGAGCTGGTCGCGGAAGTCGGAGAAATCGAGCTTAAAGGGCGGGTTGGAGACGATGAAGTCGAACTTCCGCAAGGCACCTGTCTTAGCGTCGCGGTGGTGGGGGTGAAGGATGGTGTTGCCTTGGATGATCTGGGGGATGGAGTGGACGAGATTGTTGAGAATGAGGTTGAGCCGCAGGAGATTGGAAGATTTTTGCGAGATGTCTTGGGAGAAGAGCGAGCAACGCTGCTCGCCGATGGCGTGGGCCACCGACATCAAAAGAGTGCCCGATCCAGCGGAGGGGTCGTAGCAGGTGACGTTCTTGGTGGGTGCAGTGACCAGACAGGCGGCCATGATGCGCGCCACGGCGTGCGGGGTGTAGTATTCGGCGTATTTTCCCCCGCCGTCCTTGTTGTAGTCCTGTATGAGGTATTCGAAGAGGGTAGCGAAGAAGTCGAATTTCTCATCGAAGAGTTGTTCAAAGGAGAAATTGACGACCTTATTGATGATGGCTCGGGCGAAGTCGTTGCGTTTCGAAGCGACGTATTCAGTGATGGGGTCAAAGAGTGTGATTTTGACTCCATCCTCGGTTTGGACGGAGAAAATCTCGGCGTTCTGGGCAGCGATATCGAGCAGAGTGGCGTCGAGAGTCTTGGCGAAATCGGGCTCAGTTTGCCTGTCCCACAGAGTGCTGAGGAAGTGTTGGGGGAGCAGTCGAGCCGTGTCGGGACTGAGCTGCATCAGGAGCATTTCGTAGTCGTTAGAGGACAGTTCAGCGAGCGCCTTTTCCCATGATTCGGCGCTTGCGAAGGCTGGGCTAATGCCCTTGATCTCGTGAGCGAATTTGTCGTTGAGGAACTTATAGAGAAAGACTTGCGTGATGATTTTATACTCATTGCCGTCGTTGCCGAGACCATAGTTGGCACAGACGCTCTTGAGATCATCAATGAGTTCGCGGGCTGTTTGTTGGAATTTGTGAGATGTCATTAGGGGGAAGGACGCCCGCTGAGGAAGGGACTGAGAATAGGTAGGAAGGTACGATGAGTAGTCAAGGAAGCCTAATTAAAAAAACCTCTGCGCCTCCGAGCCTCTGCGGGAGACCCTTCGGATGGCTGGGCTAGTGGAAGGTATCCCGCAGAGGCGCAGAGGCGCAGAGGTAGGAATGGTGGAGTTTGGATGTTAGGAGGGTTCACCTGCTCTGGGATTTGTGAGCTGTTGGATCAAGTGCTCTAGAAAATCTATTTAAAAAAACCTCTGCGCCTCCGCGCCTCTGCGGGAGATTCTTCGGATGGCTGGGCTAGTGGAAGGTGTCCCGCAGAGGCGCAGAGGCGCAGAGGTAGGAATGGTGGAGTTTGGATGTTAGGAGGGTTCACCTGCTCTGGGATTTGTGAGCTGTTGGATCAAGTGCTCTAGAAAATCTATTTAAAAAAACCTCTGCGCCTCCGCGCCTCTGCGGGAGATTCTTCGGATGGCTGGGCTAGTGGAAGGTGTCCCGCAGAGGCGCAGAGGCGCAGAGGCAGGAATGGTGGAAATATGATGGATGAGTGAAGAATTATTAAGTTTTATACAGGAAGCAGTCGTGACATAGGTAATACTTTAGTTTCAGAACGTGGGTTACGTATTCGTTGTCTTATGGTTACAGAACTTTGATTATCTGAAACTCATTTAAAAAACCTCTGCGCCTCCGCGCCTCTGCGGGAGACCCTTCGGATGGTCGGGCTAGTGGAAGGTGTCCCGCAGAGGCGCAGAGGCAGGAATGGTGGAGTTTGGATTAAGTGCCCTTCAAAATGTATTTAAAAAACCTCTGCGGGAGAACTTTCAGTCGCTCACGATTCCTCCAAGCGGTTGACGCAACGAGTAATCCCCTGCTTGAGAACCTCAGCGTTGAAGTTGAGGAGATAGCCTAGGCGCAAGCCCGTGAGCCGGAGGTAGGTTTGGATTTGCCTTTTGTGCACGGGAAGAGTGCGCTCCACTGACTTGAGTTCGACTAAGACCTTTTCCTCGATGATGAGATCAGCACGGAAACCTTCTTCAAATGTTAGGTTTTTATAGCGAATGGGAACAGCGACTTGTCGTTTCACTGAAAAACCGCGTTGCTCGAGTTCTTTGGCGAGGACAACTTCATACACGGTTTCTAAAAGTCCCGGACCGAGTTCTCGATGGACCTCAATAGCAGCGTTGATGAGCTCCGTTCCAATCTCGTTTTCGTTCATGGGATCGAGTAGGGTTTTGATGATTCGCCCATGCTGTGAAGTCTATGCGAGTTCGTCATCGAGTTCTTGCCGGTATTCGTCTGTTATCGTTCGTGCAATAAACTGGGCGATTTGGGGGCTGAGATCCACGCGGTGCTGGGTCCGTACTTGCTCGATGATGGCTCGAGTGATCAATTGACGAGAGTAATCGGAGTTGTCGAGGAGGTGGATGTTATCCCCAAACTTCTCGTCAATGTCGGTCTTGAGTCCATTAAGCGCTTCACAGAGTTTGCTCTCTGTGACAGAGAGCTCACCTTTTTCGAGTATGCGTTTGTGGAGGCGGGCGTATTTAGCGTCGTTGGCGTACTTGGCGCGGAGTAGCTGATTGCGATAATTGAGCTCCTGCGCACGAGTGTAGATGCTGTTGAGCTTCGTGATATTTTTCGCCATATCTTCCTCCGTAAGTTCCGTGAGCTTCTTGCTTTTGAAGAGGCGTTCGAGTTCTTCGCGTAGAGAGATGAGAGCGGGGTCACGAGGATCGAAGTTGCCACCCAAGCTCTCGCGCGTACGACGGAGGGTACTATAGAGTTCGTCGGCAATGTGCATTTCTTTCTCTCCTACTTTCTTGAAGAGGAAGAAGATGTCCTCCAAGGCGATGTCGAGGAGGTTCTCGGATTCGGCCTTGCCTTCGAGCAGGTCTTTCTGGTGCAGGAGATGAAGACGATTGGTGGCCTCGATACGGAGGGCATTGATTTTTTGGAAGTCGAGTTGGGAACGTAAGTCGGGGTAGTCAAAGGTGCGGATGAGATTGTAGAGCTCGCGCGCTCTTTCCAAGGCATGAAGCAGGGGGCGGAGGACGGCGGCATCTTGAATCTCAGAAATTTGCTGAGAAAAAATTTCTGCGTTGTTTATGTTGTAGTGAAAGAGGGTCTCTTTGATCTCGTCGATTTCTCTCCGTATCTCTTCTTCGGATAGGAAGAGGCTGGAGTAGTGCTCACTTTCATCGCCAAACTCGCTTTGTAACTCCTTGAAGTAGTCTCGATTGGTTTTTTCTAATTCGTTTAGGATGTTTGCAAAATCGACGACATAGCCGTAGCGGAAGTGTTGGTAGCGGCGATTCACGCGGGTGAGAGCCTGGAGCAGATTATGCGCTCGAATCAATCGTCCGAGATAGAGCTTTTTCAGACGTGGAGCATCGAAGCCGGTCAATAGCATCTGGTAGACGAACAGGATGTCGATTTTCCCTTCCTTAAAATCTTCTTGCCACCGTTTGCGTTCCTCTTTTGTTCCCTCATCGTGAAGAATGAGAGCATGTCGGAGGATGGTATTGGTGAGATGTGGGCGTGCCTTGTATTCATCCTTCGCCGCTGGCATGGGGGCGAAGGGGTGAGGCAAGTTCTTTTTCCCGGCATAGGTCTCTTGAAAGAGTTGTGCCATCATGCGCGCTTGATCGGCGGAATCGCATATCACCATGGCGCCCATGTTGGGAGCTTCGTGGATGACTCGGGCTTGGTTCATGTCATCGACGATGTAGTCGAGCATAGGTTTGACGAAGCTTTTGTGGGCGTAGACTTGGGTGCGATTTTGCTCTCCACGCAGCACCTGAATCTCCTCTAACACCTGCTTTAGGCGCAGGCTGTATTCTGTGGCAATTTCTTCGCGAATGAGGCGCAGGGTGTAACCGTCTTTGACGGAGGAATTGTAGTAGTATTTGTGTATGTAGTCTCCGAAAAGGGCGCGTGAGGGATTGTCGCCGAGTAGCGGAGTGCCGGTGAGTCCGATACGAATGGCTTGCGGGTCAGATTGCTTGAGGTTGGCGAGAAAGGAGCCAGTGGGATTGTAGCTGCGGTGGACTTCGTCGAGAAAGTAGATGCGCTGGAGAGCGAGGGCATAGTCTTGTGGCTGCACAGCGTCGGGATCGTCCTTGAATTTTTGTATATTGACGACGGTGATCTCGGCCTCGCCTGAGTCATTGTGGACAGCTTGGGGGGATTTGATGTCGTGGACGAAGGCCTCGCGGGAGTCGATGGTATGGACGACGAGGCCACGGGCGCGAAATTCACTCGAGGCCTGAATGAGCAGATCGATACGGTCTACGATGAAGTAGAATTTTGGTACGATGCCTTGGCGGCAGTAGTGATTCGTGAGATGTCGAACGTTGTAGTAGGCGAGGGCGGTTTTGCCGCTGCCCTGGGTGTGCCAGATGATACCGGATCGGGTTCCGCTGTCTAGAGTGCGGGCGATCGCCATAGTGGCAAAGATCTGCGGGTAGCGCATGATGTGCTTTTCTACCTTCTGCCCGGTATGCAGGTAGGCAAAGGCGTAACGAAGGAGAAAGGCGAGGCGCGGACGGGAGAGTAGGGAGGTGCAGAGACGATTGGTGGGACGATGGGGTGAGCAGTTGGTGGCATACTCGGGTAAATGCCGGATGTGCTTGAGATTGGTGTCGGTTAAAATGAAGGTTTCAACATCAGTATCGAGCGGAGCGAGGGCATCAGCGAGTTCGTCAGGTCGTTCTTCTCGGAAGAAATTGAAGACGGGACGACCATAGGAGGCCGCAGCGTAGAAGGCACCCTGGAGCGGTTCTATGGCTGCGTCATCGTATTCCATGTTGTTGGAGAACAACATGAGCTGGGTAGCATTGAGAAAGCGGTGGAATTTGGGATTCTGAAATCGATCTTCCAGTCGCTTGTGTTCGGCACGAATGCCGTCGGGATTATTGGGCTTTTTGACTTCGATAAAGACAAGAGGCAGGCCGTTGATGAGCAGTGTAATATCGGGGCGAAATACATCCTCTTCGTTTTTATAAGGCAGTTCTGTGACGACGTGGAAGCTATTGTTATCGAAGTTTTCAAAATCGATTAAGCGCAGTCCCGTCGTCTGGGTAATGCGCTGGTAGAAGGCCTTTCCGAGATCTTTATTGAGAAGAGTGAGCGAAAGATCTTGAAGTTCGCGACTGATATCTCCTTCGCTCGCATCGGGATTGAGTTTGGCGATCGCTTGATGAAAGAGATCGGGGAAGATGTTAGTGGCGGCATCCCATTGTGCTGATTTGAGCGACAGGTAACGGTATCCCAGCCGTGTGAGGTGGAGAAGGGTGGGGATTTTGACACGACTGTCTTCGCTGAAAGTTTTCAAGGGGATGGGGGAATTATGAAGGATGAATTATGAATTATGAAGTGATTATGAGCGGGGGGAGGGGATGTCAGTATATCTGTAAAGAAATTGAGAGTAGGCATGAGAATACTATGAGGAGTCAAGAAAACCTATAAAAAACCTCTGCGCCTCTGCGCCTCTGCGGGAGAACCTTCGGATGGCCGGGCTTGTGGAAAGTGTCCCGCAGAGGCGCAGAGGCAGGGATGGTGGAGTTATGAGGTATGAATTATGAGGGATGGAGCAGGGACCAGTCAGGACATAGGTAACACTTTAGGTTTAGAACATGGGTTACACTTTTATGGGCTGATGGTTTCAGATCTTTGATCCTCTGGAACTCGTTTAAAAAACCTCTGCGCCTCCGCGCCTCTGCGGGAGATTCTTTGGATGACTGGGCTAGTGGGAAGAGTGGGCCTCGCAAGTAACCTCAATCCGCTATCTTTTTTCCTTTTCAGAGTCAGGCATTTCCGACACACTGGACACATGCCCATCCATCTAGTCTCTCAATCACGACGCCAGTTTTTGACTTCTACTTCACTGGTAGCAGGATCTCTCATGGTGAATCGATTTGTTTCCGCTGCCGAGTCAGATACTTGGGCGCTGCTATCTGATGTCCATATCGATGCTGACAGGTCTTTTGTATCGCGAGAATCATGTATGGCTGAGAATCTCGAACAGGTCGTCCGCGAAATCTTGGCAGAGAAGGACTCTCTCGCCGGTGTGATCATCAACGGTGATTGTGCTCGCAACACTGGTCGTCCTGAGGATTACGAAACTCTCGCGAAAATAGTCCAGCCGATCCTTGATGCTGGGCTGCCTCTGCACTTGTTACTGGGAAATCATGATTTGCCTGAGAATATTACGAGTGCTTTTGGGAAGCTCGCCAACAGTTCGCCTGTCAAAGACAGACGCTGTGCTCTGATAGAGACGTCTACTTCGCGTCTGATCCTAATGGACTCCTTCTTACCGCCCGTCAACAAGACCCCTGGCGAACTGGGAGCAGCCCAACTGGATTGGTTGGAAAAAGAACTTGCCAAGCCTGACGAAAAGTCGGCAGTGATCATTTTTCACCATTATCCACAGATCTTTCCTCCTCTACAGCCAGGGGAAAAGCCTCCTCGTGCTCGTGGATTGATGGATACGGAAGCCTTTCAAGCGATCATGGATCGTTCTCCTGCTGCCAAAGCATGGATCTGGGGACATAGCCACTACTGGACGGTGGAGCCTGGGACTGACGGAAATTATCACCGTGTCAATCTACCTGCTGTCGGTTATATATTTAAACCCGAGGCTCCCCTAGGCTGGGTGCGCACTACGTTCTCTGCCGATCACATGACGATGAAGCTGATTTGCCTCGACTCCAAGCACCCACGACATAATGAGGTCCATCAGCTAGCCTGGAGACAGGGCTAAGGGATTCCGCTATTTGGGTGATCTTTTTCGCTCACACGACATAACAGTTTTTTCAGCTTGGAAAAGGGATGGTGGAATTAGGAAGGATGGACCAGTCAGGACATAGGTAACACTTTAGGTTTAGAACGTGCGTTACGCTTTCATTGTCTATTGGTTCCAGAGCTTTGATCCTCTGGAACTCGTTTAAAAAACCTCTGCGCCTCCGCGCCTTTGCGGGAGACCCTTTGAATGACTCTCAGTTCAGTCGTCGATGGCGATGGACCAATCGAGATCGAAGCCCAGACCGTGAGGCAGGGGAACGACTTCCTTGCCTTCGACGGAGAAGGGAAGGGGGCGTGAGGGTTCGCGCAGGAGAGTGAAGCTTTTCTCGGAAGCTGGAAAGCCGTAAAAGGCGGGTCCGTTCGTGCAGAGAAAGCGTGAGAATGCGTCCTGCCCTGTGGCTGTGCTGAGATCGGCACCGGCCTGCTCGAAGGCTGAGGCATAGAGCTGGGGAGCGCAGCCTCCAGTGTAGCATCCGGCGGCACAAGCGCATTCCGTCAGCTTGTCCGTGTGAGGAGCGCTGTCTGTCCCTGCAAAGAATTTCGATTGTCCAGGCGAGAGCACTGCTTCTCGAAGCTCAGAGCGGTCGGCGTCAAATTTGACCAGCGGCAGGCAGTAGAGATGGTAGCGCAGCCCCTGCACGAGATGGCCGATGGTGAACATCAGATGCTGAGGCGTGATCGTCGCAGCGACGTGGTCAAAGGCACTCCGCACAAAAGTCGCAGCAGATGCGGTAGTGATGTGCTCACAGACGATTTTCAGAGTCGGGTGCTTTTCCACGAGGCGAGGCATGGTCTCGGTGTAGAAAAGCGATTCGG
>JBDHQE010000106.1:0-11601 GCA_039806885.1 Verrucomicrobiales bacterium
CCAGCTCTGCACGGAGAGACGCTCTGGTGGAGGGGGGGGATGATGGGCGGCATCGGCGCGGCGGTCGGGTTTTCTCTGCTCTGGATGATCGTGCTGATGGGGAAAATGCTCTTCGGCAAGATTCAGCATCAGTGGGACGAGGCCGTTGATTTTGAGATCTCCCAGCCCGGAGGTGAGGAATCACCGATTCTGATTCGACTGGGTGAGCACAGCTACGAATGGGGTGATGTATTTTTCCGGAATTGGGATCGACTGGAGCTCGACGTCGAGGAACTCTATTTCGATGATGCAAAGCAGGATTGTCAGAGCTTTCGTGGATTATTCGATGCTTTGGAACTGAATGGCCAGCGCGTCGAGCTGGATACTGTGAAAAAAGTCTCTGGTCGCATCACGAAAGCCGTGGTTCCCCGTGAAGCGATGGGCTTTGGCGATGTGAAATTCATGGCTATGATCGGAGCTTTTCTCGGCTTTCAAGCCGCGATTTTCACCGTCTTCGCAGCATCCGTCGTCGGAGCCGTCGTTGGTTTGATGCAAAAGGCAGTCTTCCGTGAACAGTGGTCACGACCTCTGCCCTTTGGTCCCTATCTGGCACTCGGAGCCTTTACTTGGATTTTCACCGGACCCGCGATCTGGTTCTGGTATATCGGGCTGCTCCGTGGTGCGATGGGGCGGTGAGTCTCAGGGGGGTGAGCGGGCAGTGATAGACGAGCTCTTTCGGCCTAGGAGCTCTGAGGATTGGATGAGTCTGATAGGCATCCAGAGCGAGAGTTTCGCCAGTGACGCATGAGTCGACCGATCACATTCTTCAGCGCGTCTGTTTCGCTCAAGCATTGAGAGAAACTTCCAGAATTAGGGTGCCGCCGGGGCCGACTTCACAGGCGATTGCATTCCCGTTGGACTCAGCACCTGTTCCTTCAGGCCAGGCGTGTAGCGTGCGGAAGCTCTTCACCCCGGATTTTGCGGAAATTACATCGCGCTGGACACACTGGGGATCGAGGATACTGCCGGATGCCTCCACGTCTCCTCGGACGGCACCCCAGGGATTGTAGATTCCCAGAATCCACGCTCCGTCAGAGGCTCGATAGTTCACCTGCATGGAGAGCGTCGTTTTCCCCTGGAAGGGACAGAGTCTCCCGACAGCCGCACGCAAGCGCTCTGCTGCATCTGTCGATGAAGCGAGAATTACTTCCTCATAGCGCTCCAGAAGAGCGCTTGAAGCATCGTGAGGAACGATGTCGAACACTTCTGGGATGGCCATCCAAGGATAGCCGCCGGCTTCGGCCTTGCCGGCGGGTGGGCGTGTCGCTTGAACTTTATCAAACTCTGAACGTGCGAAGATTGCTTCTTTGATATCTGCCCACACAGCGGTGTTGGGGGGTAGTCCTGGTTCCGCTACTAACGCGATCGGGGTAAATGGCACTCCTACGTCCGGATGGGCATCTTGGAAGTTTAGCAAATCGCGTGTGACTCGACCGTAGGAGGAAAGAACTCCTCCAGCGATATCACTCAGGTTGCACTCGGCACCCCATTCCTCGTGTAAGGTATGGGCACCCGAGAGGAAAGTGTGAAAAAATACACGGCGCTGAAAGGCGCTCGACGGCCCATATTCCGGGCCAACGGGCCATCCGCTGGCATCCATCGATGATTTCGGCACATTCCACGACGATTCTTCGGGACTGAGCCAACTGGTGCAACCTTTCGGCCCCCAAGGAGCATAGAAGACGCCCCAAGGCCTTCCAGTGGCGCGGGCGGCTCCCCGCGCTGAAGCAATAGAAAACTGACTCTGCGAGGCTGCCCATGGACCGACTTCCACAAAACAACTTGTGGCTCCGAAGCGGTAAAATGTCGTCCAGGCCAGTTCACCACGATTCGTCCCCTCCGCGTATGAAAAATGTCCGCCGAATCGAGTGCTCTGGCGTTTCACATTTTGCTCCACTTCCTTCCAAAATTCTGCTTCGTTGCTGGGGTGGGTGCGCCCTGCGTAATCGTCGAGCGTGCCGTATTCCAGCCACTGCTTTGCTCCGCTCCAGTCGAAGTAGTTACGAAAGTCGTCCGGATTGATGGGAGCCTTTGACTTTTCTTCGTTCGCCGTGCGAAACCGCCTCCAGTCATTGCCTGTGTTCGAGAGTACCTCATGAACCTGTCCGCCCAGAAAGCGCTCACCCAGCAATTCTGTGTAATGTGCGATCAATCCCTGATCGAAGGCATAGTCGCGGTAGGGCGCTCCGCCACAGACGCGGTCGATGACGAAGTACGGTTTCCGCTCTTGCAGGATTCTGTGAAGTGGCCCGCCGATTGCTGCCACGGTATTAAATCGCTGGTCTGAATTCTCTCCGAAGGGAGAATTCACCAGTCGCACACCATTGGTGGGGCGTAGCAGACCGGCTTCCTCTATCCCCTCCCAATACCGCCCGGAAGAATCGTAGGAATGCAGGAATGAAAACTCGCTCCGCGTGGGCAGTGGAGTTCGTGCAGCCCATGATCGAGCCGCTCCCAACAGAGTCCATCCACAGGCTCCTGCGCTAAGTTTCAGGAATCTCCGACGACGAGAAAGCAGTGGGACTGAGCTCATATTTTTAGGAACTCAGGGCTGCTGAGAGTTCTCGTGCGAGGCTAGCGGGAAATTCTCGACGCTGTCAATGTCAAAAATCGGTGTCGATTTGGCCCGAGGTGATTCAGGCGAGTCGAATTCCTAATCGCTCCATCGCAGGATGGTGAGATCTTCGTCGTCGCAGTAGATCGATCCCTTGTCAGAGCACGACTTCAAATGAGTAAGCCGCACACTGATGAGTTACCTGATCTCGATCTGAAAATACCGCTCAGGCAGTGAATGTGGGGAGACTGGCAGGGTCCCATTTCTCTACTTCGAACTCGCTTTCTTCAGCCAGTTTGTGGAAGCCTCGAATCTCCGCTTCCGTGAAGAGCAGGCCGCCCGCTCGTTCGCTCAGCTTCGCACTGTTCGCTTCGATGGTGCCGGGGAGCATGCAGTTTTCGTTCCCATGACTGAAGATATCTCGTAGCACAGCGGTGATATTTTCTGCCTGGGTTCGCCCATTGGAAAAGTCCTCGCCTGAGATGGCGTCTGGATGCACGACCTGAAAGTAGAAGGCGCTGGTGGTTTTTTCCCCTGTCCCTTCGGCTTCATGCGCACGACCGCGTAACGTGGGTAGAGAACCGCCGATGGCAGCTCCATAGAGTTCATTCAGGAGCCCGAGACCGTATCCCTTGTGCCGTCCGAAGGGTGCGAGCGCGACCACGGCGAAGGGATCGTCGGTGGGCTTGCCGTCCTTATCGATGCCAAAGGGAGCCTCCAATTTTTTGTTTTCGTTGCGATACTGCTGAACTTTGCCCATCGCGATTTCTGAAGTCGCCCAGTCGATCACGACTGGATAGCCGAGAGCTTGAGTGGTGGGAAAGCCCCAACTGTGAGGATTGGTGCCCAGCGTGGGGAATTTCCCGCCGAAGGGGACGACTTCAGCCAGAGTGGAGGTGCAGTTGGTGTATGCGATGTAGCCTCGCTTGGCGGCGTCCATCACGTAACCGCCGCCCCAGAGGTAGTGGAAGGCATTGTCAATCGCCACCGTGCCGGATCCGTATTGGTCGGCGAGGCGAATGCAAGTTTCAATGGCTTCGAAGGCGACCGCCTGACCGAGCTTGCGATTTGCGTTCCAGCTCTGGACAGCGGGGAAGCGGGATTCGCGGATTTCGACTTTGGCTCCGGGAACACAGCCACCAGCGCCAGCGCCGAAGAGTTCGTCCAGATGCAGGGCTTTCAGGGCGTTGTGCGTGCGGATTCCGTGCCAGGAGGCTTCCGAGCACATCCGGGCAGCTGCAGCGGACTCGTCGGGCTGATAGCCGCGATGCTCATAGGCTGCACGGACCAAGGATTCGTGCTGTTCACGGGAGACGACAAAATACGATGGATTCGACATGTGATTGGAGAGAGAAAGACAGGAAAGAGAACGACAGAGCCTACCTGGACGAAAAGAAGAGCGAGAGGTAAGCCGAGAGAGAACGCTCGAACCAATGGTATCGTCCGGTCAGAAGCTATGCCCGGAATAGGAGCGGGTGCCAGTGGAAAATTCAATGATAAAGTCTGTTTTCGAATACTTTTTGAGAGAATTTGAATAAAAGGGTGAAAAGGTATGGACTTTGAGAGGGTTCTTGTTTTACGCTCTCCAACTTTGAAATTTGAATTCATCGATCCCCTTACAAACTGTAAATTATGAAAAAGCTCTCCTTTGCCGTCTTTTCTCTCGCTCTTATCGCTTTCCCCACCTTCGCAC
Organism: Verrucomicrobiales bacterium; assembly: GCA_039806885.1. GTDB lineage: Bacteria > Verrucomicrobiota > Verrucomicrobiia > Verrucomicrobiales > DEV007 > Arctic95D-9. Next base: position 4,287 of record JBDHQE010000106.1, read on the forward strand.
AGAGCGGTGGAGTAGCCGTCCTCGATATCGATGAGGTAGCCCGTCAGCTCGGAGTGGAGAAAAAAGTCCAAGTCGATCTTCTGAATATTCAGAACAACATGAATGCGGAGCTGAAAACTACTCAAGAAACGCTGCAGAAGCAGATGACCGATGTGGAACAATCGGCGGGGCAGAATCCTACTGATGAAAAGAAGCGCGAGATCGTGGCTACGAACCAGCAATTAAATGAGGAGTTTAACCGGCTCCGGAATCAGGCACAGGCTCAACTGAATCAGGAGCGTGTCCGGATGATCAATGAATTCCGCATCCGATTAGAGCCTCTCGCACTCAAGGCAGCTCAAGCGAAGGGGCTGGATGTGGTCCTAATGAAGGTAACACCTCCGATTTTCACATCGGCTGCCAATGTCGATATTACCCAAGAGACGACCAGATTAGCCCTGGAGGCGGGGATGCAAGTGAAGGCGTCCGAGCTTGAGACCCCTGCCGCAGTTCCGGCAACCACGACTCCTGCGGCCGCTCCTGCGACTCCGGCCCCCAGTAACGGTGCGGAAAAGGCGAAGAGTGAGGCTCCGGCAAAGGGGAAGGGCAAAGGTGAGTGAGAATTGATTGTGCGACTAGGGCAGACAGTATTCCTCGATTAGGGATTAGGGATTCTCTCTGAGCACAGATTCAGATTCTTTCTTGTCTTTCCGCTTGTCCGATCCAGAGTGAATCGAGGTAAATGAATCCTCTCAGGAGAGAACCAACACGACGAGTATGGCAACAAAAATTGGTATCATAGGAGCGGGCGGAATGGTCCGCTACCACATCGACGGTTTTCGGAAAGGAGGAGCCGAGGTCGTGGCCATCGCAGATGTGAATGTCGAGGCAGCGCAAAGTGCGGCTGATGGGAATCAGATCGAGCATGTGTATGGTGACGTAGCGGAAATGCTGCGCACGGACATCGACGCGGTTTCGGTGATCGTGCCGAATAAATACCACGCACCGATCGCAATCGGTGCTCTCGGAGCGGGAAAGCATGTCTTTTGTGAAAAGCCGCCTGCACTCAATGCGAGCGAGGTGCGCCAGATGATCGAAGCTCGGGATCAGGCGGGAAAGCATCTCATGTTCAATTTCAACAACCGCGCTCGCCCGGAGTCGCGTGAAATGGTGAAACTGATTCAGAGCGGAGTGGTCGGACGTATCAATTCCGCGCAGGCGAAGTGGATCCGTCGGACTGGGATTCCGGGATTCGGAGGTTGGTTTACCACGAAGGCTCTCTCAGGCGGTGGACCGGTGATCGACCTTCTGCACATGATGGACTTAGCGATTTATCTGATGGGGAATCCCAAACCGACCTACGTTCTGGCGAATACCTTTGACGATCACATCACGCTCAAGGAGTTCAAAGGCCCCTGGGGCATTCCTGACCGGGAAGGGGGAACGACTGATGTGGAGTCTGCTGCGCATGGATTCGTCCGATTTGACACGGGGCAGGTTCTCAGCTTTCAGATGTCTTGGGCAGAGATGGTGAAGCGTGAGGAGGTTTCGGTGGTCTTTCAGGGAGTCCGTGCGGGAGGGAAAATCGAGAGACTGTTCGGAACGGATGGCTTAGACGATACGGCGATTGATAGTTGTGAACTCTATACGCAGGAAAATGGAGAACGGGTGGATCGCTCGATCTCTGTAGAACCCTGCGAGGACATGGGACGGATCGCATCGGCGGCAAATTTCGTCGAGACGATCGAAGGGCGTGCAGAGCCTCTGAATACTCCGGAACAGGGATTGGCGCTGATGCAGATCATCGATGCGATCTATGCTTCTGCTACCTCCGGGAAGCCCGTTGCGATCTAGGTGATCGATTTTATCTGAGTTGCGTTACCTCTCGAGAAAGGGGATTTACGAGAGTTTCTCACGTTCGCATCGGGTACGGCTTCCGAGAACGAGATGTCATTTGATCGACTTTTTGATGCGACAGGGGATCGACACTGTTGAAATCTCACGGATCGACAAGCTCTGTCGAGATCTTGACTCCGAAGGGTTGTTGCGGTTTTTTTCGCAGGAAGAACTGGATGATGCAGGAAAGGGAGATGGACGTCTCCAGAAATTGGCGGCGCGATTCGCCTCCAAGGAAGCCTGTTGCAAGCTATTTCCCAAAGAGATATGTCTGGGGACGATCGAGCCGCACGATTTTTCTGTCTCGAAGGACGGTTACGGACAACCGAGGATTCGGCCATCTGAGCGTGCTCGTATGGTGATGAACCGCTACCGCGTCGCATCGATTTCGATTTCGACGACTCATACTGCGACGAATGCGACCGCCGTCGCGTCCCCGGAGCCGATGACGATGGTCGTGCCCTGGTACGGTAGACTGACCTATCATGTGCTGCCTCTCCGGCGAAAAGTCGTGCTGGAGAATCTGCATCGCGTTTTCGGAGATACGCTGGACGAGGAGCGTATCATCGAGATTGCCCAGGCCTACTACGGCCACTTTGTGAAGTTCCTGATCGAGTTCGTTCAAATGGCCTTCATGACACAGGTACGTCGAACGAAGATGGTCCGCATCGAGGGCTTCGAGCATCTCGCCGCTGCACGGGAACAGGGGAGGGGAGTGCTCCTGCTCACGGGACACTTCGGCAACTGGGAGGTATCCACGGTGGCTGGTATGGCTCAGTTTCCCCAATATCGAGGGGCATTGCACTTTATTCGTCGTCCACTCAAGCCGGCGTGGTTCAACTGGATGGTGATGCATCGCTTTCAGAAGGCAGGGTTTGGGACACTGGAGAAGAGCGGCTCTCTGGACGATATTCTCGATCTGCTGGAGGATAATCGAATCGTCGTCTGTATTTTCGATCAGTTCACGATCAAGAAATACGGCATTCCATCTGAATTTTTCGGACATTCGGCTCATACGTTCAAGAGTCTGGCGGTCCTATCACAGTTCACGGGAGCTCCGGTCATTCCGTCGTCGAGCTGGCGCGAGCCAGATGGGACGCATGTACTGCGTTTCGAGGAACCGGTCGAGGTGGAGGTGAAGGGACGGACGAAGGACATTCTCTCGCGAAATACCAAGCGATTCAATGAGGCCATCGAACGCATCATCCTCCGCCATCCTGAGCAGTGGATCTGGATGCACAAGCGATGGAAGAAGATTCGCGAGGACGCGAAAAGATGAAGCGCGCGAGCAGGAGGTGAGTGGAGCGGGCTGTTCGAATCTTTCGTATTGGGTTAGAGCTGTTCTTGAGAAAATCGGGAACTGTGATACAGTTTTTTAACTAAATTCTAATAAATCCGGAGTCGGTTCGTTTTAGGCGGTGAGAATTCCTGCAATGCCGGCCCCTCTACTCCAACTTATGGAAGTTTCGCCCCGCGAACTTGTCGAATCTGCTCAAGCAGATTTCGAAGGCCCTCTCACGGGCTACGCAGCTGGACTGCTGAGGGGTGATTGGGATCGCGCTCGCGATGTGGTCCAGGATACCTTTATCAAGCTGCACGCTCAAGATCCGACTACGATTCAAGGGCGTCTGAAAAGCTGGCTTTATACCGTCTGTCGGAATCGGGCGATCGATATTTTGCGGAAGGAGAATCCGATGATTTCTTCCGCCGGAGAAGTTTTTGAGAGCATTAATGATTCAGCTCCTGACCCGTCACGTGCGATGGAGGAGCGCGAGCGACATGTGGAGGTGATGGCGCTACTTGATCGATTGCCCGAGAATCAGCGCGAAGTGATCCGACTGAAGTTTCAGGGAGATCTCAGTTATAAAGAAATCTCGGACGTGACGGGACTCAGCGTGAGTAACGTCGGCTTTCTCATCCACACGGGCATAAAACGACTCCGCGCCTTGATGGGCGTGGAAATTTCTGACTGATTCTTTCTCTTCCGATTGAGTGACTTTACCCCCATTCTATTTCCATTATGAATCGTGAACCTGTCAATCCTGATGATCCTGAGATGACAGCCTATGCTCTGGGCGAACTCAGCCCAGCGGAGTCGGCGAAATTTGAAGCGCTGCTTCTGGAGTCTCCTGCGGCGAGTCGTGATCTAGCATCAATGTGTGAAGTGATGGACTTGCTCCGTCACGGTCTGAGTGAGGAGTGGCTTTCGGAGTGTGAGCGTCCACAACTCCGCTTGGTGGCTGTGGCGAATGCTGAGACTTCAGAACCATCGAATGTCGTGAGACCTTTCTTCGGCGTTCGTCAAAAATTCGCTGTAGCGGCAGTGATCGGGGCAATGGCCGTCGTCGGATCGCTCGCCGTGAAACAGCAGACTACGATGAAATCGGCCTCGCTGGCAGACAGGGCGATGTCAGCCACATCGGCTCAAACCTTGGCTGAAGCCACGGTTGCGGCTGCGGATACGATCCATACCCCGCAACTTCTGTTGGCCGATGAGATCGAGGATCTCTCCGTATTGGATCTGGCGGATGGTTCCGAGGATCTGGCGTATGATATTGATTCCAGCTATATCGGAGATGAGGCAATCACTCCGGCTGGTTTTCGCCCAGGCCCGTCGCTGTCGCGAGTCGCCTCTCCGGAGCGGGTGGATTCCTATCTCCCTTCATCGATGACTTGGGCGTCTGGCCAAGGATTCCGTTCGACTCTGGTGGATCGCGATCTGAGTGCACGGGAAGGGGGCGTCAGTTCTGTGACGGAGAACAGTGTTTTGGTTCATGGATTCGTAACAATGGACGGCGGAGAGCGTGCCGCGACTTCCCGCGTATCGGGTCGCTTTCAGCCTGTATCGATCAGTGAAAATCCTGTGGTAAATGATGAGAGCGACCTGCGGGTGCTTGCTGAAATCAAAGAAATGCAGGCGGATTTGTCTCGGATGATTGGAGAGATGCCCGCCGGAAGTCGCAATCGAAGCGATTTGGAGCAAATTCTCGATAGAAGTCATCGTGTGTCATCGGAACTGAAATCAGGAATGATGGGACGGAAGTGAAAAATTTCGATCGGACGGTGTTTGGTCGTGGACGTAATATACTGGGGAGCCAGGTGGGGAAACCTGCCTGGCTCTTTTCCTTTGATAAGAGGCTTTTCAAAGCATTCTTCACGGCACATTTACCCTTTTATTGATTCATAATATTCCACTCCTGGATCAGGGTTAAAATTCCACTTTCTGCTTCCTTCCTAATCTTGCCAAAATAGGCGTTTCCGCTTACTGCTTCTCCAAACTCTGTGTCTCGTGCTGCCATGCCATTCCCCGATCCCTGCCTCGCTACTGGGTTTCTTGATTTTTCCTGGATGGCTTCGGCTGAGGGATGGATCGCGCTGTTGACTTTGGCGACGATGGAGATCGTCCTAGGGGTCGATAATATCGTTTTCCTGTCGATTCTGGTAGATCGACTGCCGAAAGACCGTCGTCCGCGCGCACGAATGCTTGGGCTGGTGTTCGCCATGCTCACCCGTATTCTGCTGCTGCTCTGCATCGCCTGGGTGATGCAGTTAAAGGATCCTTTTTTCACGATATGGAATCATCCGATTTCTGGAAAAGATCTGATATTGATCTCCGGAGGGCTTTTCCTCCTATGGAAGAGCACGAAGGAATTGCACCACAAGGTCGAGGGGTATGAAGAAGCTCCGTCCGAAACGACTCAATCGACTGGCTCTTTCGATAGTGCCCATGCGAAGCGCTCCTATATGGCGCTCCTCGCGCAGATCGCCGTTCTCGATATCGTATTTTCCCTCGATTCAGTCATTACTGCCGTGGGAATGGTCGATCATGTGTCGATCATGGTTCTGGCAGTTCTGGCATCGGTTGGATTCATGCTAATTTTTGTTGGCGTCGTCAGTGACTTCATCAGTCGCCATCCCACGGTGAAAGTTCTGGCGCTTTCGTTTCTTCTTCTAATCGGGACGACCTTAGTGGCTGAGGGGTTCCACTTCCATTTCCAGAAAGCATTCGTCTATTTTGCGATGGCCTTCTCTCTAGGCGTGGAAATTCTCAATGTCCGCATGAAGGTCAATGCGGAGAGGAAATCGCTCAAGTGTGCAGAGGTCGATGGAAAAGGTGTGTAGCAACGCATCCAACGGTCGAGGCCGTTTTATCGTCCCAATCCTGGAAAGTCGGTGAAGTAACCTGCGACGCCTGCTTCTGTCAAAGCGCGGATCACGTCGTCGTAGCTGGTCGCCCATTTGGGAAGCTCGTCTGCCCGAGCGGTCCAGGCGTGTGTGTATAGACCCGCTGCTTTTGCGTCAGCGACTAGGCTGGAGATCTTTCTCGACTCGGGAGACTCTCCTGAGATAAAACTCGTGATCGAGGGGCCGATGCCGTCGGCCCATTTCGCCAGTTCCCGTAATCCCTCAGGCGTGCGCATGTGGACAAAATCTGTCCCGTCCTCGCCTTTTTTCCCTCCCATGAGTTGAACCAGTGGTCCTTGATAATTCAGCTTTTCACGGAGGCGTTTCACTTCGGTGAACTCAAAGCACTGAATGAAGAAATGATCGTCCTTTCCACTGAATCCGTATTTTGCTAGCATCTGAACCACTGCAGCGCCTAGATCTTTTCCTTGGGCGAGATGCCAACCTGGGCGTTTGATTTCCACATGTACTCCCACTTTGCGACCCGTGCTGTGATTGAGGCCAGTAATTAGGCCGAGAGCTTCCTCGAAGGTGGGAATCCGGAATTGAGGAATCTGATTGGGAAAGCGATTCGGAAACACGGGTTCTCCCGTCTTGGGATTGAAGCGCTCGCGTGCGTGGAGGCTTTTCACTTCCTTTAAAGTAAAGTCGATCACATAAAATTTTCCGTCCTCACGGGCACGAGTCGGAAAGAGCTTCGCTACGTCCGTCGTCGAGTCGAGTGTAATATCGTGTGTCACCACGGGCACATCGTCGCTGGTCATGGCAACATCCTGCTCGATGTATTCTGCCCCCAATCCGTAAGCGAGCGATTCTGCCGCCAGGGTGTGCTCAGGCACATAACCGCTGGCACCGCGGTGCGCGATTTGAAAGGGGCGCGTATTTTCTGCCGTGACTTCTGTCAGAAACAGTGCCCCACAAAGGGCTGTGAGCGTGAATAAGGTGTTCTGCGTGTATTTGATTCTCATTTGATAAACGGGTTTTGATTTTCTTGTTCCCAAGATTCTACGTCCTGTCCGACTCCGACGAGAGCTACCGCTTCCTCCTCCATCCAGTTTTCTTCCTGAGGTGCGAATCGTTCCGCTCGAAATCCGAGTTCTTGCTGGATCGTGGAATGTGGGTCGTCAGGATTGTGCAACTCCTCCAGCAAGACGAGCAGGTCTGGCTCTGCCCCCAGAATTGAGCGGCTCCCAATAAATCAGGCCAGTGACTAAACTACGATGGTCGGATATGCGAAGAGAGTGTAACCTAAACC
>JBDHQE010000107.1:0-11490 GCA_039806885.1 Verrucomicrobiales bacterium
CACACCGAGAATTGATATAGCCATAATCGTGTATATGACAGCCAAACCATGTCCGTGGAATAGCGCCCAAGATGCACCTGCTAACAGGATTAGACCCTCTGCGACTACAGCTCGTGCGACAGGGGTGACCCATCCGATTCCTAGTGCGAGCGTCTGGTTCACATGCCGCCAAATATGTGCAATAAAATAGACAGAAAAGGCTAGTAGCGCGATGCGATCCGGGCGGAATCCCACAGGAGGTTCTGAATATATCTGACTCCCAGCCCATAGTCCGATTACCCAAGGACCGACGGCGACCAGAGCGATCGCAGCGATTACCGAAAAGCCGACCCCACCGAGACGAAGTCTATTAGAACTGCGGGCGATCCATCGACTGTCGCCGCGTTCGAAGGCATCCATTAGCGCCGGCCAATAGGGCTTCGTGATCATCGCTACGAGGCCCGTTAGAGAAAAATGGATCGTGACCATGACATTCCATACGCCGACTGATTCAGGATTCACACGGTGCCCGATCAAAAAGGCCATCAGGTTGTATTCCACTGCCGCTGCTAAGATATAGGTGATAGAAAAGCGGATTCCATCATTTGCCAGCGGAAGAACCAGATTCTTGCGAAACAGAGAGAATCGTGGAAAGAGGTAGGGACGCTGGAGGAGGAGATGACAGGCATTGCCGAGTTTGGCCAAGCTGATTGAGCCGTTCACGGCGATCAGAAGGAATTCGATGCTTGGAAAGAACCAGACGCCGCAAAGCAAAAGTAAGGCGCCGAAGATATTGCCTCCCGCTCCCCAACTGTTCGTGTATCGAGTTTCTTGATAGCCATCCCTCGCCATTTCGAAGGGGATACACGTCATCTCTACTTGGATAATCATCAGGCCCAGCAGAGCTGCGCGTAGCATCTCGGTCTGGACTGGAGCGAATTCTTTTCCGAACAATTGTGGAATCGGTACGTTCAGGAGTAATACCACAGCCCCTATCGTGGCTGCGAAGCTCAGGCCTACACTGATCAGAATCGACGTCGCAAAAATGCTGCGTTCCTGTTCTCGATCTCCTCGAGCTACTACTTTGGCTAAAGCTTTCGTCAGTGCCGGACCGATGCCGATATGAAGCATGTCGATCATCCCCACAGCCATCGTTATGGCCGTGTAAACGCCGAACATCTCCATTCCTAAAAGATGAACGGCGATAGGAATCGATACCAGCCTCAGGACGATCGTCCCGATTTTAGACATCAAAGAGGTAGCTACCGCAAGTCGGAGAGAGCGGTCGCGGGTGGCAGATATGCTAGAAATGTCAATGTCGGATGAAGACATGAGTAATATAATGGAAAATATAGTTTTTATTAAAACTATATTCAAGTAAAACTCTTTCTATCGTATTAAAAAAGCTTCCTGAGAAGGGGCGATTACAACTGGATCGTAAACAGTGTCGCGTTTTGTCGCCAGTCACCTTCGAGCATCGTTTCGACTCAAGAGAAGCTTCATTATCTCAAAAAAAAGCTGAGACTGCGGAGTTCTGCGGCCAAATCCATCTGATTGATTCCGATCGATTCCGGTAGCTTCAGAACTGTGGGAGAAAAGTTGAGAATTGCCTGAATCCCTGCATTCACGAGGATATCTGCAATCTCTTGTCCCGCTGCCTCAGGAACTGCGATGATCGCCATGCGCACACCGTGTTCTCGAACGAAGCTTCCCAAGTCCCGGACGTGATGGATCGGGAACTCCAGTTCGCCACGAGCTTTGACCCGATCTGGATCCGCGTCAAAGGCAGCGATAATCTCAAAGCCTTCCTTACGAAATCCACCATAGTGCAGTAGGGCGGAACCAAGATTCCCGACTCCGACAATCACGATAGGCTGAGAGGCAGACAAGCCGAGGGCGCTGGAGATCACCTTGGACAGAGTCGCCACGTTGTAGCCGAGTCCACGGGTCCCGAACTGTCCGATACAGGCGAGATCTTTGCGAATTTGAGTCGGTTTGATTCCAGCCAAATGAGCCAGATCTTCAGATGAAACGGTCTCAGCCTCATCCTCTTGCAAACGATTCAGACATCGCTGGTAGAGGGAGAGACGATAAACAGTCTTTCGTGATATGACGACCTTATCCAATGCAGAGAGAAACGGTAAGCATCCATTACTTTTTCTAAGATTGCTACCGGGAAAGCGTGAATACGAGGAATTTACTAAAATTTGTGTGAGCGAGATTCCTTCTACAGATCGCAGAATACCCACCTATGGATTCGTAGATTATGCGATTGCAGCAGCCGCTACTGCACGTTACGGCATGGGTGGGATGGGCGGCGGAGCTTGTTCTACGACGGCGGGACGAGTGCGGCGTATCGTCTTCACCAGCAGAGTGAGCAGAACGATGGCTGCTATCAAGATTAGGATTCCCAGAAGAGGGCGGTAAAAAATCCAAGCGACGCTAATGATGAGAAGAGAACTGATACTGCCCAGAAGAAATCCGATGATGCCGATTCCGCTCTGAGCGAGACGGCCGAAGAATGGCACGAAACTGGAGAATGCAGCGATGGGACCGAGGATCATGGAAAAGGCGATGCACATCCCGAGAAATCCTCCGATCCGGAGAAGCCAAGTGAGGAAAGTATTCGACTGATGCGCATGTTGGAACATCGCAGCAGGTGGTACCTCCCCAGTTTCCACTAAGACGAGCGTGCCTTTCGTTCGGGTGGGGTAGGGGACCAGAGATGTCTGGTTCTGCATCGCCACGATGCTCACCGGACCCGTGGGAATCGTTGAGAACGTGATCCGCAGATCGCCGATCTGTGGATGGGCAGGATCAGGACCGATGTAGATTTCGGATGGTGACAATTTCGCTTTTGCTTTCACCGATTCACTGGCAGCGTCGAGCGAGGTAACGGGCAGTGGCGTTTGACCTCCGATCCTCGTCACCAGATCGCGAGGAAGTGAGAAGGCCCCAACGGTTACTTTTTCCGCATAAGTGGAGGAGTTGGTATATGCAGGAGTGGGATTCTCGTGCCCGGTAGGGACATGAAATGAACTCGACTGAATGTGATTGGAGGACCATCCTTTATCATAGGTGTAAGACGTGGTGGTTTCAGTGCCTCCACCGATTTTATCCTTCTTCGTCGTGTGCTTCGACTCGATCCACTGATACATCTGGACCTCTCGAGAGAGCTTGATCGCCTCGACTGTTACTCCAAAGTCAGTATCATGAATAGGGGCGTTGACGACCGTGGGGCCAGTCAGATAGACTAATTTTTTCTCGTTCTGTTGATCGACTTGATCAGACTCGATCACGACGAGCGATTTTTCCCCTTCTTTTAGGTCTTTTTCACGATGGACAGCTCGTCCTTCATTCCAAAACAAAACTCCTGCACCCACGAGAAGCGCCACGAAACCAACGAGGGCAAGAAAGATTGAATTACCAATTTTACTCCCGTATCCTTGTCGAGTGACTGTCGTGTATTGCTCTGCCATAAGCGGACTTATAGCAGAGCCTCAGAAGAAAACGATCTTTTTCGTACAAAATCTCGGTTCGTCATCACGAATAGAGATCAAGGGTGAGTCAGGAGAGTGCTGTCACCTTGATGTCCATCAGCATTTGCGCATTGGTAGGATAGCGCTGCATCACGCCCAGCAGCCATTCCATCGCGTCAGTCGGACGGCGACCGCTGAGACCACGACGGATCACATAAATTTTCTCTAATGAGTGCTGGGGGAGTAGAAGCTCTTCTCGCCGGGTGCCCGAGCGATTGATGTCTACCGCTGGATAGATGTAATTCTGAGCGAGCTGTCGATCTAGGACCAGTTCCATGTTTCCGGTGCCTTTGAATTCCTGGAAGATCGCCTCATCCGCTTTGCTGTTCGTCTGCACCAGAGCTGTAGCAATGATGGTGAGCGAGCCAGCTTCGCGAGTATTGCGGGCGGCAGCAAAGATGCGTCTGGGCATCTCCAGTGCACCGACGATCAAGCCACCGCTGGCCGTGCCGCGCCCTCCCCCCCCACGCATCAAGTTATTAAAGGCGCGAGCCAAGCGGGTGATGGAATCGACTAAGAGGACGACATGCTGCCCAGACTCAACCAGACGCTTGGCACGCTCGATCGCCAAGAGGGCGATTCGCGTGTGTTCCTTTGCTTCGCTGTCATTCGAACTGGCGAAGATTTCGATATCGGGGAAGGAACGTTCGAATTCCGTGACTTCTTCAGGGCGCTCATCGACGAGCATCACCATGAGGTGGACTTCGTCTTCGTAGTTTTTTTGCAAGCCTTCCGCGATATGATGTAACAGGGTCGTCTTTCCCGTTCTAGGGGGTGCGACGATCAAGGCCCGCTGCCCCCGCCCGATGGGTGCGACCAGATCGATGATACGAGTGGTCAGTCGTGAAGCTTCGGTCTCCAGCGTGTATTTCTTATTCGGATTGATCGCCGTGAGTTCCTCAAAATACGGCAACATCGCATCCTTGACGGGAGCTTGGCCGTTGATGGAAGTGATTTCCATGAGCTGCGGACCGCGGACGCCCTGTTTAGAGATTCCCCGGACCATCATGCCGTCCCGCAGATCAAATGTGCGGAGCATCTCTGGAGTGACGAAAACATCGTTCGGTGATTGCTGAAAACTCCGGGCACGCTCACGCAGAAAACCGAATCCCTTCGGAGAGATTTCTACGATTCCCTCAGCCTCCATCTCTGGAGACGCCTCCAGAGCAGCCATTTCGCGAGCACGCTCTTTCTCTTTCCGTTCGAGGAATCGCTGCTTCCGCGATTTGAATGGACGCCGCTCTTCTCTACTCGCATCACGAGATCCCTCGCCGTCAGTATCTGGCCGATCAGAATCTATCGTGTCCGACTCAGAGTCGATAGATTCGCTCGCGGAGGCCTCCGCGACTTTTTCAGACTTCGGCTCTCTGTGAGCGGATCGTTGCCGTCCTGAAGCATTCCTAGAAGAGTGACGATTTCCTCTGGGGCGACGTCTCTCCGGACGATCTTCTGATTCAGAATGATCATGCACTGAGGCATTCTCTTCAATCGTAGGAGAGGTGGGCTTCTCGACGAGAATGTCAGTTTGATCAAAGAGCTCTCCTTGAGTCGGTGCCGAATTGATCGCAGAGGCCGCCGGAACACTTTCATCAGACGAAACGGATTCTGGTTTACTTTTAGTCCGTCTCGCAGAAGTCGTCTTGCGACTTGTGGAGGTTCGTCGCCGAGGAGGGGGAGGGGCGCTGGTGGTGGCTTCTGCGATGGGAAGCTCAGAAGCCGGAAGATCCGCTGCAATTTCTGGATCGCTCATAGAAATAAGCAAATATTAAAAAGAACACGCAGTTAAGGTCGTGATGAAAAGTGAGGGGTAATTCCCGAACTTCTGGAGAATCCGGAAATTCGGTTCGATTGGCAGCAAGAGTTGAAATTGCTGAATGGAAGAAGTCCCTGCTATTTCAAGGAGAGTGCCTTGATACCCGGACTAGAGCGGGGAGCACCGACTCCCGTATGTGAGTCAGTTCAGAGACGTGCGCAGTGTCTCCCTTACTCATCTTTCACGCAAGCTATTTTTCATTTTTGCGACTGTTTCTCCGGAAAAATGGGAGTGATTGTCGTAGACGGACAGTTAGGAGTTCATCCTTTTCTCCTCCATCACGGCAATTTCGGAAAGATAGCCATCCAGAGCCGTCCGAATCGCACTGCTGACATCGCCATGGATTGTTGCGAATGGAGGAACGAACCACGGAAAGGCTCCGATCACATCGTGGAGAACGCGTACTTGTCCGTCACAGTGAACCCCTGATCCGATTCCGATCGTTGGAATTCTGACGCTCTCCGTGATCTTTCTGGCCACATCGGAGACGACGCTTTCTAGAACAATGGCAAAAGCTCCCGCAGCTTCCAACGCTTGAGCGGATGCGATTAGACGATCCGCTTCCATCAGGGTCTTGCCTTTTTTGCGATACCCCCCTTCTTCGCGCACACTTTGAGGTAGCATTCCTAGATGTCCGCAGAAGGGGATATTCGCCTCTGTCAGAGTACGTATTTTTTCGACTTGTTCGATCCCTCCCTCCAGCTTGACTGCATCAGCACCTGCTTCGATGAGTCGTCGCCCGTTCTCCAGAGCGGCTTCGGGCGTGTCATAGGTGTGAATGGGGAGGTCGGATACGAGAACCGCCTGATTGATCCCACGCCTCACGATTTGCGTGTGATAGATCATCTGTTCGATGGTGACAGAGGTAGTATCCGGGCAGCCAGCGACGACCATCCCGAGCGAGTCTCCCACCAGAATCATCTGAATTCCGGCCTCGTCGCACAAACGAGCGCTTGGATAGTCGTAAGCTGTGATGACGCTAATAGGAGTGTGCAGGCGATCAATCAGAGATTGATGGGGATGTGTGCTCATGAAATGTGAGTGATCAAATAAAGAGGAAAAAGATTAAATGAAAACTTGTGTAATTATGGAAATTATGGTAAATTCAATTAATTAATTTTTATGTGGCTTCAATTTTCTGCTCTCGCGATATGCGTCTCCTCAACAATTAGCTAATTAGCTGAGTGGAGGGCACTTCCCGTGAAGAATCTGAATTCGCTTCAAGAAAGACTAAGATAGAACATGGCACAATTTTTGGACAGAAAAGATTCCTGCTCTTGGTGGATCACCACCTCGTCACGTGAGAATAGCTCCCAGCAGGCAGCGACATTCTTGCGGATACTCGTCTGTCAGCAACGCTATGATCGTGCTCAGAATTCGAGGAGTAGACGAACTGACGAGAGGGAATCGAAACTGCGGAATCATCCCAAGAAGTCGAATAATGGCGTCTCGACTCTAATTCGGCAGCGAGAGCTCGGATTCTGTTCTGGCAACGAGTGTTACGCGATCCGTTTGCCTTAATAAAATTTGTCCCCCAAGGACATTGGTGAAGAGATGAGGTGGCCGGATCGGGGTTGAAGAGACCCCGATCCGCGCTTCAAAATCACTAAGGAATGTGAATCGATCGTCGTTCTCGTGAATGCGCATCAGTAAAAGTAGTTCCTTTTTGCGCATTGGCAGGAAACTGCTATGAGTACATCAATGAGGATCGGCATCTGGAGTAGATGGGGAGTGAGCGCGCTGGCGTTCACTCTGTTGATGTCCTGTTCCCTAAAGGTCAAGGTCACGGAGAATTGGGAACGCAATAAAGGCAATGCGATTCCGCTCGATGAGGTGACCAATACTTGGAATCTGCTGAAATCTGGAACAACTCCCTCGCCAGAGGCTCTCAATACTTATAATACCGCGACGGAGAACGCGCCTCCCCCTTTTGCGGCGCTGGACCAGCCCCCCGAAGTGAGCGAGGTCAGAATCACGAGTCAGGGAGATGCGACTCTCCATGTAAACGTGATTAATGTACCCGCCATCGCCGTAGCGAAAGAGGTGATCCCAGCGAATTTTGTGCATGTAAGAAGTGGATTGCAGGCTGAATCTCGTGTTTCTGGAGTCGGGGCACCGCTGATCGTGCAGCAGCCTCGCTCGGATTCTGATCCCTTTATTCCGGATTCCGGTCTCTGGGTTCCCGTGACGGCTTTGTTGAATCTGGATCAGCCGCATGATCCGATTCTGGAGCTGATCGACCCGACTCGGCAAAAGTCCATTACGCTCTCTGGCAGGGATTTCAATCTGTCAGCCGACTACACTGCCGCCTTTGCCCGTGACTTTCAGGAGAGGCAGCTCCAGTTTGGGGAACTGTCCGGTCTGCTTTACTTTGACCAGTTCGCGAAGCGCATGGGGCCGTATCGCATGACCCCCTTCGATCCGGCGAAGGAAATCTGCTTTTTTGTACATGGTATTAATTCGAATCCCTCCACCTGGGACGAGGTGATCAATCGGCTCTATGGTGATCCGGCGATTCGGGATCGATATGAGTTCTGGACATTCAGCTATCCGACCGGAGCCCCCATCCAGTATCTGGCAGCGGAGTTTCGCAAAGGAATCGAGGAGACCCTGGCTCTGCGTCGCTCATGGGGTGCGAAAGAGCAGAAAATAACAATCGTGGGTCACAGTATGGGAGGACTGTTGGCAAAGGCGGCGACCTTGTCTAGCGGGGATGAGGAGTGGCAGAAGCTCTTTAACACGCCGCTTGATCAGCTCGATCTTTCGGAGAAGAACAAAGACACTCTTCGACGAATGATTTATTTCCAACCGATCCCAGAGATCCGTCGAGTGATTTTCTGTGCTGTTCCACACGGAGGGAGCGATATGGCGAATCAGCCTGCAGTTCAGGCGATCAATGGACTAATCAAGCTGCCGACACAGTTGTTATCACTGTCCACACAAGTATTGGCACGCAGTGCCAGTGTCCTGACTCCGCAGGGGCAAGAATTTGCTCATGGCCGGACATCCGTACAGCAGCTTCGTGCGGGAGCTTGGACGACTGCGGTTTTCCTGAATAAGCCTCTCAATCCCCAGATCACTTATTACTCCATTATCGGAAATCACCGCTCTGCGGAAGTTCCGGTGGAGAAGAGCAGTGACGGGATCGTGCCCTATCGAAGTTCTCACATTGAAGGAGTTGCGTCCGAGTTAGTGGTCCGCCCGTCGGGGCACGCCGTCCATAAAACGAATGCCGGAATGGAGGAGATACTCCGCATTCTGAAATTGCCGTGAAAATCAACGAGCTAGAGTAACCTCGCGCTCACACGACTTCTGGCATGTTGATCTGGTCGATCAGCGTCTGGACCTCCTCTGCACTCAACTCGTGATCCACGATTTGACCGTCGAAATAACTCTGATAGGCCGCCATATCGAAGTATCCGTGCCCGCATAGATTGAACAGAATTGTCTTGGGCGTCCCGGCGAAGTCGGCTTCGCGAGCTTCTCGGATCGCCACTCCGATCCCGTGCGTCGCCTCTGGAGCTGGGAGAATGCCTTCGCTGCTCGCGAAAATGACACCGGCTTGGAAGCATTCAGTTTGTGGCAATGCCTGAGCTTCGATCAGTTGATCATGCAGGAGCTGACTCACGACGGCTCCTGCCCCATGGTAGCGAAGACCGCCTGCGTGAATAGGGTCCGGAACAAAGTTGTGTCCCAGCGTATACATGGGAATGAGAGGAGTCATTCCTACACTATCGCCGAAGTCGTAGCGGAAGACGCCACGAGTGAGCTTGGGGCAAGAGGCTGGTTCTGCTGCGATGCAGCGAATCTTTTTCCCTTCGATCAGATTGTGTCGCAGGAAGGGGAAAGCGAGTCCTGCGAAATTGGAGCCTCCTCCGAACGGAGCAATCACGATATCGGGAATATCACCCGCTTTCTCCATTTGGCGTTCCGCCTCCAGCCCGATGATCGTTTGATGCATGAGCACATGATTGAGAACGGAGCCGAGAGCATATTTGGTATCGTCTCGCTTCGCCGCCTGCTCGACCGCCTCGGAGATCGCGATTCCGAGACTACCTGGCGAATTCGGATCCTGTGCGAGGATACTGCGTCCGGCCTCCGTTTCAGTCGAGGGACTGGCGATTACTTTCGCCCCCCAAGTATTCATCAGCAGCTTTCGGTAAGGCTTCTGGAGATAGCTGATTTTCACCATATAAACTTCGCAGTCGATCCCGAAGTGACGACAGGCGAAGCTGAGAGCACTACCCCACTGACCTGCCCCGGTCTCGGTAGTGACTCGCCGAATTCCTTCCTGCTTGTTGTACCAAGCCTGGGGGATAGCCGTGTTCGGTTTGTGCGATCCAGCGGGACTGACTCCTTCGTATTTATAGTAGATGCGACAGCTCGTGCCGAGAGCTTTTTCAAACTCGTGAGCGCGATAAACCGGTGTCGGACGCCACAGGGAAAATAGATCGCGCACTTCATCCGGGATATCGATCCAGCGATCTGTGCTCACCTCTTGCTGAATCAGAGCTTCCGGGAACAGAGGGGCGAGCATATCCGGCGAGATCGGCTCCTTCGTGCCGGGATGCAATGGTGGACGTGGCTTGTTCGGCATGTCCGCGACGATATTGTACCAGCGCTCGGGGATTTCATCTTCGCCGAGGGTGATCTTACGTTCTTTCATAGAGAGGTGGAAGGGGATAGGGGGAAATCGGAGAATTATAATTCCTCATTCCATCGTCTGCTGTTTTGACTTTGGCAAGCTGAAGAAGCTTGGATGATAGAATTTAGACGAGAGTAGGTTTTTCTTCGTTCTAATCTCGATTGGCATCGTAAAAGATGCGAATATCCGCCTTTTGTTCCCCGATCAGTTCCTGTGCTCGCTTGAGAGCGTTGCGTGTGGATACATTAGGATTTTGCGGATGGCTCAGAAATACGTTTTCGCGTCCGATCGTCTCAACGGTTCCCGCGTTTTTTAATACGCGATACACATCTTTGTTCGCTCCACTGATGATCACATGACGGTCTTTCTCCCTCAGAAAGCGAAGCATCTCCTCCAGTGCGATCACGCTGGTGGCATCGAGGTGGCGCGCGTTCTTTAGGCGCAGAATGATAACTTTCAGATCAGGGTCGAGAGCAGTTTTCTGAATCTGAGTCCGAAAAATCTCGGCTGCCCCAAAGAAGAGATCTCCTTCGACATGGACGATAGAGATCGCGGGGATGGGGCGACTGCGCTTTTCACCTGCTTCGCGGAGATCGCCTTTTTCTGAGAACTCGTATTCCACTAGGTGTGGTCGGCTGGCGGCTCGCAGGTAGAGCATGATAGAAATTCCCACACCGAGGAAGATCGCGACGTTCAGAGGAAGGAGCAGCGATGTGATGAAGGTGATCGTCAGTACGGCGGCATCAGCGGGAGTCGCTGCTAAGGAAATCCGGATATAGCGGCGATTGATGACTACGAAGGAGACCCCGACGATGAGGGCGGCTAGAACGCATTTGGGAACGTAAATCATGGCCTTGCCCAAAATGGGGAGGGCTGCGATACAGATCAGGCCGCTGAAAATGCTGGAAAGGCGTGAAACAGCTCCGCTGGAGAAATTCAGAGCTGAGCGCGTGAGTGAACCGGACACTGGCATCCCGACGACGCAAGAGGCTGCCATATTGGCGATTCCGGCACCGAACATGTCTTGATTTACATCAGCTCGGTCTCCGACCTTGCTCGCCAGAGCTTTCGACATGACGGAATTTTCGAGTGCTGAAAGGAAAGCCAGCGAGAGAGCGATTCCAAACAATCGTCCGACATCAGAGAAGAATCCTGCAGGACCGATTTTCGGGAGATGAGGTGCCAGATCGTTGATGGAGAAAGCAGAAAACGTAGCCAATTCCCATCCAAAATAGCGGTGGAGTAAGGCATAGACCCCCGACATCACTACCAGCACCAAGGCGAAAACCGGGAGCTTTCGAAATCGGAGCGTGAGAAAGAGCCACAGCCCGAATGTGATGATCGAGAGCAGCGGTGTTTTCCAACTCGTCTGCTCGATTCCATCGAAGGTGCTCAATAGTATCGTGAAGAAAGTCTTAGGTCCCTCTGAATCCATCGCGGGTCTTGTATAGCCGAGGATGGAATCTAACTGATTGATAATAATGAGAACTGCGGCTCCTGTGATGTAGCCGACG
>JBDHQE010000108.1:0-11481 GCA_039806885.1 Verrucomicrobiales bacterium
GAGGGCTGCATAGGCCTCAGAGGTGACCCCTGAGAACATAAAGCGGCCAAGCGCCGGGGAGAGAGCGGCGCGCCCTCACAACACCTGCCGTCGCGCTCCGTCCTTGCCGCTACGCGGCACCGCTATCGCGGACGGACTACGCACGGCAGCAGGTGTGCGAGGGAAGGTTCTGAACTCTTTCTCAAATTAAGGGTTGCAAGGGGAGCCAAAAATGGATAGAAAGGGGCTGCCAAGAGCTATCGAATTTCAACAAACTTTGGGACATCCCCCTCGGCAGGCAGGCTCCCATTTCGCGGCATTATTCACGTAGCTGGAATCAACATGTTTTGGAGATCATCAGAATTTTCGATTCGGGAGTCGGTTCGTAATGCCATGAGGATTGCTACCGAACAGGGATTCTCCTCTATCGCATTTCCGTTGATTGGTGCTGGCTCGGGCGGTGGCAACGTGGAACAGATTGAGCGGTTTATCACCTCCGAGATTGATTCAATTCCCTTTGAAGGAGAGATTCGGATCGTCCGCTACAAACCAGATGCTAACAAGGCTCAGTCTCCACGCGCCTAAGCCGCCCCCAGTCGAATTTTCACCGTAACTATAATCGTCAATCAACAGGCAAAGCACGGCTGCTGTCAGGCGGTTGGTGTGCTATGACGTTTGCCTCGAATCAGGGATTCGCGACTCCGTCTCGTGCGACTGTGACCACTTCCTCATTGCTGAGATCTTTGATCACCACCGCATTAGCGCGGACATCCAACACCTGAAAACTCTTTTCGCTCGAGTCAGGCTGGCTGGTCTGAAACACATCGCCCGCCTTCACTACATAGCGATATTTTGAATTCGGAGCCGTCAAAATGGCGTAGGTATCCGCCGTCTGTCCGGCTGTGTCTTTGACGAGATAGTGAGTCGCTCCATTCCGTGTATTCTCGACTTCCACACGGGATACATCCACCATTTGTCCCTTCCCTTCTTTCGAACTGACAAAGCGTCGACTCACTTCTCGAACCTTATACGGCGTCCCAGGGATCATATCTCCCGCGGCTACTACCGTATCACTCTCATTACGATCTAAGCGGCGGACAGTGGCCTTTTCTCCTTCAACCCCGTCCACCAGAATCGGCAGTGCCTCCTCATGGTAGGCAGCGAGCACCATTCCCTGAACCGGGGCCACGGCGGGCGTTCTCGAATGAATCGTCGATCCATTCAAAGCTACCAGTGGTTTGCTCTTCGATTCTTCACGTACCTGGCGGGCCTGTTGAACTCGCTTCACATCGACGCTCCGAGGTGTAAGAGAAGTCCCCTCTCCTCTGGAGGCTATCGTTACCATCTGCTGAATTGGAGTTTTTTCTGATGCCTTTCCAGTCGTTTGAGCTGAAGCAGGGCCACCTTCAGGCGTCTTTGCAGATAGGGGAATCGTCTCAGAGCCAGCTCCTGATGTCGTGCTCGCCAGAGAGTCAACTGCCTGAGACTTAGAATCGCTCGTTACTGGCTTAGAGTCCACTGATTTAGCTGCTGCTTTTTCTGTCTTCTCTGCGGATGCCACGGTCGCCGCCGCTGGAGTCGACTGGGGAGATGCCTTCTCTACCACTGGACTGGGCGCAGGCGACTTTGACTGAACTAGGTTCCCTCGCAACGGTTCACCTGCCAGCGGTTTTCCCTCCAACAGTGTTTCTTCGATTCCATTCCCGTGCAAAGCAGCACGCGCATTCGCCATTTCTCCGGCTGCATTTTTGCCCTGCTCCGAAGATCCCCAAGAATCCGGATTGGAAATCAATTTCACTATGTCATTGTGACCTGCCGCCTGAGCCAAATTAACAGCCGTCAGATTTTCCAGATCAACAGCGTATGGATTGGCCAGATTCTGCAAGAGAACGCGAACTGCGTCCATTTTCCCTGCTGCAGAGGCAATCATGAGCGGAGTTTGGCTCTGAGGACTGCGGACATTGATGTTGGCCCCTTGCCCGAGCAGGACATTGAGCACCTCGGGATAGCCGCTGAAGCTCGCCAATAGCAGCGCACTGTCGAGCTCGTCCGGAGAGGCGGTCGCCGACAATAGTGAAACGACATCCGAATGCCCCTTATAGGCTGAGAGAGTCAGTGCACTCCATCCTTCCTTATCGCGAATCGAAGGATCAGCCCCACGGCTCAGCAGCATTCGGGCAACATCCACATAGCCTCTCTCTGCCGCGAAAATCAATGCATTCCGCCCGTTCTTCGCCACACTCTTCGGATCAGCGCCCATTCCCAGGAGCCTCTCGACTGCCGCCGTCTGGCCAGATCCTGATGCCATAATCAGCGCCGTGTAGCCTTCCCCATCGGCTTCATCCATATTCATCCCTGCCGTCTGAAATGCTTCCAGAGTGCGGACATCCCCAGCAGAGGCAGCGACTAACATGTCCTTCACCGTCAGCCCATATCCCTTGGACTCCACTTGCTTTACTGCCTGTTTCTTCGGATTACTGCATGCGCCAAGAACCAGAAACGAACCCAGGAGTACCACAGAGAGTCGATTGATTAAATCAGGGAATTTCATTAGCGTATTTTAGTATTTATCACCAGAAAGTTCTGGTATTTTACAGTAAATTCAATTATTTATTTAACAAATATTAGAACTCTATCAACATAAGCTATTTTTGTGAAAGTCGACTTTCTCATCGTTGGCCAGGGATTGGCGGGTTCTCTTCTCGCTTGGCATTTGATTGATGCACACAAAAGAGTTCTCGTGGTGGACTTCGACGAAGCGGTGACTTCCTCCAAGGTAGCAGCGGGGCTGGTGACTCCGCTCACAGGCTTCCGCTTTTTTCTTCCGGAGGATTTGGATCGTAATCTAAACTACGCACGACGATTCTATTGGGGCTTAGAAGAACGTTCAGGAATCACCTTCTATCATCACAGTCGAATCGCACGGCTATTCGCTAATTCTGATGAAGTGGATCAGTGGAAGCATCGGATGGAAACGGAGAGGAATCGGTATTCTCCATATCACGCTCCCCTAACCATCGACCCTGAATTGATCAACGCTCCTCTGGGCGGATTCGAGATGCGTGAAGCTGGATGGCTCGACATGCCCGCCTTTCTCGAGTACACGCGCCAGTCCCTGCTCGAACGTGCGGCCTATGCCATCGGAAGGGTCGATGCACGAGACCTGAAGGTAACTCACGCGGAAGTACGCTGGAAAAATGTCACCTCCGCATCGGTGATTTTCTGTGAGGGATGGCGGGGGAAAGCCAATCCTTACTTTGACTGGGTGCCACTCACCCCAGTGGCAGGCGATATTCTCGAACTGGAAATTCCGGAGCTGGCATCTGAAACACGGATTCTCAGTAAGTCAGGGTGGCTGATTCCTCTAGGCGATGGACGATTCCGAGCCGGATCAACTTATCGCCGTGGGATCGAAGGCTCAGCGCTCACTCCCGCAGGTCAGGAGGAGGTGCTGGAAAAGGTCGCTGACATTGCCAGGCACGCACCTTCATCCATTCTTTCTCATCAATGTGCTGTACGTCCGACCATTCAGCACAGTCAGGTGTTCATGGGGCGGCATGGCTCACTGCCCGGCATCGCATTCTTCAACGGGATGGGGTCCAAAGGCGTAACCAATGGCCCGTGGTACGCGCATCGCATGTCACGTCATCTTCTCTATGGCGAACCCCTTCCTCCTGAGGCCGATTTGTTTCGGCTTTATCCCTGACCTCATGCCATTCCCGCGAGTCACAGAGATCGCTCATCAAATCGCCTCGGAATGCCTGTTTCCCGGCGCGAAAAGTATTGATGCCACCGTCGGCAATGGGTTTGATACTCTCTTCTTGGCACAGCAAGTCAGCTCATCCGGGCGGGTGGATGGATTCGATATTCAGCCAACTGCCATCACTTCCACCCGTCAGATCATCACAGATCATCCGCAGGTCCACTTACACCAGATGGGACACGAGTTCATGGCGCAAGCCGTGCATCATCCGGTGCAAGTGGTAATGTTTAATCTCGGATATCTTCCCTCCGGCGATCATCAGCTCATCACACAGCGTGAGAGCACGATCACAGCCCTGGATGCCGCGTTTTCCCTACTGTCAGTGACAGGACGGATTACAGTGGTCGTCTATCCCGGCCACTATGGAGGACTAGAAGAAGCAGATGCGGTGGAAGAGTGGTTCCGTCGGCATTCTTCACGGAAATTCAGCGTCATTCGCTACGCACCTCTCTCGAGCGGAAAGCCCTCGCCTTATCTACTGGCGGGCGAGAAAGGATGATCGGATTGATTCTGGAATCACTCCCTCACCTTCGAAAAGCGAATTTTCGGAATGGCTGCCAGCAGACTCCTCGCAGCTTCGCTCTGCGGATGTCTGAACAGTTCTTCACCCTCCGCCACCTCGACGATACGTCCCCTGTCCATCACAGCGATGCGATCTGCGACATAACGTACAACGGAAAGATCATGCGAAATAAAAATCATCGTGAGATCTAGCTCTCGACGCAGGCGCAGTAGCAAATTCAGAATCTGTGACTGGATCGATACGTCGAGCGCTGAAACCGGCTCATCTGCCAGCACCAGCTTCGGCTCCGGCCCCAAAGCACGAGCGATGGCGATCCTCTGTCGCTGACCTCCGGAAAATTCGTGTGGATACTTCCGTGAAACCCGCGCGTCGAGTCCCACTCTCGCCATCAAATCAAATACTGCCTTCTCCAGAGCCGAGCGATCAGCGCGAAGCTCTGGATGTCGAGTCAGAATCGACTCTCCCAACGCACTAAAAACCGTCATTCGAGGGTTCAGTGAGGCATAGGGATCCTGGAATATCATCTGAAAATCGCGACGACGATCACGAATCACCTTTGCTGGTAAATCGGCCAGGCGCTCCCCTTCCAACACCACACTTCCAGAAGTCGGCTCTAGCAACTGCATCACTAGGCGCGACAGGGTACTCTTCCCGCAGCCGCTCCCTCCCACGAGCCCCAGAATCTCTCCCCTCTCCATTTGCAGAGAGACATTCTCCACCGCCCGAACAGTGACACGGCGAGGAGACAGCCAGCCTTCGCGGCGCACGAAATCACGACTCAGATTCTCCAGCGTGAGATAGGGCATAGCCAGCTAATTCGAGATAAGAGAGATACGAATCGAAGCTCCTTTATCTCATTCATCCGAGTCGATGATCTCGGCATCGAAGACATCACGCTTCTTTGGCTTCCGTCCAAAAAATCCTCCGATATCTACTCCGAAATAAGCGAGACAACTGATTAAGATCGCTACCGCAGCAGCCTCGTCTAGGTTTCCGATCACCGGAATATTATCGGGAATTAACTCGAAGACCCCTGCTGTCGGATTCAGTAAATAAATCCCACTGACGAGTCCGAAAGCTGCCACAATCGCTCCGCCAATGAAGGTGCGCTTTTTCTCCTTTCCCTCAATTCCCGACTTTTGATCTTTCATCAGAGAATTGTATCTCAGGGAACGCGGAACGCACGATCAAAAACAATGATCGTTGCCAAAGATTAACTCAGCCGAGCAGCCAGCAACTCACGCTGATAGACGAGTTCTTTCGGTAAATGATCGTAAAGTTTCAGGAAGAGATGCCCTTGATCGACAAATTCATTTTCCCATTCCGCAGGCTTGATTTCCATGCAGGCCTCGAAGCTCTCGCGAGAAAAATTCTGCAATCCCTCGCAGGTGAATTCATCCCATTCCGGAGTCCAGCCGATGGGAGTCTCATGCCCGACCGCTCGTCCGCGACAGCGATTAATGATCCACTCCAACACGCGCATGTTTTCGCCAAACCCGGGCCACAGGAACTTCCCGTTTTGATCACGACGAAACCAGTTCACATGGAACACACGAGGGAGCCGATGGATCAGCGCTCTCATGTCGAGCCAGTGATGAAAATACTCAGCCATGTGATATCCGCAGAATGGAAGCATCGCCATGGGATCACGGCGCACTCCCTTTTTCAAACCAGCAGCGGCTGCGGTGACCTCAGACCCCATCGTCGCACCGACGAAGACTCCATGAGACCAGTTGAAGGCCTGATACACCAAGGGCATCGTATCTGGACGTCGTCCACCAAAGATGATTGCTGAGATAGGCACCCCATCCGGGTTCTGCCAATCAGAATCAATCGTCGGACACTGGGCTGCTGAAGCGGTGAAACGGGCGTTGGGATGAGCAGCGGGCACATAGTCTTCCCCACGCTCCTCAGGCGTCCAGTCTCGCCCTCGCCAGTCAATCAAATGCGAAGGAGCAACATCTGTCATTCCCTCCCACCAGACATCACCGTCATCCGTCAGTGCACAGTTGGTAAAAATGGTATTCTCCCGCATGGAGTCCATCGCGATGGGATTGGTTTTGTATGAAGTTCCCGGAGCAACTCCGAAGAAGCCCGTCTCCGGATTGATCGCGTGGAGACTGCCATCCTCATGAGGCCAGAGCCAAGCGATATCATCGCCGACGATGGTCGATTTCCAGCCTTTTCGTGCGTATTGATCGGGAGGAACAATCATCGCGAGATTGGTCTTCCCACAGGCAGAAGGAAAGGCTGCCGTTATGTAGGTCTTTTCCCCTTCCGGATTCGTGATCCCGAGGATCAGCATGTGCTCCGCCATCCAGTCGTGATCTCGTGCTGTCGCCGTCGCGATACGCAAAGCGACGCACTTCTTCCCGAGTAGGGCATTCCCTCCATATCCCGATCCGTAGGACCACACTTCTCGAGTTTCGATGAAGTGACAGATGTACTTCTCCGAGTTACACGGCCAAGACACATCCTCTTGCCCCGGAGCCAGCGGGGCACCGACTGAGTGGAGGCAGGGAATGAACTCACCGTGACTCCCTCGACGAATCGGTACGCGCCCGGCGATTTCACCTCGTAATCGCTCCAGCACTGGCGTTCCCATGTGAGCCATAATATGCGTATTCACTACGACATACGCGCTATCTGTCAGTTGAATCCCGATCTGAGCGAGTGGTGAATCGAGCGGCCCCATGCAGAACGGGATTACATACATCGTCCGTCCCCTCATACTGCCGCGAAATTTCTCCTTCAGAGTAGCCTTCATTGCCACAGGATCGGCCCAGTGATTCATCGGGCCAGCTTCCGTCTTGCGGCGACAGCAGATGAACGTGCGGTCCTCGACACGGGCGACATCGTCCGGATGAGAACGAGCGAGAAAGGAGTTCGGGCGCTTGTCCGGATTCAATCGAAGAAGGGTACCCTGATCGCACAAGCGAGTCGTAAGCCGCGTCCACTCCTCCTGTGATCCATCACACCACACGATATCATCGGGTTCGCAAAGCGCTGCCATTGCAGCGACCCAAGCGTCGGGCTCTCTCGGCGTCAGGGTAGCTAGGGTACTTTCCATGATCCCATACTGTGTCACTGATCCATTGGGGTCACAAGCTCCGAATGTTAATCAAGCTGACCGACGTATCGAGAGAACAAAAAAGCCGGAGAATTCTATCTCCGGCTCTTCGATGTTCTGGATTAGATCACTCAGAGAATTAAGGAGCGGTCAGGACCGAGCCTGGAGCTCTCTCCTTCCCATCCCACTCTGGGACCGTCAACGGATCGGGATCCTCTGTCCAAGTTCCGAAATCAGCTCCCTGTTCGATCCATTTGGCGAAAAGTGCCTTTTCCGCATCCGTCCACTGAGGAGCTTTGCCCTCCGGCGGATAGTGATCATCATCCTCGAGCGGGAGCTGGGTCACGATTAGCATGCGACTTTCTAAGGGCTTCCCTGGGACGATGAACTTCTTCCCGTCCTCAGTCTCTCCTGCCATCAGTTCCGCCTTGTTCGTGAATACATGCCCGCCCTTGGGCTTAATCTTACGTCCTGGGCGTTCCGGATTCTCATGTACAGGGCGATGGCAGTCATTACAACTCGCCTTGATCATGGGATAAATCTGTTTTTCAAAGTTGATCTTGTCATCGGCCCGACTGACTGCGGTTCCGAAGAAAAGACCGCAAGCAGCGGCAAATAGGATGGATTTTCGCATAATTCAATGAGTCGGTGAGACGGACTCGCGCCCAGTATATGCAAACTATCGCTAACTTCAAATCACAATTCCGTTCATCGTATCACGTCGATACGTGAGCGGAGATTAGCGCTCACGAGCAGGGCGAGGGTCATCCCCCGCCGCTAATGCCCCCAGATAATCGACGAACATCTCGATATCGTCATCGCTCATGCGACGCGCCTGTTCGACCATTTTATTGCCATACATGTCGCTGGAGTCGGCCCCGCGCCGCCCCTCACGATAGTTTTTTAACTGTCTGAGGAGATAGCTCCGATTCAGAGTGATGAGAGAGGCACTGTGAAAAGCGATTTCCCCGCGTCCGTTGTATCGGTGGCACTCCATGCACTCGTTCGCGTAGCGATACCGAGCTTTCTCCAGATTGAACTTCTTTACATCCGGTGCCTCTGTGAAACGCTCCGGAAGAGTCGTTACATACTCAGCGACAGATTTTACCACCTGGTCATCCAGCCCCAGCGTAATCGCACGCATCGTTACACCAGGAACATCCTCCGGGTGCATCCCGCGCATGCCTGCCTTAAATTTCTCCAACTGCTCAATGATGTACCAGGCAGGTAGCCCTCCGATCGATGGAGTATTCAATTCCTCTTTTCCCTCTCCGTGCTCTCCGTGACAGGCGAAGCACACCTGCGCATAAAGCTGCTTCCCCATGGCGAGATCGCCGCTCCCACCCCCAGGCACTGCTCCTGTATGTTTAACAGCAACTCCCTCTTTTCTCTCGGGCGAGGGATCGTTAGCAGATTGCTCCGTCAGGGATTTCGTCTCCTGGTCCGAGGCATAACAATAAGCGAAAATGGCAGTCACTGAGACCGCCATTAGAAATGAGTGGCGAAATTTCATTGAAGAAACTTTATGCAGTCATTTTACCGATTTGGCAAATGCGGAGTCGTGACTGGACGAATCAACTCTCGATAGGTTTCATGATCCAGAATAAAAACATCAGGAGAACTCGAGCCTTCCGAGAAGGCGGACTTTTCCGTAATCCGTCCAAAATAAAGGCTCTCTCCTGCGGCGGCGATCTCTAGGACGTGGGTCGTCTCCATCGCCTGTCGAGTCGCAGGATCCACATCTGATGTCACGACTTGGAACACCACAGAAGGCGTCCGAAGCGCCTCATAGGCAGCCCCCAGCGATAGATACCACCCCCGCGCCGTCAGTGCTCCCAGTCGATCTGCTAACCGACGCGCAGCCACCGGGTCGAGACTCGGCGTGACATCGACTCCATTCCGTGAAGCTTTCCATTGATCCAGTCGATAGTCGTAATCGAGTCTCAACTGCTCCTTTTGGGGCATTTCCCGAGAGATTGAGCGCAGATGAATCGAATTAAACGTAAGAATCGAGAGAGATTTCCATTTCACCGGATGCGTCGGGACGAGATTCAAAAAGGTAGGATCTAACTGATACACATGGGGTTCTCCAGAGAAATTCGCATAGAGCGATCCTTCTTGCCCATCCTTCCACCCCAAATCTAGAGTGCGCGTCAGCTTCCGCTCTGGGAATGTCGTCCCGTCGGGTTTCGTCTCTCCAGGCAGAGTCAGTTGGAAGGAAATTCGTCGCTGAGGAGGAACAAGCCCATATTCTGATAGATCTGACGCCTGATCGGATACAAATTGCTGAATCACCGCCTCATTCATCGTCGCGAGCAGAGCCGATACCTCGGCGGAATTGGCGGGAAGAAGCTTGCCGCCCAACGCGACTCGCCACGTCACGTCATTCCCGTTGCGCACGCCTCGCAGATCCACCAAGGGATCCACGCGACTCTGAATTCGAATCGAATCGACGAATTGCATCGGCAATCGCGCCAGACTTCGGTCTCGGAGATCATTGACTGATTTCGGGAGCTGGTCGAGGCAGTCGCTGTGCAGGTGATACGCCACAGGGCGGTCAGAACTATGAGCCTCCACGATAGCCCGCCCATCTTCCGCCTTGCCGTCTTTCTTCAGAAATAGGGTGAGCGGATGATCAACTCCAGCAATTCGGAATTGCAGAACCGCTGCATCCGCAGGCACAGGATTCGGAATCTTTACCTCTGCCTTGGTCGCGGCGAGAGCTTCTTCAATTCGTAAACTTCCGATCATGGCCAGAAGCTGGTCCATTCGATCCTTGTCAGCCCAGCTCACCAGCGGTGCCGAAATCGCCCAATCTTGCACCGGTGGGGTCACACGTCTCTGAACAGAGATTTCCCCTGACGCCGTCCGTAGCACTACCTGCACGATCGATTCGATCGGCACAGGAAGAAGCCGTCGGTCACGCAGAGTCTCCATCGGCTTCTCTACCCAAGGACGTGGATTCCCATCGACGACGAAACTGCCAGCCGCCGATCCGGATCGTCGCGCATAGATCGACCCAGTCCTGGGAGACTCGACTCCCAGAGTGATCAATTCATCTACAGATTCCCCATGTGCCGTCTTCTCTCCAGACAAGTGAAGATGAATCGCAGAACTGTCATCCAATCCGAAAGCTGCGTCCTCCCCCCCCCCTTCGGCTTTGTCCAGAGCTTCTACAATGCCTAGATGGTTGAGTCGATCAAGCAATCCCAATACCGCCGCTGAATCAGCCCGATCTTCCTCCGGAAGCAGAAAAAACCACTGTTCGCCGCGCTTTTCCAATTCAGCCTTGCCTAGGGCAGACTCGATTTCGATTCGATGAATCTCTGTCGGTTCAAAGCGCACCAAGACATTCGCCAGATCAGCAGCTCGTCGGCCAGAGACTGGACGCTCGTTGACGCGCTGAATCGCGGCTGCCAGCACGAGCGAAATCGCTCCCAATAGGATGGTGGTAAGCAGTCTCATGAAATTAATGGCGTCGGCGCAGCCAGACGACGGCACCGATCAACAGGGCAACTCCCGGGAGGATGAGGATCGCCAAGGTCTGCACAGCAGCCAACTGATCCCGCGAAACACTCAAAGTAAAGACAGTCGGATGACGTGGCGAGATTCCGACGAGAGCCTCGCGATTCATCACCCAATTGAGCGACGACATAGTAAAATCTGCCGCCACCTGAGAGGTATGACCGTCCGGAGAAATCAGATTGGCATTCCCGACCACCACTAGGCGGGACGATCCCTGCTGCAACGCTGCATCTCCTGGGATACCCTTTTCTACTGCGGCAGCTGTATAAACGGGATCGGGCTGACCGTGATCCAATGCTGGATTATAGGATACATCAGCATCCTGAAAGTCCGTTTCTCCCCAGAATCCCGAGGCTGCGATCATGAGCGGCATCGGATGAATATTCTCCGAAATCAGCAAATCATCTCCCGCCAGCACATCGATCGATTCTGTCTGACCCTGCAAAACGAGCGAAAGCGCCGCTCGATCCCGAGTGGGACCCGTGCCAGGCATAAACGAAACAGGTACATCAAAAGTCTTTCTCGCCGCCACACCAGGGATACTGACGACGCTGAGCACGCGATCCCCTCTGGGTGCGACCCCATGCTCACGCAGGAGAGAGTTCATCCGGGGTGTACGCG
>JBDHQE010000109.1:0-11428 GCA_039806885.1 Verrucomicrobiales bacterium
GTGGCTCAGGCACCGAAACCGGCGACTCCTGCGCCAGCACCTGCTCCTGTGGCTCAGGCACCGAAGCCAGCGACTCCCGCGCCAGCACCTGCTCCCGTAGCTCAGGCACCGAAACCAGCAGCTCCCGCGCCAGCACCTCAACAAGTGGTGAAAGAGGCTCCGAAAACTGAGCAAAAAGCTCAGCCGTTCTCAGTTGCTTCCTCTGCCGCCGAGATTGATCGCATCGTGGAAGCAATGCTCGTCGAGCAAAAGCTCAAGCCGAACGCTGACGTGGATGACGCGACCTTTGTCCGCAGAATTTACCTTGATGTGATTGGGCGGATTCCGACGATTGAAGAGAGCGAAGTTTTCTTGGCGTCCAAAGATGGGGCCAAGCGCAGTAAGCTCATTTCAGCGCTCCTATCCAGTGATGGGCATGTGAGTCATATGTATAACTTCTGGGCCGATATGCTCCGCGTTAATACCGGTCTCGGGATCGGCGCTACGGAGGCGGACGCTGCGTATCAGATCTGGATCAAGGAGGCAGTTCGCAGCAATAAGCACTATGATCAGATGGTTCGTGAACTCGTGTCCGCACGTGGGAACGTCTGGGAAAATGGAGCGGTTGCTTATTATATTCGTGATCGCGGTATGCCACTTGATAACATGTCTACCACGATTCGGATTTTCCTTGGGACACGTCTGGAGTGCGCGCAATGTCACGATCACCCGTTCGATAAGTGGACGCAGATGGACTATTTCCAAATGGCGGCTTTCTCCTATGGGATGGGTTCGAGGGGATACGATGAAGAGCATCGGAACGCCTTTTATAAGGAGCAGGCCGCAGAGCGTCAGGCTGCTGTCGAAAATGCGACTGGGCTTAAAGGGTTCCCTCAGTTTGGAAATCAGGATAGTCTGGATAAGACCCTTGCTGATGCGAAGCGCGTCGAGGCTTATGTGAAACAGTTTAAGATCGATGAATCCAAATTTCGTGATCTCGCTGCTAAGTCGCTCGCTGCTTACACGAAGTATAACGACGAGAACAAAGGTGTTTCCGATGCGATGCGCGACATCTACCAGCCTCTTCGCTACATCACGACTTCTGAGGTAAAGAGCACGCTCAAGCTTCCTCACGATTATAAGTACGACGATGCGAAGCCCTACGACAAAGTAACGGCTGGGACGATGTTCGGTGCTGTGATCGATCCTAAGAATCTCGATGATAGCGCCATCGAATCGTATGCGAACTGGATGGTGTCGAAAGACAATCCGACGTTTACTCGGGTGATCGCAAATCGCCTTTGGAAGCGTGTCTTCGGACAAGGCGTCTTCGAACCTTTGGATGATCTGACTGATGCGACTCAAGTCTCGAATCCTAAGCTTCTGAGCTATCTAGAGACGATGATGAAGAATCTCGACTACGATGTTCAGAAGTATCTCGAAGTACTTTATAACACGAAGACATTCCAACGCGCAGCATACACGAAAGATGTCCCGCTGGGAGAGCCTTACTACTTCGTCGGCCCACTCCTTCGTCGGATGAGTGCTGAGCAAATTTGGGATTCCATTGTCGCGCTCGCTCTGCCCGAAGCCGATAGCTATCGCCCCAGTCTGGCGAGACAGCTCACCACGATCGAAAGAGCGCACCAGATGGGCAAAGCGCTCGACGGGCGTGACCAAGCGGAATACACCTCCATGATGAAGCAAGTGGCGAAGGGCTATGATACCGTCCGAGTGAAGGAAGATGCTACTCGAAAAAAGATCACAGCAGCGCAGGAGAAGGGAGATCAGAAACTCATTGCTGAGCTTCAGCGCGAATTAAGCGCCGCGACTACTGAGAATCGTAAGAGTATGGAAACGATCGCCTTCAATGGTGCTCTAGATCGAATCAAGGATAGCTCCCTTCTCGCCTCGATGGGGATGATGGAGATGCAGATGGATAGTTCAGGAGCCATGTCGTCCATGTCTGCAATGAGCGGCGGAGCCATGGAGATGTCTGCTGCCCCGAGCGGCAATGCGCCTTCCGGTGTTCTGTTGAAGTTACCCACGCCTAGGATGCCCAAAATGCCTGACTCCATCAAGGAGGAAAAGGATAAAAAAGCATGGAATGAGCGTCGTCAGGCGGAGTTGCGCACCTATAACAGTCTGATCGCGCCGCTTGCTCGCGCATCCGAGCTACCGTCGCCTGCTCCGCGTGGCCACTTTCTGCGCGAATTTGGTCAGTCTGATCGGGAAGTGATCGACAACTCCGCAGCTGAGGCCTCAGTTCCCCAAGCCCTTAACCTATTGAACGGTTCAATGGTGGACGCTTTGACAAACCCATTTTCCGTGTTCGGTCGACGGGTTTTCGAAGCTGAGAACGTAGATCAAAAGATCGACATGGTGTTTGAAGCTATGCTGAGTCGGAAGCCCACGCAGCACGAGCGCGAGTTGGCGCAGGCAGAGGTGAAAGCCAGCGGAGATGCTGCTTTCCCTGGCATAGTCTGGTCGATCCTGAATACGCAACAATTCATCTTTGTGCAGTGAATTTTCATCGTCCTATCAATCAATCCTAGCTAATCAAAATCATGAATTCAGTATATCGGTCAGATGAGTGGACTCGTAGACGCTTTATGGAGAGAACTGCGACAGCATTTCTCGGCGTCGGCGCACTAGGGATCACCAGCCGTGGAGGTGCAGAAGGGGGAGGTGCAGGTCCGGTTAAGGGAGGTGGTAAAGCTCAACGCGTGATCTACCTCTACATGAATGGTGGGATGTCTCAGTTCGAGACCTTCTACCCCAAGCCTGGACACGAGAATTCTGGGACTACCAAGGCGATTAATACCAATGTAGACGGAATTCAGTTGGCCCATCTTATGCCAAAGATGGCTAAGCACGGAGATAAGCTGGCGATTATTCGCTCGATGATCTCTACCACTGGAGCACACGAGTCCGCGAATTACCTCATGCACACCAGCTATGAGCAGCGTGCAACGATTCGTCACCCCGGGATTGGAGCTTGGGCGCTCAAGTTTAAGAATCGTCTGAATGTCAATCTTCCCGGCTCGGTTTACGTCGGTGGTGGGAGTCGAATCAACGGAGGAGGGGGATTTTTCGAACCCGAATATGAGCCTTTGGCGATCAATGATCCCAATGCAGGTCTTCGAAATTCCGCGATCCGAGGGATGAACATGGAGACTTTTGATCGACGTCTGAAGCTTAGCCGTGACTTCGACTCGGAGTTTCATCAGCGCTACGATGTGAAGAAGCTGCGTGCCTACACTCAGATGTATGATGATGCAGTGCGCATCATGAAGAGTGAGGATCTCAAGGCCTTCGATTTGACGAAGGAGGACAAAGAGGTCAGAGAGCGATATGGGAACAATCCCTTTGGTCAGGGTTGTCTATTGGCTCGACGCTTGGTTGATCACGATGTGCGTTCCGTGGAAGTCGAGTTCGGCGGATGGGATATGCACTCGAACGTGTTCGTCTCCTCACCGGATCGCTGCGGAATTCTGGATTCGGCGATGTCCGCGCTGATCGATGATCTGACAAAGAGCGGCAAGCTCGCGGACACTCTGATCGTGCTGACGACGGAGTTCGGTCGTACCCCTAAGATCAATCAAAATGCCGGCCGTGACCACTTTCCTCAGGCCTTCTGCTCCGTGCTTGTCGGTGGTGGAATTAAAGGGGGCGTTACTTATGGAAAAACGGATGAGGCTGGTGAGAAGATCATCGAGAATCCTGTCGGTATTCCTCAGTTCAATGCGACGGTGGCTCATGCTCTGGGACTCCCGCTCGACCAGATCCTCTATAGTCCCTCAAAGAGACCCTTTACCGTTGCGAACAAGGGAGTCCCGGTCGAGGCGCTCTTTGTCTGATTCATCGATATATCTTCTTAGGCTTGTTTTAAGCAACTACCGTTTGGAGCCGACAGTTCGAGTCTTCGCAAGAAGCTTGAGCTCGTCGGCTTCTTGCGTTTATGGGCGCGGAGTATCGGGGGAATAGAATCTGGTCGGATCTGTTCGCTGATCAGGGGTGTGTGAGTCTGCGCGCGAGCTTCTAATCAAAGACCTTCGGTCAGCCAGCGAGTCCCAGTAAGACACGGCTTTTCCGCGACACTCGACTTACGATTCTGAGAACGGAGCTACTTTTTCGTAGTAGGCTTTCCTGAAACTAACGGTTTCACCTTTGGGTTCCCCTTGGGCTTAGACTTTCCCGTCGGTTTTTCGATAGGCTTTGTGGCGCGGACGCTTACGGATGCAATTCGCCCATCGAACGACTTTGCACGGATTGTTATGACGGTTGTTTTCGCCTTTAGTTTTGTGATTCGAACTCGAAATTAGCTGTCCTTGTGAATCTTGTCGCTGTAAATCTCGGTGATTCCGGAAACAAAGGCTCGCCAGAAGGCAGCGTTCGGGAAGGCGGACTTCGGGATTGCGCAACGCGAGACGTGGGGACGCCGTGTGTCGGCTCACGTTTTCTTGCGCTACATGGACAAGGAACTGCACGAGAAAATTATCCGAGATAAGCAGCAGTTCAAGAAGCAGGCGGACAGGATGCGAGCGGACTTTGCCGCTCTCGGAATGGACGAAAAGGCGTTCAAGAAATCCCGCGTCTATAAGGACTGGCACGATGAATACATGGCCTACAAGTTCCGCGTCAATCAGGACGTGGAACGGTGGGTCGGGATGACGGAGTTCAAGGACTTCAAGGACGATAATGTGCTCGCTCTCCTAGAGAACGGGGTGAGACTACCCGCTCAGCAGTTGCTCCGAAACATCGGGACGGTGCGGGAGTATTCCACAAAGAGAACTCTGGACGGGAATACCGAGGATATTCTCACGGTCGATGATGGGGATGCGCTGGTTTCGATGGAGTCGGCTCAGCGTCAATTCCTCGTGTTGCCCACGAAGTATAAGGAGACGCGGACGAAAAAGGACGGGACGAAACCGACTGAACATGAGGAAAGGCTGAATCCTATCGCGTTGGCGCAGCGACGGTGGATGATCTGGAAGGTCGCAGACCGAGCAGGGATTCGACGCAATGCCGGGGAATTTGATCGGGCGCAGTATTTCGAGGCCCTACTCGATATGTTCGATCATCCGGAAGAGGCGAATACTCCGAAGGCGGTATTAGATACGCTCGACGCGGTTGAGAAAGGACAGATCGATGAAGCACGGAAACACCTGCGGCGACTGCATCCGGAATGGGTGATTCTCAATTCTGTGTCCGATGCCCGAGCGGAGAGAATCACGGATGCGGAAATCGATGATTTATTGGCTGAAATTGTTGGCGATCATGCCTCGAATGATGTAATATATCAGTACCATGGAAACACGAGAAGAGAAGCGGGCGAGACTGCGGGCATGGCGAGAGAAACGCGGTCCGGAAACTCCAGAACAGGAAGCGGCACGACTCGCGAGAATGAAGGCGTGGAGAGCCGAGCAGGACAATCTGGCAGCGCAGATTTACTCTCAGGCCGCCCGAAATGGCGAACCAATAGTCAGCAGCGAGCGACCCCCGGCCAAAAAGTCCTGAGCGACGCTGCGGCGAGAGCGGGAGGCGGTGCCCTCTCGATGGGCAGGCGGGAGATTACTCCCGAGCAAAAAGCGGAGGTGGAGAGGCAGCTTGCAACCGCTTTAACGCGGTTGAAAGATGAAGGACGCATTCGCGACGATGGCTTGGTGTTCGCTCCGAACGGCAAGCCGTCTATACTCTATCAGTCGCTCTTGGATTGGACGGGGGACGAAGACATAGCGTTGCGTCGATACGCGCTGGTTCACACGCCGAATTTCAAGCGGTGGTTCGGGGATTGGGAGCGTCCCCAAAAGCATGTTTCGAAGATCGTAGACTCAAACGGGGAGCCGTTGATCGTCTATCATGGGAGTCAAAAGTTTAAACCGAGGGCAGAGGGGATTCATTTCGGGTCATTAGACCAAGCGCGAATGCGCAACCCCGACAATATTTATGCCGCTTTCCAGCGAGTCCGGGAATCCGGTATTAGCGAGGCCGAAAGAACGGGGGATGGGACGAATGATAACATCCTCTCGATGGGGCGAAGGAAGGCGAACGACAACACGCCCGACATGTTCTCGTCACAGGGAGTGCCCGTACAATCTTTGGTGCATCCAACATCTCACGAAACCCGCACCGTCCCAAAACAAAAACCAGCAAAGAAAGGTGGAGGACGGTTAGAGTTCCTTGGAAACCTATTCGGATGGCAGAACGACACAGGAAAATCCAATCTACCCAACAATGAGCAATCAGGATCAATATTCGGAGGAAATCGAGGAGGAAGTCGGCGAGTGGGAGGACGGGGATCTGGCTCTTCGCTGGAATCCCCTACCGACCGCACGACTCAAAATCGAGATAAAGAAGGGGATGCAATCTTTGGAGACCTATTTGCGTATGGCGCTAGGAAATCCGATCAAACCGAGTCGAAGGAGGGTGATAGAACTGGACAGTCAGGCAGCGAACGAGGAGGCGACGGTAAGGGCGGAGCGGGAATGGGAGATGGTGGAAAAGCTCCGAGAGTTCACAAGCGAGGAGATCGAGGCGATGATAGCGGTTCTGATTCGGATCGATCCAAGCGGGGTTCTGGCGGACGAAATGCAGGGAAATCGATCAAGCACGTAAAAGGGAAGCGGGAAAGGCTGGAGAAGCCTAAAATCACGAGACCAGAAAAGGAGGAAGATCGAAACTTTGTCATCCCGGATTGATTCTAAGGGACAGGCTACTTTTGATTAGCGAGTCCTAGTAGGCCACGGGTTTTCCCCGACACTCGACTTCACGATCTCCTGATACGCTCCTGAGAGCGGGGTTACTTTTTCGGAGTAGGATTTCCCGAAGCTGACGACTTCGCTTTCGATTTCGGCTTCACCTTTCCTTTTGTCTTCTTCTTTGCCTTTGGTTTCCCCTTGGGCTTAGACTTTCCCTTCGGTTTTACGATAGGCTTCGTGACGCGGACGCTTACGGATGCGATTCGCCCGTCGAACGACTTTGCACGGATCGTAATGAGGGTTGTTTTCGCCTTTAGTTTCGTGATGCGAGCGTTCCAGCTTGTTGCAGTCCCCTTCGCTTTTTTGAATCCCCCCTGACTGGGAACTTTGTACTCGACTTGGGAGGCTCCCGTGGAGCGACCTCGTAGCACTACGATGCCGTTTTTGTTCGCTTTCGCTGTTCTCGGCGTCGTGATCGTCACCGGATCGGAAAATCGAGTTACTCGACCTGCCGATGCATTCTCCACCACGAGGAGGCTGCCTTCACGTCCAATCGCGATTTGGCCTGGCGACTGAAGGCTGCGAGCGGAGTAACTGACCGCTGACTCTCCGGTGATAAAGTTCGGCTGACCCAAGACGATATTCGCAGTAGCACCGTTCGTCTTTGTCGCCGCATTCAGGAAGCCTAGCGCACGATAGTTCAGGAAGTCACTCACCCACAGGGTCCCATCAGGTGCCGCCGTCACGAACCAGGGATAGTTCAGTGAATTAGCTGTGACGGAGGGAGAAGAATCCCCGCTAACGAAGTCCAACTGCCCGAGAACAAGATTCGCTGGCGCGCCGGAAGGAAGACTTGCGGCATTGAAGAAGCACAGCACCCGATTGTTCCCAGGATCGGCCACCCAGAGTCTCCCTTGAGCGTCCGACGAGATCCCACCGACTTCTCCACCGAAGGAAGATGCGCTTACGGTCGAGGATACGAAGATTTCAGTATCTATCAGTTCGGTGGCGCCGAAGTAAGCATTCGCGGGGATTCGACCGAAACGAGTTGCTGCCGCATCGAAGCGCAGCACGCGAGGTATCCCTGCATCGGCCACCCACAGAGTCCCCTGGGCATCGACAGCGATCCCGGATGGCTGCCTGAATCCCCAGTTCTCGGGAGAGCTGTAAGGATCGATTACCTGAACCGAATTCTCTGCAGGGATGGACGTGGTGAAACCAACTTGTCCAATGACGGCGCTCGCAATTGCGGTGCCCGAGGGTGCAGTGGACGGAGAGTCAAAGCGCAATACGCGGGAATTGCCACTATCCGCCACCCACAGTCGTCCCTGCTTGTCAAAGCACAAGCATGAGGGCGAAGACAGCGTATTCGATGCCGGAGTCTCGCTCCCACGATTCGGGTCGTAAGAAGAAAAATCTGCCTGTCCGAACACAGCTTCCGCCGCAGCATTTGTCCGATACGCCTGATCGGATGAAAAGCGCAGGATCCGATGATTTTCTCGATCAGAGATGAACACCTTTCCCGTGGCCGGGTCCACTGCGATTCCTTCGGGATTGTAGAAGGATCTCGCTGTTGGACGAATGGCCTCCTCTGAGGCGGTTAGACTCGCTTGCCCCAGAGCGCTGATCGCAGCGGCATAGTTCGTCGGACGTGCGACGGCTGTCAGAGTCAGGGCGAGCAGGCTGCACAGGTAAAGAAAATATCGAGTCATCGTGGGATAAATAAAAAGCTCACGGGAGCAGGTACGCTACGCCGTATTATCTTGTATCGAAGGAAAACTTCGCTTCATCTTGCTGCGAGGCATTTGTTCTGTGACATTGAGCTCCTGTTTCTTTCGTGTTTTTTCATGTCCTCTGCTCCTGCTACCGGTGACGCCATCCTTTCTGCTTCAGAACTCTCGCTCTCTTATGGGCGGGAACTGCTGCTGGATGGGGCTTCTTTGGCTCTTTACGAAAGGGAGAAAGTCGGGTTGCTGGGACGGAATGGTTCGGGGAAATCCAGTCTTCTCCGCATCTTGGCGGGAGAGGAAGCGCCTGATTCCGGGATCGTATCGCGACGTCAGGGACTCACCGTCGGCTATCTGCCGCAGGAATTTCAGCTCGATGGCAGTCATACGGTCGAGGAGGCGATCCGCTCGGGAGCGGCGGAACTCATCGATGCCATCGCCCGCTATGAGAATACGCCTGATCTGTCTCATCATGAATCCGAGCGCTTGCTCGCCCTGATCGAACATGCGGACGGCTGGAATCTGGAGTCGCGGGTCGAGATGCTTCGGCGCGAGCTCTCTGCCCCGCCTGCGGATCAAATCGTCAGGCAGCTCTCTGGGGGAGAGCAGCGGCGCGTTGCGCTGTGTCGTGCTTTGCTCTCGTATCCTGATCTGCTCATTCTGGACGAACCCACGAACCACCTCGACGCCGAGGCGATTTCTTGGCTTGAAGGCTATCTCGCCGAGACGACAAGCACTTGCCTCTTCGTCACTCACGACCGCTACTTCCTTGATCGCATCGCTAGCCGCATTCTCGAACTCGATGGTGGCAAGTTCTTCTCCCATGACGGTAACTACAGTGACTATCTGATCGCCCGAGAGGAGCGCCAGCGAGCGGAGCAGACCGTCGAGCACAAGAGGCAGCGCTTTCTGGCTCGGGAGATCGACTGGGTTCGGGCTGGGGTAAAGGCACGCGGCACCAAACAGCGCTCCCGCTTGGATCAATATTATGCCGTCAAAGCTCAGAAAGCGCCGGATAAAGAACTCGATATGGATCTGGTGATTCCGCCAGCGCCGCCGTTGTCCAATATCGTCACGACGCTAGAGGGCGTGGGCTGTTTTCTTGGTCGCGATCCACTGTTCGTCGGTCTAGATATCGAATTTCGCGCAGGAGAATGCGTGGGGGTGGTGGGCCCCAATGGAGCAGGGAAAACTACCCTTCTCCGCGTCATCCTCGGAGAACGTGAACCCGATGCCGGGACTGTCCGGATCGGGAAGCGCACGGAATACAATTACATCGACCAGAAGCGACTCTCCCTCGATGAGGACAAAAGTGTGCTCGAAGAGGTCTCTCAGGGGAAAGATACTGTGCAGTTCGGGGACGAGACGCTCACGGTGCGTTCTTATCTCCAGCGATTTCTCTTTGGGAAGGAGCGGATTAATGATCGTGTCGGCAATCTATCTGGGGGAGAAAAGAATCGCGTCCTGCTTGCGAAAATCTTGAGACGTGGCGGAAATTTTCTCGTTCTCGACGAGCCTACGAACGACCTCGATCTCCCGACTTTGCGCGTTTTGGAGGAAGCATTAGTGAATTTCAGCGGCACATCACTGGTCGTCAGTCACGACCGTTGGTTTTTGGACCGCATTTGCGACCGAGTGATCGTCTTCGAGGGAGAGGGTCGCGTGGTCGTCAGCGAGGGAAACTATTCTCGTTATCTGGAAAGGCGACTTCCATCCGTCCGCCCCGTCGCCAGCTCCGCCATCTCTGGGCGAGAAAAGTTAGCGAAAAGTGAGAACCCTCGCTCCGCTGATGCAGCGAAGCCTCGCAAGCTCAAGTGGAAGGAAGAGCGCGAACTCGAGGGCATGGAGGACGCTATTATCAGTGCTGAGGAAGCAGTCTCTGAACTCCATCACAAGCTCAATGATCCGAGTTTCTATATCGAGAATTCAGACGCAGCACCCGCACTAATTGAGGAATTGGAACGTCGAAAAGTTATCGTCGCCGAGCTCTACGCTCGTTGGGAGGAGCTCGAGGCAATCCGCAGTGCTGCGGAGGTGTGTTGATCCTCTCAAATTAGATCCCCTAAAAAAATTGCACCGATTCCGTTCTTGCGCCCTTGATTCTTGGAAAGGAATTCCAAACAATAGAGTCATGCCCATCGACCTAACCCTGTCTGCTCGCCGACTGAACCCTGTTCACTCCGCCTTCATCGCTCTGCTCGGATTGATTTTCTTTATCGCTCTGGCGACCGGAGATCGACTCCAAGCAGCTCCGAAAGACGCTGCCGTCGATCCTGTCGTGCTGTGCTTCGTTTCGCACAAGACATCTCACGGATTCGGTGCTCACGAGTACGCTGCCGGATGTCGCCTAATCGGGAAATGGATAGAGGAAAGCTACCCCGAGCGGAAGATCGAATCCCGCTACTCCATCGACTGGCCGACCGATCCCGCTACATTTTTCAAAGATGCCGATACGGTTGTTTTCTTCTGCTCGGGTGGTGCGAAGCATCTGGTCAATGGCCATGAAGCAGAGTTCGATCAGGTAATGCGCACTGGTGCGGGCCTTTCCTGCCTGCATTGGGCCGTAGAAGTTCCGAAAGGCCCTGCCGGAGACGGAATGCTCGCATGGATGGGCGGCTATTACGAGATTGACTGGTCTGTCAACCCTCACTGGATCGCTCAGTTCGAGACTTTTCCTGGTCACCCCATTGCACGTGGACTCCGCCCCTTCGCTGTTGATGACGAGTGGTATTTTCACATGCGCCTCGTCGATGGCATGAAAGGTGTCACGCCCATTCTTTCCGCGATTGCACCGGAATCGACGATGGAGCGCCCTGATGGGCCACATTCGGGCAATCCCGCGGTGCGCGCCGCTGTCGCGAAACACGAGCCACAGCATGTCTCTTGGGCTTATCAACGCGGAGACGATTACGCGCAGGGACGGGGATTTGGCTTCACCGGGCTCCACTATCACTGGAACTGGATGAATGACGAGGTCCGCAAAACAGTTCTCAATGGAGTCGCTTGGACGGCGCGATTGGA
>JBDHQE010000110.1:0-11304 GCA_039806885.1 Verrucomicrobiales bacterium
CATTGAATGAGGAAGGAGAATTTTAGAATTTTCCAGAGATGCTAAACATAACGGAGCGCCCCGCACCTGGAATGGCGTGACCACGTCCGACTCGATCCAGATACTCTTCGTCTCCGAGATTGAGGAAGTTGACCCGAAGACTGAGATTCTCATTGATCTCATAGCCGACCATGGCATCCCAAGTGACATAAGAAGGTGCCATACGGGTGTTGTCCAGTCCGGAATAGCGGCTGTCAACAAACGAAGGACCACCTCCCACGACAATCTTGCCGGGCAGATCAAATTGAGTCCATAGACTGAAGGAATTCTGCGGAGTGTTATCGAGTTCATTGCCGATCAGAGTCGGGTCGAGAGACTTGGTGACCTCGCTATCTAGGTGTGTGAAGCTCGCATATACATCCCACCACGGAGTGATCGATCCAGTCAGCCCAAACTCAACGCCGCGAACCACTTGCTCGCCATCCAGAACTGTTACGGCAGAGGGATCAGCGGGGTCGTAGGTTCGCGCATTGGTCTTTGTCGTCTCAAAAAGAGCAGCGGAGAGAGCCAATCGCTTCTCTAGAACACTCCACTTCGTACCCAGCTCGTAAGTCTCATTGGTTTCAGGCCCGAGATTTAGGTTATTGCTGGCCGTTGCCC
Organism: Verrucomicrobiales bacterium; assembly: GCA_039806885.1. Taxonomy (GTDB): domain Bacteria; phylum Verrucomicrobiota; class Verrucomicrobiia; order Verrucomicrobiales; family DEV007; genus Arctic95D-9. The sequence continues at coordinate 640 of JBDHQE010000110.1, forward strand.
CATCACTCAGAGATAAGGCCTCTCCGGAAGGGTTGAACGAAGTTCCCCAGGCAAAATAGACGCTGCCATTTTCGACTGGTTTGACCGTTACAGCGGCTTGACCACTAGCGACCTCATCCGTCCTTCCTAGGCGTGTTCGCACCCCTAGCTTGTCCACACCCAGATAGTCCGTATCATAGCGATCATACCGGATGCCGCCCGAGAGATCCAGCCAGTCAGTCACGGACATCGTATCAAAGATATAGGCAGCAGTGGTCGTCGCCTTCGTATGACTGACTTCTCCTGTCGGGCCAACTGGTCCTCCCGGAATCAGCGGTGCATACGCATTGGTCGGACGATAGACATTATACGGAGCTGTCGGAAGCACATCGAAAGGCTCGCGGTGGAACTTTTCCTCTGTGTATTCGAATCCCACGATTCCATCGTGATGGAGACTGCCTGTATCGAAATTGAAGAGCAAATCAGTCTGGCTAGTAACCATCGTGTTCTGCTCGTCACGGGTTCTAGCCGACGCTCCATCCATTAGAGCCGGATTAGAGCCACCTAGAAAACGAGGAGAAGTCATAATGGAATAGCGGTCCGTCTCTCCATAACGGAACTGCTCGCGGAAGGTAAGAGAATCATTAATATCGTGCTCAAAACGAGCCGTTATTGCGGTCGAGTCAGTGCGTTCGACATCGCGTAATACATTTCCGTAGAAATTGTGATAGGGCACCGGAGCTGCACGATTGATGTAGGGGAACAAACTCGGATCCTTGATCGAATCCGGCACCCACGGAATCCCGAGATCCGGAACATTGTCCTCTTCGAAATGGAAGAAATTGACGTAGAGGCGCGTATCATTGGGAACCGTCACCGATTCTGCGCCAGGATGTCCATTCTTGTCATACGTTGACTTCCCGGAAGGCGCCGCCTGCACAGTCTCGCCAAGTCCGAAGGCGAGTGAGCCTGCTACGCCCCATCGCTCATTCTTCACATGATCTCGACCGGGAGTGTTATTCTCGTGCCCCATCACATTCAGACGAAAGGCGGCCCCGTCGATCGGCAGACGTGTATTGAAATCGAGTGTTCCGCGTCGGAGATCATCACTTCCCACCGAGGCTTCCGTGTGGAGAAAATCATCGAGCTTGGCGGTCTTTGACACAAGGTTGACCGATCCACCCGTAGAGCCGCGCCCGGTGTAGGAAGAACTCGGTCCCTTCACCACCTCGACCTGCTCGAGATTAAAAGGATCGCGACTATAGGCCCCGAAATCACGAATCCCGTCGATGAAGAGATCGTTTCTGGCGGAGAATCCGCGGATCGACAGATTGTCTCCCGGCGTACCGCCTCCTTCCCCGGCCTGAATACTAATCCCGGAAACATTGCGCAGAGCATCACGCAGAGTCGTCGCACCACGATCTTCTATCAGCTTTTCGGGGATCACCTGCACTGTCTTCGGGGTGTCGAGGAGTGGCTGGGTGAACTTCGGTGAAGAAAGTGTGTCCACGTTATAGGTAGGAGCGACCTCAAGCACGGGCGCGGGCACTTCAATCACTGGCGCTGGAGCAACCGGAGCAGGACGTGGAGCGGGCTTCGGAGTCGGTCTTGCAGCTGGTCGAGGTGCCGGTTCCGCCGCTTTTACCACCTCTGGCGGCAGTGTCGTTGCTTCAGCTGGAGCGGTCGGCGGTGCTTCGGCATCCTGTGCTCCGACACCACTCGCAGCGACCAACGCGGTCATCACAGTGAGCCCCTTCTTCGGTTTGTTAGCACCTTGATTATTGTGTTTCATTCGTTTGTATCGTGTTGATGATGTTATTCTACTAAGATGATGAACAGGAAATACTCGGATCAGAAAATCGCCTTTAACGAGGCTTCGATGAGTCTCCTGTGGATGACTCGCGACCAATCTCTGATGCTGGTTTCGATTGATCCGCAGCAACGGATGACGCACCCGCCTTCGAAGGAGCGGTAGTCGCGGGACGCTTTCCCTGCTGAGGCGTCCAGAAGAGATTCGAATAAGTGCCGGAGAAGACGTAAGCAGCAACCAAACCCGCGAGGCATAGGGAGGCAATGCCGATCAGACGCGTCGGTTTCATCTGCCACCACATGATGACCCCCGACAGTCCCCAGAACACCATCGTGAGGCCGGTCGCATCAGCGACCAAGGTCCAAATCCAGCGTGCACTCATCTGCTCCGGATAATTGTGAATCTTATGCAAGCGTGTCAGTCCCGTATGAAGATCCGGAGAACCTGCTCCCACCTCCTGTGCGGCGAGATTTCCGCTCTGGAGATTCATTGCCACATTCCAAGTCTTCTGATCTTCCGGTGAGGTGATGCGGAAGCGTAGCTCAGCCCCTCCTTTCGGTGACGGAGTCAAAGGCCCCGTTACTTGTTCCCCTTCTTCAGAAAGGAATTTCGTCGCAATCATCTGCAGCGTCTCCGATGAAAACACAGATATGGAAGACAGATCACTTTTCACAAAGGAGGGTTGCTCCGATTGAGGCGCATTCGGGAACTTGCGAATCACAGCAGAGCCATCCTGCGGACGAATGATAACCATACCCGTCCCCCCGTCCGCCAGTTCTCCCTGAAAGGACAACGCCCCATCGAAGGCCGCATCATTTGCTGCGACGCGCTGGAATGGCTGAGCACGGTCGACATTGATGAGCGCGACAATCTGATCCGCCAGATGGTTCGGATCGACAGCCGTATAGCCGAGTGACTCACTGATCTTCCCATCCCGACTTCCCAGCGTCTCCAGAGGTCCCAACCCCGGATGATTCATGAGCATCCCGCTAAGTCCGAAGAAAATGACCCAGGGCAAAAAGAGTAATCCCGTGTAAAGATGAATCCGTCGCACAATCCGGATCGCACGTCCGCGCTTTCTCCTTCGACCAGCAGTCCGAAGCCGTTGAGCGCTCGCCGACACATCCACCTGTGTGGACACAGTGGGTGAAGACAATTCTGATGAGTAGGAAGACAACATGGAGCGAGCGTTTTGATTTTTTGCTATTGCGACTCAGTTTCAATAAGCGCCGAAAATTAGAAGGTTAATTTTATTTGGCAAGAGGAATATTTCTCAATCTCAGCACTTTTTTCCACAAGCGAAAAGTCCTTCATCCCCAACCGAAACGGGAATAAGAGGGGATAAATGGACTAAGATAGCGTAAACCTGCCACCGCAAAATCAATGCCCATTGGTCCGACTTTGACGGAGAAAAGTAATGCTCCCTGAGTAACGACGAGAGACGAGAACCTCACGCTACCGTCGTTTCAAAAGCCCTAGGCATTGAGGCCCGTCGCCGAAGGTGCGTAGGAGTCAGTCGCGCTGTGAAGAGAAGAAAGGGTGGATTTGCTCGGAGGACGGGGATTTGAGGGAGAGAAGTGGGTAGATTGTGGACGAAATACAAAGGTGGATCACTCGCTGTCACCCCATCGCCTTCGTCACATGCCCCGCCTCATGGCTCAGATGCCCTGCAAGCAGTGACTTACTGGATCAAAAACAAGCGTCCGTTCGCTCCTACCGCGATGAACGAAAACCGTTCCTGCAGTGTAACGTCCGAAACAAGGAGTTCGAAACGGGCTAATTAAATTATACCATAGCCACACCCATTTTCAACAAAGAAGCCATCACCGTAGGTACTCCCCCAGCACTTCGATCTGGTGCCAGCTCGGCGAGCCGGGGGTGATACTTTCTCTGTCGTAGATTGGGATAGTCATGATATGATAAAAGTCCTGGCAGCACCCACCGGTGATCCGGGCATATAGGTAGCCGGTGCGTAGTTCAGCTTGGGAGATACCGGCTGATCACCTGCCTTGTATTTCTCTTGATCTTCTCAGCACGCTGAGACTCCGCCCACATCGATCACGAGCAATGCTCCGCTTCCTTCCGGGTCTCGTGTCTCGTAAATTGGATCCGACGACTCTACGAGCAGATGCGAACGGAGCCGAAGGGCTGTCCGTCAAATCTTCCCGCAGGTATTACGAGAGATCGAATCGCTGATCTGAGATCAGAATTTTCCGGAAACGCTGAACATAACAGATTGCCCAGCACCGGGAACGGCGTGCTTGCCACCGATGCGGTCGAAGTAGTCCTGGTCCCCGATATTGAAGAAATTCACTCGAAGCGTAATGCTGTCATTGACTTCATATCCGATCATCGCATCCCAAATCGTGTAGGACGGAACGGAATAGGTATTGGAAGCATTCGCAAATCGGCTGTCTACGAAGGTGGGGCCGCCCCCGATCACGAATTTCCCCGGCAGATCGAACTGAGTCCAAAGACTGAAGGAATTCTGAGGCGTATTATCCAGTTCGTTCCCAACTAAAGTGGGATCGAGCGATTGCGTGACCTCGCTATCGAGGTGAGTGTAGGCCGCATACACCTCCCACCAAGGAGTGATGGAACCAGCCACTCCCAATTCCACCCCGCGCACTTGCTGCTCCCCGTCCAGAACGGTGACTGCCGTGGGATCGGTCGGATCAAAAGTGCGGGCATTCGTCTTGGTTGTCTCAAAGATCGCCGCCGACAGAGCCAGCCGCTTATCCAGCACGTTCCACTTCGTGCCCAATTCATAGGTCTCATTAATCTCTGGTCCGACATTGAGGCTATCCGCCGCAGTTGCTCCACTGCTGAGAGACACTGCTTCACCTGCCGGATTGAAGGATGTGCCCCAACCGAAGTATACACTGCCGTTTTCCGCAGGTTTCACGACAACGGCAGCCTGTCCACTACCGACTCCATCGGTGCGACCAAGGCGAGTCCGAACCCCAGCCGCATCTCGCTCGAAGAAATCGGTGTCATACTGATCATAGCGGAAGCCCCCTGTCAGGTCGAGCCAGTCGGTGACAGAAATCGTGTCAAAAATATAGGCAGCAGTCGTGGTAGCCTTGGTATGACTCATTTCCCCTGTCGGTCCAACAGGAGTCCCTGGAATGAGCGGTGCGTATGCATTGGGACGATAGAGATTGATCGGACCAGTGCCCAGAACAGCGAACGGTTCGCGATGGAATTCTTCCTCGGTGTATTCGAACCCGAGGATTCCCTTGTGCTCTAGAGATCCTGTCTCGAAGGAGAACAATAGGTCAGTCTGACTAGTAAGCAGCGTATTTCGATCATCCCGTGTTTTAACGTTGGGAATCAGGAAAGCGGGGTTTGACTTGGTGTCGAATCGAGGGGGTGTCGCGATGGAGTAGCGATCCATCTGCCCGTAGCGAAACTGCTCGCGGAAGGTCAATGCGTCATTGATATCATGCTCGAATCTGACTGTAACGGAATTGGCTTCCGTTTGCTCAGTATCCCGTAGCACGTTCCCGTAATAGGTGTGATAAGGAACAGGAGCCGTCCGTCCAATATAAGGAACCAAGCTCGGATCAGAAATATTGTCTGGCACGAAGGGAATCCCGAAGTCGGGGATATTGTCTTCCTCAAAATGGAAAAAGTTTACATAGAGGCGCGTATCGTTCGGAATCGTTACCGACTCGCTGCCGGGATAGCCATTCTTATCAAAAGTGGATTTGCCGGACGATTCCCCTGATGTGGTCTCTCCGAGTCCGAAGGCCAACGAACCCGCCACGCCCCAGCGTTGGTTCTTGACATGGTCGCGACCGGGGGTGTCGCTCTCGTGCCCCATCACGTTAAGGCGAAAGGCCGCGCCGTCGATGGGCAGACGAGTATTAAAATCGAGCGTACCGCGCCGCAAATCATCACTACCGACGGAAGCCTCAGTGTGGAGAAAATCATCGAGCTTAGCGGTCTTTGACACCAAGTTGATCGATCCACCCGTGGAACCGCGACCAGTATAGGCGGAACTCGGACCTTTCACTACTTCGACCTGCTCGATATTAAATGGATCTCGGCTATACGCCCCGAAATCTCGAATGCCGTCGATGAATAAATCCGTTTTGGCGGCGAATCCACGAATCGAGAGATTGTCTCCCGGATCCCCGTGACTTCCCTCTCCTGCCTGAATACTGATCCCGGAAACATTGCGGAGCGCATCGCGCAGCGTCGTGGCCCCCTGATCTTTCATCAGCTTTTCGGGAATCACCTGCACTGTCTTCGGAGTATCGAGGAGAGGCTGGGTAAATTTCGGCGAAGAGAGCGTATCCACGTTATAACTTGGCTCGACCTCGATCACGGGCGCAGGTACTTCAATCACTGGCTCAGGAGCTGGAGCGACCGGAGCAGGACGTGGGGCGGGTTTGGGCGCTGGTCGAGGAGCAGGACGGGGCGCTGGCTCAGCAGCCTTCACGACTTCAGTCGGCAGCGTCGTCTGACTCGGAGCAGGAGCCGGAGTCGCCGCATCCTGAGCACCCACTCCACCCGCAGCAGCAAACGCCGTCGCCGCCGTCGCGATGGTGAATCCCTTCTTCGAGTTCCGAGTGTCTTTGCGATTGTGTTTCATGTTATCAGCGCGTGAAAATAATATTTTTGGGGAAGTATGGAAAGAAGCAAGGTCTAGTCCTCCATCGCTCACTTTTCAGCATTAAAGTGCGAGAATAATATCAAATGCAATCGCAACCAAGTCCTTTATTCGCAAATTTGCGCCTCATATTTGTAAAAAGATCCGTCCTTGCCCCAGATCGGTATCCGTTCCACTGTGTCGACAATGAAATCATCTCTGGAAAAGCGCTATGGCTTCACCGGCGCTCAGCCACAGGCTGGCCCAAGTCACGACACGCGGTCACGCGATCACCTGAATCTCAAGTTTGCGGTGCGCGGCTTCCCTATCGTCGGGCAGGAGTCAGATTTTCCTTTTCTCGAAATGGCGCGAGAGTTGATCCTGAACTTTCAGGAGCGACTGCGCTTACTTCAGAATTATCGATCTCCCGCTGATCGTCACATCGCGTCTTGGTTACGAAACTATCTCGCTGAAACCGACATCTTTGCCGAGAACGAACCTCTCCTGCCGGATGCCGTCATCCTAGAGCGCCATGGATTGGCACGATTCCTTTCTCTGCCCGCCCGACAGGATCATTTTGAGTCCGCCATCGTCAGCAGCTATCGCACTTGGCAAGGGGTCTGTCACAATCCAGCCAAGGACAGGCGCACGACCAAGGGAGTCTTCCACGTGGCCGAAGGCGGGCTCCCCATCGCTGCGGATAAGCTAACCGTCCCGAAAGCAGTCTTCGCCCGACTTCTGAAAGCAGCACTCACACCGCCTGACGATCTGATGGTCCTACCTTATACCAGTCAGGAAGAGGAACCGGTGAAGACCTTCGCGTCCATCCTACTGCGACCTCTCGTCTGTCCCGATGTGCCAGGATTTATCACGGAAAAGACAATGGAAGTGCGCTTTTTCGTCCCTGGCGGACTCGTCAGCAATCTGGACTTCGTGGAATCGATCTTCGGAAACGCAGGCGATCCTTTCCTGCCGGAGAACGATGCTCGACTCGACGTTCAGCACTGGACGGGGCACAGCGGCTGCGTAATCCTAGCTCCTCACCTCACAAGCTTGCGAAAGAAAGACCTCGGCTTGCCCCACGTATCCGAGGCAACAGAGCGACAAAAACGCGACGGGATGTGCTGGAGCTCGGACGACGAGCTTTACAACGGGGGCCAAGCTTTCAAAATCACGGCTCGCGACTCCGACGGCGTGATCGTCACTTTAATCGCGGACAATTACTTCGGCTATTGCAAAAAGGAGGTCAAAACGCAGATCAGCTACTCTGCCAATCTCTACGGACTGGTGGAGGAGGAGCACTCGGGCGGAGCACTGGTTTTCCCCAGCTTCGACCACGGCGAGAATTTCATCCTGGATCGAACCCGTGCTGACGCTGATCACACGCTCAGCGAAGTAATCTCACTCCTCGGGGATCGAGTGGAGCTTCGTGCGGAAGGCTATGCGGTGGACCATATCTATCCTGACATTTTCTACCTACCGGAGGACGCGGACTTTGATCTCACCATTCAGACGATTTCATGGAAGCATGAAGGTTCCGTGCAAAGCATCCCCCTCCGCCCGAACCAAACCTACATTCTTCCGTCCGGCTATAAGCTAGAAATGCGCAAGCCCTCTGCCGGACAGCGCTGGCGACTGACGGGCACGAACGCGGAAGGCACCTTCTGTCACAAGCCCTGCACCGTATCGGGAGGCGGAAAGTCGGAAATTTCCAAGTCCCTCGCCGATGCGATGGAGCACGGCCCGGTCATCATGCCCAATTTCGAAGCCGACATGGGCGAGGTAGCGAAACTGCTCGACCGCGACTATGGGGATCGTGCGAAGAATCCACGAGTCCCTGGGGCGAAAAGTCGTCACATTCTCGATCCCAGCCGCTCGCTCGGTTCAGTGATGCGCCTGTTTTCACCCAGCGATGATTTCACAGATGAATACAACGCCTTCATTTCATCCATTCCACGCTCAGTAAAGGACTTCATCTTCACCCTAAAACGCTACTGGAAGGAGAGCTGGGGCACAGACTGGCGCAGTCGCTTCCGTGTAGATCGCGTGAACGGCGAGCAGGGGTCGATCCTAAAATACCGTCTCGCAACAGTCGTCACCAGCTATCTACGCGTCGGATTCGAACCCGACGGGGCTTGGCGGATGTTCAGCGTGCGCAAGGACTTCGTACCAGCGACCAAGCTCCAGCGCGAGGATGACATCACCGCCTCCATCATCGTTCCGGCGGAGCGGCTGAATCCGGCATTACTCCATCCGGAGACGAAATTTCCGAGCTACAAATTCGCTGAAAACTGTGAGTTTCGTCTCTTCCAGCGCCCTGACGATGCGATCCATCGCGGTTACGATAGGCAAACGGAGCTCGATTTTTCCAAGGGTGGAAATTTTTTCTCGAACTACGAACCCAAAACTCGTCAGGAAGTGCGAACGATGGTCGATGACGCCATCCGATTCGATTATTTTACAGAACCTCTCAGGAAAACTCTGACGGCCTTCGCTGACTCCGATGACAGTCCCAGCTACGCGATCAGTTCGGCTCATCCACGCCTGATCAATGGAGTGCCGAGCCAGAATCCGCGCTATCTGCAAAATCGACTCGATATCGAGAATCCGCGCGACGAATACCTGAGTGAGATCGGATCGCGCCTCTATCGCCGAATTCCCTCAGATCAGTCCGTGCTCAATCCCGTGCATGCGATTCTGGCGGGACGCCGCAATAATCCGCCTGACCGAGCGGCCGGGATCGGAGCTCTCGCCCCCTACGGTCCGATTCACTATCAGGAGTTGCCTGAACTCTTCATGGACTATATCGCGAGTCTCACCGGCAAGTCTCCCTCCACCACAGGGGCCGGATCGGAAGGGGCTCTGACGAAGGGGCCCTTCAACGCACTTCTGCCCATCGTCGATCTCAACGCCGCTCTGCTGGGCTACATCCTGTGCGAATACGAGGGGTTCACCACCGCTGCTGGATACGTGGGGCCGAAGTTCCATGTCGCGCACGATGTCAGCCTGATCATTCCCGAAGTCTGGAGTCGCATGTTTCTACACGAGAGAAAACCTCGCTTTCTCATGGAAAATGGCTACTTGGAGGCCATCGACGACTTCGAGGAGAACGGAGAAAGCATTCTCGCTAGCCGCCTCGGGTATCGGGTGACACAAAAATTCGTCGAAACTTTCTTTGGTCGTGTCTTCGCCGAACCTCGGCGTGTTTTCTCCGAAGAAATGCTGCGTCCCGAGTTGCAAAGTCGCGAGGATTTTATCGAAGCGGTTCGAAATATCACCGCGACTCAGAAGCAAGTTGCGCTCTCCTATTTCGAGGACGGAGGAATCGAAGATGCGATCCCTCCCCTGAAAGCTCTGCTCCACATCATGGCCCACGGACAGTATGAGGGCAAGGACATCCATGATCCCACCATACGAGCCCTCTTTGACCGGGATGTCATCCTCTCCAGCGATTGGTATCGGGAACGGCTGAACACCAAAATGAAGTTGCGAGCAAAGATGCTCCGGGATCATATCGTCGCTCTGGAAGACTTCCTCGACAGAAAGCAGTACGAGAGTGAAGCCGTGCGCCTGCATCTCGCGGAGCGTCTCGAGGGAACTCGTCAGCTCCTGGCGGAACTCGATACCGATCCCGAAGGCCTAGTCGATGGACTGATCGGAACCATCGGTCTCGATCCTTCGCTGTATCGCAATCGGTGATCGACCAGAAGAGTGTTTCGGAGTCCTTGATTTTCTTGCGAATCAAGGATTGTCGCGTTCATTGACGAAAGTCGATTACCGGTTTCGGCAGTCGAGTTACTTCCGTTTTTGATCATACTTCTCCTTCCCTTTCTCCATGTCCGATCTCAGCACAGGCGAATCAGACGCGCGAGATCGAGTCGCCTCTACTCCGCCTCGTCGCAGGAGAGGATGCGGCTGGGTCGGGATGCTGCTACTCACGATTTTTGCCCTTGAGTTCGGACTGATCTCACTGGGGCTCGTCGTGCTGAACGGCCCCGGATTTCGGACAGCACTTCACTGGGCTGGAAAGCAAGCGGCGGAAACGTACGGATGGCAAACGGATTTCCAGGTAAAAGGTACGATCTGGTCGGGTTTTTCTATCGAGAATCTGACATTAGATGGAGTGATACCCGATTCAGTTCATTCGACGGAGGCCCCATCGCCTTCCGCGTCATCCATCCGAATCTCGAAACTCGGAGTCAGCTATCACATGCCGGGAATCCTGCTGGGGGCCACCCGACTCGATTGGCTGCGCTCCCTCGAGGTCGGTCCGGGAGAA
>JBDHQE010000111.1:0-11262 GCA_039806885.1 Verrucomicrobiales bacterium
TCTCTTGACAAAAGAAAGTAAGCATTTACTTTCTTTTTAATCGAATGAAAAACACTCATCCCTATCTATCGACAGAGGAACGCCGAGCGGGAGCTGTACAGGCGGTGGTGGAGTTGGCAGGTGAGCAGAATCCTGCAGAGATTACGACTGCTGTGATCGCGGAGAAAATGGGATTAACTCAGGGGGCGCTGTTCCGACATTTTCCCACGAAGGAAGCGATCTTTGAATCCGTCCTGTCTTGGGTCTCTGGGCAGCTCATGCGGCGAGTGGACAGAGCGATCCAAGAGGGCGGCTCTGCTCGTGAGAAACTAGAGCGGGTCTTTCTGACGCACACCGATTTCGTCGCTACTTGCCCCGGTGTTCCACGCATGATTTTTGGACAGCTGCAGCGTCCAGGACGGACTTTACCGAAGCAGATTGTCGAAAAAATGCTGACTGAATATGGAGCGAAGTTGCGAGAAATTCTCGAGACAGGTATCCGAGACGGGGAATTCGCCCAAGAACTGGATGTGGAGGCCGCTGCCACGCTCTTCGTCGGGTCTCTTCAGGGTCTAGTTCTTCAATCCCTAGTGGTGGACGAACCGGGCCGGATCGCGAATCTGGCTCCCCGGGTATTTGATCTATATATAACTGGATTAGTAGGAGGAGTAGAATGAGCCGCTTGCGCCTATCAAAACGAGGTTTGTCCTTGGCATTGGTTCTAGTGCCTCTCTTGCTCGTCTTCGTCTATGTGGTTGTCCGCTCAGGACCGCTGGCACCGGTGGCTGTCGTAGTGGAAGAAGTCACGCAGCGAAGTGCGCAACCGACACTGGATGGGATCGGGACGGTCGGGGTGCGTCATCACTGGAAGATCGGTCCCACCGCACCAGGACGAGTCAAGTCTCTGACGGTGGATGTGGGCGACCGAGTGAAAGCTGGGGCAGAAATCGGGCATATAGCCCCAGTGGACCTCGATAGTCGGATCGCAGCCCAAGGTGCCGCTTACAAAGCAGCGGAGGCAGGATTGCGTAAAGCGGAGGCGACAGTGAAATACGCTCAGGCGCAGTGGGCTCGGCATCGGGAATTGGTTGAGCGCAGGGCGGTCAGTCGAGAGGCGGCGGACCGTACACTCCAGGAACTGACAGTGGCGCAGGAGACTGTCAATGTAGCTCGGGAGCAGATGGAAAGCATCCGGGCGGAGCAATTGGCTCTGGAGGAACAAATGCAGCATTTGCATCTAGTGACTCCGTCAGATGGATTAGTCGTGGCACGCTACGTCGATCCAGGGACTACTGTCGTCGCCGGGCAGACAGTGATTGAACTGATCGATCCTGAGACTCTTTGGATCGATACTCGATTTGACCAAACCGGCACGAGAGGACTCGTCGCTGGACTTAAAGCGAAAATCATGTTGCGCTCTCAAGGAGGAAAGGAGCTCTCCGGGCGAATTTTGCGGATCGAACCCGTCGCAGATGAAGTGACCGAAGAGTTGTTGGCCAAGGTTGTGCTCGATGAGATTCCGGAACTGCTACCTGCGATGGGGGAACTTGCTGAGGTAATCGTCAATCTGCCAGCCGAGGATTCGGCTCTCTCGGTGAGCAACGCTTCGATCCATGTCATCGACGGTAAGATCGGCGTGTGGAGGCTCTCAGGAAATCGACCGATCTTCGTGGAAGTGCTTCCCGGACGCTCTGATCGACAGGGGTGGACGTCGATTAGCAGTGGTCTGGCCCTCGGTGATGAAATCGTCCGCTTGACTGAAAAGCCACTACATCACGGAGGACGAGTGCGACTGGTGAAATCGCTGACGAAGTCATGATCAATCTGGCCAGCCGTGACATTTTTCAGGCTTGGGGAAAATTCGTTTTCACCGGATTCGGACTCGGATTGCTAGTCGGAGTAACTCTGATCATGGCTGGTGTGTATCGAGGACTGGTAGATGACGCTCGAACGATGCTTACAAACAGTGGAGCTGATCTGTGGGTGGTTCAGGAGGATACCTTGGGTCCCTATGCCGAGCCATCGAGCATCCCTGATGATCTGTGGCGCACAGTGCGATCCACTCTGGGTGTCAGTGAAGCGGCGAATGCGACCTATCTGACCATGCAGCTCGAAAAAGACGGCGCACTGGTGCGAACTCTGGTGGCAGGGATCGCGCCAGGAGGTCCAGGAACTCTGGGATGGCCCGCTATCCTAGTGGCGGGGCGCCATCTTACCCGGAGTCATTATGAGGCCGTGGCGGATGAGGCTACAGGTTTTCGGATCGGAGATGTAATTCGCATCCGTAGGCATCGCTATGAGGTTGTGGGACTGACGCGTCGTGCCGTTTCCACTGGCGGTGAACCGATGGTCTTCATCCCGCTCCGGGATGCGCAGGAAGCACAGTTTCTTCCGGACAATGATGCGATTCTCAAAGAAAGGCGCAGAGCCCAGCGCAGTCCTGCCTTCTCCAGCTTCGATGCTCCCGGTCTGCCCAATGCAGTGGATGCCATGCAGAGCCAGCCACGTAGTGTAAACGTAGTACTGGTGCGAGTGAAGCCCGGAGAATCGCCGAAGCTAGTCGCTGAGCACATCCGTCGTTGGTTGCGGATGACGGTGTACGATGCGGCGGAAATGGAGGAGATCCTGACGGGAACGCTGATTGCTGCCTCTGCCCGACAGATCGGAATGTTTTTAGTGATTCTGGCTCTGGTCAGCGCCGCTATCGTCGCCTTCATCATTTACACTTTAACGATGGAAAAACTGCGAGAGATCGCCGTCCTGAAGCTGATTGGTGCCCGGAATCGAGTCATTGTCTGGATGATTCTGCAACAGGCGTTAATTCTGGGCGGGATCGGTTTCGTAGTTGGGAAAATCAGCGCGACCTTTTCTGCTCCGATTTTTCCCAAGTTCGTTCTGCTGATGCCAGGCGATACGATTCGAGCCTTCTTTCTCCTGATGGTGATTTGTGTGCTGGCCAGTCTCATGGCAATTCGCCTAGCCCTGAAAGTCGATCCTGCCGAGGCGATTGGTTAAATCGGAACAATGAACGAGGCAAAGGGAATCATGTCGGGAATTCTGATTGAAGGATTGACGAAGACATACGGCTCTGGTTCAACCGCTGTTCAGGCGCTGAAGGAAGCGAACATGTATGTCATGCCTGGTGAGGTAGTCGGGCTCATGGGAGCCTCCGGTTCCGGAAAAAGTACCCTACTTAAATGTTTAGGCGCTGTGATCGATCCGAGCGGAGGTCGGATGTCATTGGGAGATCAAGTGATCTATGATCAGGAATGGAAAGTGAAAGACTTATCCCTTCTCCGGCGTGACCGAATCGGTTTCATTTTCCAGGCTCCTTATCTAATCCCCTTCCTGAATGCGCTCGACAATGTGGCTCTGCTTCCGATGCTGGCAGGTACTCCGAACGGAGAGGCACGAGATCAGGCGTTCCAGCTACTCCGAGAACTCGGGATCCAAGAACGAGCGCACGCGTTTCCAAGCGCTCTGTCTGGCGGACAGCAGCAGCGCGTCGCGATCGCCCGCGGTCTGGTGAATCGTCCGCCTGTCGTCTTAGCTGATGAACCCACGGCTCCGCTCGATTCGCGACGTGCCTTGGGTGTGGTGAAGCTACTGAACGATATGGCACTGTGTCATCAGGCAGCGGTGATCGTAGTGACGCACGATGAAGCGATCATCCCAACATTTCGTCGGATTTATCACATCCGAGATGGAGTGACATACGAGGAAGCTGGAGAAGGTCGGGAGATACCGGCTGATTACACGCCGTAAATTGCTCTCGGGACGATTATGGGGTGCACGGAGGCTCGTAGGATACGCCCCGAAGCTGACCATCGCCATAGATCAGATACTTGTAACTGCACAGTTCTTCGAGCCCCATCGGCCCGCGAGCGTGCAGCTTGTCGGTGCTGATCCCGATCTCGGCACCGAAACCGAACTCGCCTCCGTCGGCAAAGCGGGTTGATGCATTCCAGAACACGCAGGCGCTATCGACTTCCAGTAAGAAGCGCTCTGCTGTCGTCGAATCACTCGCTACGATCGTGTCTGTGTGGTGAGAGCCGTAATGATTGATGTGATCGATCGCTTCGCCCACTCCGTCCACGCTCTTTACTGAGAGAATATAATCGAGATACTCCGTCCTCCAGTCCTCTTCCTCGGCAGGTTTGGTATCGACCCCGGCGAGAGAGCGGAATATTTCGTCTCCGCGTAGTTCGACGTTTTTTCCCGCCAAGGCCTCAGCCACTCGGGGGATGAATGTCTCAGCGATTTGACGATCCACTAGCAGAGTCTCTAGAGCGTTGCACACGGACGGTTTCTGGACTTTCGAGTTCACCACGATCGATACCGCCATGTCGAGATCAGCGGAGCGATCCACATAGACGTGACAGATCCCATCGTAGTGCTTGATCACAGGCATCCGGGCCATGCTGACCACAGTCTCGATCAATCCGGCACCTCCACGGGGAATGAGTACATCGAGATACTTATCCATCTCGCAGAGGTAGCGAACACTCTCTCGGTCGGTGAAGGGGATGAGTTGAATGCTGTTCTCCGGGAGTCCTTTGGTAGCACCGCCTTCCTGCAGGGCAGCGGCGATGGCGCGATTCGAGTGGATGGCCTCTTTCCCGCCGCGCAGGATGGTGGCATTGCCGGTTTTAAAGCAGAGCACCGCTGCATCCGCCGTAACATTGGGGCGGCTTTCAAAAATGATCCCGATCACACCGATGGGCGTGCGCTTTTTCTGCAATCGCATCCCGTTCGGGCGAGTCCATTCGCGTAGCACTTCCCCTACGGGATCGTGAAGATCGGCGACTTCGCGAATCCCTTGCGCCATCGCTGCCACTCGCTGAGGATCGAGTCTCAGTCGGTCCTGCATGGCAGGGCTGAGACCTGCCTCGACGGCGGCTGCCATGTCGAGAGCGTTCGCCTCCAAAATTTCCTTTTCGCGAGCCAGAACCGCGTCGGCCATCGCGAGCAGAATTTCATTTTTTTGATTTGCTGAAAGTGTCGTGAGAACGCGTGAAGCGGCGCGGGCTTGCGCGCCCATGTGAAAGATGGCAGATCGAATTTCGTCAGATGTCATGTCTATGTGTCAGGAGAGAGCGGCGGCTGAATCGGAGATCGTCTGAGGTGAATGCGTGCTCCTGATGCGGAAGCGTGTGGCGATTCCGTCGCCGTTGACCAGATCTAGAAGCTGCTCGGGATTGTTTCCATTGGCGATCAGAGTTTCGATTCCGGCATCGGCAGCGGCCTGTGCGGCTCTGAGCTTACTATCCATCCCGCCCCTAGAGTTTTCTCCTTTTTCGTCGCGGACGCAGGTGAGAACCTCGCTGATATGTTCGACGAAAGGGATGATCGTTGAATCGCTCGCTTGAAGCCCGTTCACACTGGTCAGGAGCATCAGCATATCCGCTTGGACGAGACGTGCGAGAATCGATGAAAGAACGTCATTATCACCGATCATTTCATCGATGGCGACGGAATCATTCTCATTCAGGATCGGGATAATTCCGCGGTGCTCCAGAATCGTATTCAGGGTGCCGAGAACACTCTGGCTACTGATCTCACCTTTGAGATCCTCATGGGTCACGAGCAGTTGTGCGACCTTCAGACCATTCAGGCCGAATTGGCTATCGTACAGATGCATCAAGTGTGCCTGCCCGGCAGCCGCACAGGCTTGGAGCAATTTCATCTGCGTTTGATCTGGGCGTTTTTCTAGCCCGAACGCTTCCAGTCCGGCTCCCACAGCGCCGGATGAAACGATAATCACTTCGTGTCCTGCGGTGTGTACATCGCTAATCGCCTGTGACAGGCGGGCGATCATGGCATGATGGATGTGTCCACCCTTGCCACGAGTCAGCACGCCGGTGCCGATTTTGATCACGATACGTTTGCCTCGCCGAGTGTTGGACATGGAAAAAGAGAAGGGAAAAAGGAAATTCGGGGAGCATAAGACCGTGCATCGCAAGTGTAAAGGGGACTTTGAGCACAGGGCGAGCGTCTTGGCGCTCCGTGTACATCCCAGAGTTTCCTATCGGTGGAACAAAGGTGAATGGCTCGGGATTGGGATTTCGATAAGGGCGACAGAACGTTCCGCAGGTTCTAATAGGAAATGATGGTGTGGACATGCATCCCCGTGAAGATCACCGTGATAAAAATTTTATTCTGTTCCCATGCCTGTTCGCCACTGGAGCAACTGTTCAGGAAAAGGACAAGAAGCACAGTCGCTGGTGTCGTCGAGGCAGAAGTCCTGATAAATTTGTAGGAGTCCTTGTTGCTGGTAGTAATAACTTGTGAATAACTTTTTTCGGGCAGTATCCTGGCCGAATAGTCGTAGACAGGCGCGGCGGAGTTTACGGTTCTGATCGACGCTACGAAGCTGTTCATACTCCTGCCAGAATGCAGTGTAATGAACTATGGTATAAGGAAATATGACGTTTCCTAAAATGTCGCGTGTGCGGTCCTGACCGACCAAACGAATGGGCTTTTCCGAGGCCTTGGAGAGCAGGGTAAAATGATAGCTCCAGTAGGGGTGAAAGAGAAGTTGCACACAGTTATTCACAATTTTTCCCAATCCATGCTCTGGATTGTCCCACCAGTTTTCTACCTCGCCCCAGCGGTCGAGCAGGCAGGCGAGGGCAGCGATACGACGCTGGGGATGATTGTGCGGTCGGGTACCGTCAGAGCGCCAGGAAATCGCGCGATGGGGGGCTGGCTCGATCTGGTCACGAATCCGCCACCAACTGTGCCAGAGCGAGAGTTGGTAATCGTGAGACAGCACAGCTTCGCTCGAGTCGGCAAGCGCGGGATCAAGAAATCCAGCCGTCCCAAAAAGACGAGCTTCACGCTCCGTTCGGTCAATGGCGAGCAATTGTTCCAGCGGGCATCTCTGTGCGAGGATGGCCATGGAGGTCTTGTTGCGGCCAAAGCCCAGAGCCTCCGCTATGGCTTGGTAAAGAGCTTGTCGGAGACTCGTTGCGACAGCCATCACACGGAGACGTTCTGCCTTTTGTTTCAGACGATACTGGGCGGCGGCGATGAGCAGAGATTTGATCTCGTCCTCGCTCATGCGTGAAAGTGGGGCGAGGCACCGTCCGGGGAAGGCTTCGGGCAGAAAGTCGGGTGCTCCTCTCGATCCCTGATACTGGGGCAATAGAATCTGAGGAACCAAGCGATGGGAAACGGTGCGAGTATAGACGCGATCTCGTGCTGCGGTGTCGATAAATACATGGAGGATGGTGTCCTCGAAGTCGGAGTTTTCTCCGTGGCCGTGGCGTTCCCAATCACGGGCGTCCGGATCGATCTCGATGGATCCGTGGTGGAGAATGCCATCGATCAGGATGGCGGCGTGAGTGAAATCGGGGCCACTGCTGCGGTTCCAAAAGCCGAATTGAACGATCTCGATTTGCTCCCCTTCCGTACCGGTGAAGGTGCGTCCGTATTCGCCGCCAAACCAACAGGCTTGCAGTTCGAGTTCGTCCGGATGGCTGCTCGGCCTCTGCGAGTGAACGGTGGGTACTGCTTGCTGCCAGATGTGGTGACGAAAGGTGTCGTATCGCTCAGCAGCGTGCGGGTAGGGAGAGGTCATTGGTGAGAGTCTATCAAAATCATGTTCAGACACCCATCTTTTTTTAGTTTCGACGACGGTGTGAGCGCTTGCATTCGCCTTCCGTGCGCTCATAGTTTTGACGCATTGCGAAAGCGGGATAGTGCCGTGTCGCGGGCGCTTTTCCCTGTCATGCTCTCCATGAAATCAGTCCGCCTATTCCCGCTCCTGTCGCTAGTTGCGATGAGCTTCTGCCTGTGCGGATTGACCCTCGCAGGAGAGGCTCTGCGCATATTCGTGCCCGTGCTGCCCTATGAGGATCTGGTGGGGCGGATCGGAGGCGATCTGGTGAAGGTCACGGCGATTGTGCAGGAAGGAGGAGACTGTCATAATTACTCGCCGTCGCCCCGACAGGTGGCGGATGTGTCCCGAGCGGCCTTGCTTTTCTCCGGTGGATTGACCTTCGAAGAAGACTTTTATGCGGCGGTCAGTGCAGGAAGCAGAGGACCGAAGAAGATCGATCTGCTAGAGGGGGTGGAGATTCTGGATCACGATCACGATCACGATAAAATCGAAGCAGCGGAAAAGGATCACGATCATCACGACCATGGTGAAGAGGCAGACACGCATGTGTGGCTGTCCCCTCGGGCGCTGAAGGTGCAGGCATCGCATGTGGCCACGGTGCTGAAGGAAAATCTGCCCGCTGCCGCCGCTGAAAAGATCGATGCGAATCTGGCTGCCTACACAAGCGAACTGGATCGCCTAGATGCGGAGATTCGCTCAATGCTGAAAGGAAAGAAGGGAAAGGCTTTTTATGTGTATCATGCAGCATTCACCTACTTCGCTCACGACTACGAGTTGGTCCAAAAGTCGATCGAGGTCGGGAATCAAAAGCCGACGCCTCGACAGGTGACGGCCATCGCTCGGCAGGCGAAAGCTGATGGGGTGACGACGCTCTTCGTGCAGCCCCAGTTTGATCAATCGAGCGCGAAATCACTGGCCGAAGCGATTGGCGGGCGAGTGGAAACGCTCGATCCGCTGGACAGGGATGTATTCGCGAATCTGCTTCGGATCGCGAAGGCGATTGCAGAAACGCCGTAGAGGGTGAATATCGTAGTTTCTCCGATTTTCTGCGACCTGACCCTGTTCCTTTTTCGATTTAACCCTGTTGAATCCAACTCCCCAGCGCCTACTTTCTCCCTGCGAAAGCGACAGCCCTCTGCTGCTCGAGTTCGAGAACGTAGCGTTTTCCTACGGGAGCACCGAGGTCCTGGAGAAGGTCAGCTTCCATGTGCATCGCGGCGAATCCCTCTGCATCATCGGGCCGAATGGTGGAGGCAAATCGACGCTGGCGAAGCTGATGCTGGGTCTCTTGGAGCCGTCGAGCGGGAGGATACGAGTGTTAGGAAAAGCGCCCCGAGAAGCACGAATCGGGATCGGATATGTGCCTCAGGCCATTCACTATGATCCGCAGTTCCCTGTCAATGCTCTCGATATCGTGCTCATGGGGCGCTTGGATCGGCTGCGCTTTGGACGATTTTCGAAGGAATGTCGGGAGAGGGCAATGTCGGCTTTGGCAGAGGTAGGGTTGGGCGGATATGAGAAGCGATCTTTTTGCGCTCTATCCGGCGGGGAGCGCCAACGGGTGCTGGTGGCTCGTGCTCTGGTCTGCGAACCGGAAATCCTGCTACTGGACGAACCGACAGCGAGCATTGATCTCTCGATCGAGGCGCAGATCATCGAGACCCTGGTGGCGCTGCGAGAGCGTATGTCGATCCTGATGATTACGCACGATCTTGATCTAGTGTCGTCACTCGGGGACTGCGTTCTGTGCGTGAATCGCCGCGTCCACCGTCACTCTCTGCCGCTTTCGGGGAATACGATTAAGGAAATATACAGTGGTCGTCGACGAGTCGAACACGACCGCCGCGCTCGACACGACGAGGGCGATCACTCTGCCTGTCAGCATGACTAGCCTGTTTGCCGATTTTTTTGACGCCATCCGGACAGTGCCGCTGATCCGCTACGCGCTGTATGCGGGAATCTTATCCAGTCTGACCTTCGGAGTCGTGGGATCGCTGGTGGTGGTGCGGCAGATCGGCTACATTGCTTCAGCGATCGCCCACAGTATTCTCGGTGGGATCGGTGCATCGATCTACTACAGTCGGGTCTATGATCTACCCTGGCTCACGCCCATGCTGGGGGCGGCGGTATCAGGCCTGTTAGCCGTGTTGGTGATCGGCTGGGTGACGCTGCGCTTCCACGAGCGCGAAGATACGATCATCGGAGCCATCTGGGCGCTGGGAATGGCGGTAGGGCTGATCTTTCTCCACTATGCTCCAGGAAAGGCGGTGAATCTTGAGAGCTATATTTTCGGCAATATCCTCCTGACCTCTGAGGGGGATGTAGTAGCGACTGTCGTGTTGGGGGTTCTGGTTCTAGTAATCGTCGGGCTTTTTTACCACAAGCTCGTCGCCGTATCCTTCGACGATGAATTCGCTCGTCTTCGTGGAGTTTCCTCGACCTTTTACTACTTTCTTCTCCTCGGTCTGACGGCCATCTGTGTGGTGCTGATGGTTCGGATCGCTGGCTTGTTTCTGTCACAGGCACTGCTGATTCTGCCTGCGGCGACGGCTTCACGCTTCTCACGCACGCTGTGGGCGATCATGGTGCTGGCGGTAGGAATGACGGCGGTGGCGAATACAGCGGGACTGGCGATCAGCTATCAGTATGACATCCCGACCGGACCGTTCATCGTCTTCCTGACGGTTGCGTTTTACGGCTTATCCTTTCTCTTTCACGGACGGCGGGAGCGTTCGTGAAAGAAGAGATCAGCGAGGCTCACAGTTTTCTTTCGATGACGGCGTAGGCGTTGTGATTGTGGATGGATTCGTAGTTTTCCGCTTCCACGCGATACCAGCCGATGCTCTGTTGCTGATCGCTGGCCGCAGCGACATTGCGAACGAGATCTTCGACGAAGACAGGGTTATCGTACGCGTGTTCGGTGACATGCTTTTCGTCTGGTCGCTTCAGCATACTGTAGAGTTCACAACTGGCACATCGTTCGACCAGCTGAATCAGATCTTCGATCCAGATCGGTTCTCCAGAGAAGCGAACGGAGTAGGTCACGATACCGCGCTGATTATGGGCTCCGCGCTCGCTGATAGCTTTGGAGCATGGGCAGAGGGTAGTCACCGGGACCAGTAGCGTGGCGGTAAAAACACTGGATTTACGCGAGCCATCGACATCGAAGATCACTTCGTAATCCATCATACCCTCACGCCCGGTGACGGGAGCGGCTTTGGTCAGGAAAAAGGGGAAGCGGAATTCGATGTGAGCACGCTCAGCGGGAAGGCGGTCGAGAAGTTTCGCCGGGAGTTTCGTGATGGAGCGAATGTCGAGGATGGGACCTTCGGCATTGAGCACCTCAACGAAGCGACTCATGTGTGTGCCTTTGTAGTGCTCGGGCAGATCCACGGCCATGGATACAGTGGCCACAGTGCTCTGCTCGGAGTTCGCCTTATCGCGCACTCGCAGGGGAAAACGCAGGTTTTTCACCCCCACGCGGTCGATGGCGATGCGGCGGGTGTCGGTCTGGCTCTGGATGTCAGTCAGGGTTTCCATGAGAAAAGAAAAGCCCCAGGAGTCGCCTGGGGCTGGTAGATTTCGGTCACGATGACCGAGAAGCGAGACTAAACGCTCTCACCACGCAGGATTCAAGTGCCACTTGGCAGCATAAGACT
>JBDHQE010000112.1:0-11250 GCA_039806885.1 Verrucomicrobiales bacterium
CCACGCCCACATCGGCGGGATGGACGCCTTCGCACGGGGTCTGAAGATTGCTCATGCGATTCTGGAAGACGGACGACTGGAGGCTTTCCGAAAGGAGCGCTATGAATCGTTCGACTCGGGAATCGGGGCGAAAATCGAGGCGGGAGAAGTGGGATTCTCTGAGCTGGAGGCCTATGCTCTGAATCAAGGCGAGCCACTGACACGCAGTGGTCGCCAAGAGATGCTGGAGAATTTGATCAACGAATTTATCTGAGAGAGAATCCACCTGATCTGATGCTGACGTTTCGATTATTCGGATTCCCGGTGCGAATCCACTGGATGTTCTGGGTGCTGTGCGGATTCCTAGGGATGCCGTATCTGGAACAAAGCGGACCAGTGGCGCTGGGACGATTTCTCTTACTGACTGTGGTGGTGCTGGGTTCTGTCCTCTGGCATGAACTAGGTCACGCCTGGGCGAGGAAGCGATTCGGTGCGGCATGGTCAGAAATCACGCTCTATGGCTTCGGCGGTCTATGTTCTGGCCCGGGACTGTTTACGCGATGGGAATCGGTGATCATCGCAGCAGCCGGTCCTGGTGCGAGCCTAGCGCTGGGAGGAGTAGTGCTGGGTATCAGGATGCTATCTGGATTACCGAACGCCTGGATGGACTTCGCCATCGGCTGGCTGCTGTGGGTGAATATCGGCTGGGCGATCCTGAATCTATTGCCCATTTTGCCCCTCGATGGTGGATACATTGCGGCGGGAATCGCAGGACCGCGTCACGCCCGTGGCGTGGCATGGCTGGGAGTGGTGTTCTCCGCCCTCTTGATCGGACTAGGCCTAATGATGGGCGAGCTATTCGCCGTGGTGATTTTCGGGATGCTGGCCTGGGGAAACTGGCAGAGAATACGCGGAGGGAGCGTCCGCGGCCTCGGAGGAATTTGATCGAGGCGGTTTTGAGACCGCACCAGATACGGTAGGCGCAGTTGATACCGACCCAGGGGCGCTTACGTGCCCGCGCTCTCACGCTAGTTCCGTCGAAGGCGGCTCTCGATGAGATAGAGTGTGACTTTCCCGACGATAGCGAGGCTGTCGGCGCTGATTTTGTCGAGAGTGTCGGCGGGGGTATGCCAAGAAGGATAATCGAAATCAATGATGTCGATGGTGGGGATTCCGGCGATCACGCTCAAGGGGACGTGGTCATCAATGATATAGTCGGCACCGACTCCAATCTCGCGACGATGCCCGAGATCCTGTGCGGCCCCGAGCAGTTCGCGTCCAAGGTTCCGGAGTTTTTCCTGCACATCCGCAATATCGATCGCGTAGTCGCCTTTTTCTTTAGCCGCAGACAGCTCCCGAATGGACTGTGGAGGGAGATTGACGGCAGCGCGGACATTGAGGGACGCATCGCCCACCATATCCAGCAGGAGTCCCCATCGCGGACGACGTTTGATCGGCTGTCGATTCCATTCTGCGGCGTAATAGCGGCTGCCATACAGGCCATCACTAGCGGTGATATTGGTACCGAAGGCTTCCTCGCCATCGAAAAAAACCAGCTCGATTCCAGAGGCGAGTTTTGGATTTTGCGCGAGAACTTGCGCTAGTTCGAGCAGCAGACCGGTGCTGGAACCCCCGTCATTGGCCCCGACAAAGGTGAGTGTATCATAGGGTTTCGTGTCATAGTGAGAGCAGAGAATACCCGTCACATCCTGCCTCCAAGAAGCTTCGCCAAAACGGGCACGAAGATTGGTGAAGGAGACCTTTCCACGGGGCGTTTTCTTTTCAAAAGTCTGACGCTGTACATTCCAGCCAAACGCGACGAGATGGGATTGGATGTACTGACGACTCCGCTCGATCGGCTCAGATCCCGCCGGACGCGGTCCTAAGGCGACCAATGCAGCCACATGATCGAGTGCTCGCTGGCCATCGATACTCTCGTGCAACGAAGCTGAAAAATTCCCCGTCACAGGCTGCCCATCACAACTCTGAAGACAAAGCGTGAGAACGAGCAGGAGGATCGCCAAAAGGGACGAAGAAAATAGGCGCTTCATGTGGTTCCGAAGTCGGATGGATCAGTCGAGTCGAATCCCCATCAACTCCAGAATGCGATCAAGATCCTCATTTCCGTAATATTCGATCTCGATCTTTCCTCGCTTTTCACCATGCTGGATGGCGATATTCGTAGCGAAGCGACCTCGGAGTTGATCCTGAATTTGACGAATGTAAGTCTCCGTCTGAGATGGGAGTTTGGCCGCAGAGGGAGATTTTTTGCCGGTGGTTTTGCCACCCACCGTTTCTGAAACCAGCTTCTCCGTATCGCGGACATTGAGTTTCTTTTTCACCACCAAGTCAGCGAGCATTCGCTGATCGGCCAGAGTCTTGAGTCCGAGCAGTGCCTTCGCGTGACCAGCACTGAGAAGGCGACGAGAAACGAGAG
Organism: Verrucomicrobiales bacterium; assembly: GCA_039806885.1. Lineage (GTDB taxonomy): Bacteria > Verrucomicrobiota > Verrucomicrobiia > Verrucomicrobiales > DEV007 > Arctic95D-9. The sequence goes on from JBDHQE010000112.1 coordinate 2,417, forward strand.
TCTGCACTTCGGGATCAAGATCCAGCAAGCGGATGGAATTGGCGACGGTCGCACGGTTCTTTCCCACGCGCTGGGCGATCTCCTCCTGCTTGAGTTGAAAATCCTGGGCCAGTCGTGCGAAGGCTTGAGCTTCCTCCAACGGATCGAGGTCCTCGCGTTGGAGATTCTCGATCAGTGCAAGTTCGAGTACATCGCGATCCGACGCCTCACGCTCGATTACAGGGACTTGAGTCAATCCGAGTTTCGTCGCCGCTCGCCAGCGACGTTCACCGGCGATCAATTCGTATTTTTCACCTACCTTTCGAACGATGAGAGGCTGAATTAGCCCATGTTCGCGGATCGATTCGACGAGTTCGGAGAGACTCTCTTCGTTAAAATTCTTCCGAGGTTGAAAAGGAGATGCGACGACATCACTCAGATCTAAGCGCAACACATGCTCTCCTGTATCCGGATGCGCTTCATTCTCCTCACGAGTCCCCTGCACTGGCACAGCGCTAGGAGAGTCTGACCAAGGAGTGCGGATCAACGCCCCGAGTCCTCGTCCGAGACCTTTTTTGGGTGGTGGGCTGTCACTTGACATAAGAAGATAGGAAAAAGTGGAATTCGACGAGTAATTTCAGAGAGTTCATCCTTCGACAGGTGGTTACGAGTGATCTTCATGCGAAAGGTCGCCCGCGATAGCGACCTGTTCAGAAGCTTTGTTTACGATGCCTTTTTTTACGATGCCTTTGTCGACGAGATAACTTTCCAGTGCATCCCCCCCGATTCCGGGGAGTACGGCCCCATCGATTATTACACAGGGTGAGAGCGATTGTCCGCTTTTTTGCTCCATTTCCCAGCGAAAAGCTGGATTTTTTAAAATATCCTTTTCCGTAAATTCTAAAGTGTAGCGCCCGAGAACTGTGCGGATTTCATGACTCCAGGCGCAGTAGGTTTTCAGATAGGCGGTAATTTTCGGTGAGAATGCGGACATCTTGGATCAGGTCAGAAGCTCGCGAATGAATACGCCACACCCTCGCTTTTCGCAAACTCCTTTGGTCTTATCCATTGATAGTGCTCGATAGCAGTGGGTAACCGAGGATAGCCGTGAGTGGCCATGAGTGGCCATGAGTCGCAATGTCTTTCTCGCCTTTTTCTTTCTCGCCTATTTTCAGGCGGAAGAGAAATGCTCGATACTGGGTTCGAACCAGTGACCCCCTGCGTGTGAAGCAGGTGCTCTACCCCTGAGCTAACCGAGCGATTAGAAGGCCGCGATTTTACTCCGAAGTCTCTCCTATGGCAAGCGATACCTTGAAGATGATGCTCAAAACTTTCATCGAGTCGGGCTATTTTCTTCACAAATTTTAAATCATAATTAGTAGTTAAATTTATGAAAATTATTTGAAAATATTGAAATTTCTACGATCTTTCGACGATGCGTTCAGCTAAACCATCGCTCGGATTCATGCTCGTGATCGGCAGTCTCGTAACCGCTATTCTGGCGGCTGCGTTCGGCCTCGGCATCTCGTACCTGCGAGAAGCCCAATCACGACGCCAAGATATTGCGTCCGATTTCGCGATGAAAGCGGCTACTTTCGCCCATCTTCTGACGCCAGAATCTCTGCTGATCGAATCCGACGAAGCCGATGCGATGCCTGCCTCTGCACGCCTCTTTCTCCACCGTATCAATTACACCCTCCGGGAGGATCCAGTTGCACGCATTCTCCTCTATGAGATCGCAGATGAGGGCAGTTCTGATCTTCGGCTGATCTGTGACTTTGGGCTGGGAAATCTCCCCACTGCGGAAAGTGATTCTCTGGTGACAGAGATGCTGAAAGAATCAAGCACCAAAGATCAGCCTGTCTATCAGTCGTCACCTGACACAGACTCAAGCCTGAAATCTCTCTCCGAAAGACTCTGGGGACTATTTGGCAAAGGCAGACCGATTACCCTTGGGGCAGCCATCCCGACCGTTGTCGCGGAGAAACATCTGATGATGGTCGCAGAATCGCAGATTCAGCCCCAATATCTATCCTTTACTCATGTGATCGGCTTGCGTCACTTCCTTCCCCTATTGGGACTACTGCCTCTCTTCGGATCTCTGGTGATCATTAGTGCGTGGTTTACCCGTCATCTGAATGGACTCGCTCGCGGGATGCAGACTGTCGCGGAAGGGCGCTATGATTATCGTCTCAAGGAATCCGGTCCACCGGAGATCGAAAAGGTGCATGCGAGTTTTAATGCGATGGCTGAGAGTCTGCAACTTACGAAAGATCAGTTTCGCCAATCCATCACGGAAATCCAAGTTTCGAAGCAGCAAGCGGAAGTCGCGCAACAAGCGAAGTCAGACTTCTTGGCGAACATGAGCCACGAGATCCGTACTCCGATGAACGGAATCATCGGCACGACGAGTCTGCTGATGGAAACGAATCTCACCATCGAGCAACGCGAGCTGGTCCAGATCATGAGATCAAGCGGGCAATCTCTGGTGCATCTCATCAACGACGTACTCGATTTTTCCAAACTGGAATCAGACAAGATGGAAATGGAGAGCATTCCAATCGACATCGTGACACTGATCGAGGAAACGATCGAAATGTTCGCTTACTACGCGGCAGAGAGCGGCCTAGAGCTTCTTTACCACATCGATTCACGAATTCCATCTCTGATCTACGGTGATCGCGAGCGACTGAAACAGATTCTAGTAAATCTCGTCGGTAATGCTCTGAAATTCACAAATAAAGGTGAAATTATCATCACGGTGCGACTGAGTTCTCGTCCGACTGAAACAGGGAGTGAAGCCCTCATCCGCTTCAGCGTTCGAGACTCTGGGATCGGAATCGCTCCTGAGCACCATGAACGCATCTTTGAGGCCTTCACTCAAGCAGACGCATCAACGACAAGAAAATTCGGGGGCACTGGGCTGGGTCTCGCCATCAGCCGTAAGCTCTGTCAAGCCTTCGGTGGCAGGCTGATGCTCAAGAGCGAACTAGGGAAGGGTTCTGAATTCTACTTTGATCTGCCTTTCCGCGAAGTACCCCAGCAAGGACCGGTAAAACCTCAGCATCTAGCCGATAATCAACGCCCTCTTCATGAAAAGACCTGCGTAATCATCACGCACAACGCAGCCTTGAGTTCCCTAATCCAAACCTATTGTGAAGGATGGAAAATGCGATGTGCTCTGGCACAGGCGACTGATAGTCAGACGCTGCAAAAGATGGTCGAAGCCCATCCAGACACTGTAGTTTTCGACCCACTATCGATGCCGAATGAACACGCACTGCGCCAGTTCGTCGGGCAGTTGCTCGGGAATGAAATCCCAACGATTCTCCTATCAGCCATCGGCGAGCGCGGGTTGCGGATTGGCGAAGGTCAGTTCCCCTTGCTGCGAACGCTCTATAAACCTCTCTCTGAACTCAAACTTCTCCGTGAGCTGGTGACGATTCTAGAGACAAAGTCGGGGGCGTCGTCCTCTAGCGAAGCCCTGATCCAACTAAAATCGTCAGACAACGAGAACAAAAAAAATCTATCCGAGATCTATCCGGCAAAAATTCTGATCGTCGAAGACGTACTGATGAATCAAAAAATCGCCGGAATGGTGCTAGAAAAACTGGGCTATACCGAAATCGAATTCGCTGGCAACGGACGCAAGGGGATGCAGCGTGTCGCTCAAGGAGACATCGATCTCGTCTTCATGGATCTACAGATGCCCGTGATGGGGGGAATGGAGGCAACGGAAGCAATTCGGCAGAACTTCAACCTACCGCGTCAGCCAGTCATCATCGCGATGACTGGGCACGCCCTCGCCGGAGTTCGCGATTCGTGTATCGCCGGTGGCATGAATGGCTTCGTAGCTAAACCGATCTCGCTGGCCGACGTCCGGGTAGCGATCAAAGAAGCCTATGAAGCAGCAGCCAAAGCGCCACAGATGGCACTGGTGTAAGCGGGATCACTGCGAAGGGCCATTCATCTGGAGCGACAAGGCCCAATCGAGCAGAGCGCGGCTATCCTCCTGCACCTGAGGACGAGCACTCTTCAACACCACGGATATCCGATCCTTTCCCCCCACACTCGTACTGCACACGAGACAGTTACCGGCAGCATAGGTGAATCCGGTCTTCATTCCATTACAGCCATCCATCTGTCCGAGAAGACGATTGGTATTATGCAAGGTAACAACCCGTCCATCATTGAAGACGAAATCATACGTCTGCTTCGAAACCATGTCGCGAAGATCTGCGTTCTGATAAGCCTCGAAAGCAGCGATCGCCATGTCTCTGGCGGTAGAATACTGGCCTTCCACAGGCAATCCGTGCGGATTGACGAAATGAGAATCCGTCATCCCGATGCTTTCCGCAAAAGCATTCATGCGATCGGCGAAGGCAGAGATACTGCCAGCGCAGTCAACGGCCAGAGCGGCGGCAATATCATTCCCGCTTTTTACCAAGAGAGCCGTCAGAAGCTGTCGACGAGTGTAGTGTTCCCCCGGTTGCACCCCGACCACGGTCGGTTCCACAGCGAGCACCTCTTTCGGAATCTCCGCCATGCGATCTAAGTCGCCGTCTTGGCAAACCACTAGGGCAGTCACCAATTTCTGCGTACTGGCGACCGGAACTTTAGCGTCTGCACTCTTTTTGTGATAAAACTGCATCGTATCCCCATCGATCACAGCCGCATACTGACCGAAAATTTGCGGTGCCGGAGGTCCATTCCAAGTTTGTGGAGGAGGGAGTCGTTCCCGCCGCTTCACGATTTCCTCGCGCTGGTGAATGAGTTCCTCCAACGCGGAGAGATTCGCTTCGCGATCGCGCATCGCCTGCTCGCGGGCAGAGAGCGATGCTTCGCGCTCATCGATGGCAGCTTCGCGCTTCTTTAGACTGCGCATCCGCAGCGAGAGCTGATCGGCTAAGCGCTCGAGCATCTCGACGCGCACTTTCGTATCAGCGACTTTGCCAACCTCGGGACCATCATCGGCACTAGGAGAAATCGTCTGAACAGCCGAGGCTGTCGCCTGCGACGAAGCCTGCTGAGAGAATCCGGTAAGCGACAGAGCTCCGGTAAGCCAAAGGCTGGATAACAGAATCGTTCCGCGTATCATCGGTTCAAACTCCCACACGCGTGAATTCAAGCCTCATGCAAGCTCGATTGCAAGTCTCCATTTGATAATTGAGAAATCCGGCTTTTTCGCGTGCTTTTCTGTTTTTCTCCTTTCCCAAGTGCCCGCTTCAAGCAAGATTGGACTCGCCCACTTCATGCCGATGAAAATCATAGCCATTGCCAATCAGAAAGGTGGCGTCGGGAAAACGACCACCTCCGTCAACCTCGGGGCCTGCTTGGCTGAAAGAGGCGTCAGGGTCGTACTGCTCGACCTCGATCCACAAGCGAACTCGACCAGTGCTCTAGGCTTCACGCCAGGCGAGTACCCTAGCATCTACCAGCGACTGCTCGGCGGAGGCGACGTTTCTGACCTAGTGATGAGAACGAAATATGAAAATCTCTTTCTCATCCCCTGCGACATGGATTTAGCCGGATGTGAGATCGAGATGGCTCGTGAAGACGATCATCTCGTGCGTCTGAAGCGGCTACTCACACCCTTTAAGACAAATTTCCCTGCGGATTACATGCTGATCGATTGCCCACCGTCTCTCGGAGTGCTGATGACGTCGGCGCTGGCAGCGGCGGACGAATTGATCGTACCGCTCCAGTGCGAGTATTTCGGCTTGGAAGGGCTTTCAAAAATCGTCGGTGTCCATCAGCAGATTCGAGACTCTGGAGCAAATTCAGAAGTCGTTTTAGAAGGGATCGTAATGACGATGGCCGATAGTCGAACGAATCTCTCATCCATGGTAATCAACGATGTGCGACAGTACTTTCCTCAGGTGACATATCAAACCGTAATTCCGCGTAATATCCGACTGGGCGAAGCGCCCAGCTACGGGCAGACGATCATCGACTACGCACCCACCTGCTCCGGAGCGATCGCGTATCGCGCTCTGGCGGAGGAATTTCTTCAAAGACACGCGGAAGACCCAGAGAACTCAATCTACGAGAGAGTCCACTCTGCGCCCCAGCCTCTCTAGGCTACTTCTAGGCTACTTATTCTAGTCACGAGTAGGTCAGGCAGAATTTTCCCTGAAAATCTGTCTGTTTGGGTTACTGTTCCCCCTTTCTCTCACCTTTTTTATATTTTCCAATGGTCCAGTGGCTCCTCAAACTCATCGTCGGCAGCAGAAATGCGCGTGTGCTTCGCCGTCTCGCTCCAGTCGTCGCCCAGATCAACGAAATCGAGCGCAAACTCCAAGATGAACCCGAAGAAGTTCTCCGGGAAAAAACAGCAACCTGGAAGGCTTATCTAGATCGTTACAACCTACGTACCGAGAACTATAGTAAACTCATCCTCAGCACCCATCCGGAAGAAAAGAATCGGGAGCTCCTACGCGGCTGGGCAGAGCGCTATGCAGGCCTAGCAAACGACTTCAAACGAGCCGCTGCCTTTGTCTCTCCTGAGGCAGTGGATACCATTCCTGCCGCCGACTTGGCGAATCATATTCTGAATGCCCAGCGCTTGTTCCAAGAACTGCGCGATGATTTTCCCGCCCTCCGTGCAGCCTATCTGGAAAAGATTTTGCCCGAAGCATTCGCGGTCGTAAAAAATACCGCTCGTCGCCTCTGTGGCACAGAGTGGCTGGTCTGCGATTACCCAGTCAAATGGGATATGGTCCACTTCGACGTACAGCTCATCGGTGGGATCGGCCTCCATCGCGGAATGATCGCAGAAATGGCCACAGGGGAAGGAAAAACGCTGGTCGCGACACTGCCAGTCTTCCTGAATGCCCTGACAGGCTTGGGCGTTCACGTGGTGACGGTGAACGACTATCTCGCCCGACGAGATGCTGAGTGGATGGGCTACCTCTTCCAATACCTCGGACTGAGCGTAGGAGTGATCCAGAACGATCTGCGAGGAGAGCTGCGGAAAGAGCAGTATGAGAAGGACATCACCTACGGCACGGCAAGCGAATTCGGATTCGACTACCTGCGTGACAATGGCATGGCGCAGGACGCAGGCCAGCAGGTACAGCGAAATCACTACTTCTCTCTGATCGATGAGGTGGACTCCATCCTGATCGATGAAGCCCGGACACCGCTCATCATCTCCGGTCCGGTGACTGCGAGCCAAGATCAGCAGTTCGATACCTACAAGGCGCAGATTCGCGATCTTTATCGGAAACAAACTCAACTTTGTAACGATCTAGCTGCCGAGGCAAAGCGACTCTTCGACGATGGTAATCACGCAGAGGGCGGAATCGTCTATTACAAGATCAAGATGGGGATGCCGCGCAACAGAGCTCTGATGCGGGCCATGGAAAATGCCGACGTTCGTCGTTCGATTGAGAAAGCGGAGTTAGAATTCTACCGAGATCCACAGAAGACCGCCCTTTTCGCCCTGAAGGAGGAACTCTATTTCACCCTTGATCCGAAGGCGCACGAGGCGGAATTGACGGAGATGGGTCGTCAGTTTCTCAGCCCTGGAGATCCGACGGCTTTTGTTCTGCCGGATCTAGCGGAAGCGTTTTCTGTGATCGACGGAAATCACAGTCTCACTGATGCGCAAAAGGCAGTGCAGAAACGAGAGATGCAGCAGAAGCTGTCGGCTCAGGCGGAGAAGATGCACACGATCTCCCAACTGATGAAAGCCTACACGCTCTACGAAAAAGATATCCACTACGTCGTAGAGGATAATCGTGTCATGATTGTGGATGAGAACACCGGACGTAAAATGCCCGGTCGTCGATGGTCAGACGGTCTCCATCAGGCAGTGGAGGCGAAGGAAGGGGTTGATATCGAGGCAGAGACTCAAACCTATGCCACGATCACCATCCAGAATTACTTCCGTCTTTACGAAAAGCTGGGGGGGATGACGGGGACGGCAGAGACCGAGGCTGCCGAGTTTCACGACATTTACAAGCTGGAGGTACTAGTGGTACCGACCAATCGACCGATCGCACGGATCGATCAGAACGATAGAATCTACAAAACTCAGCGCGAAAAGTTCAAATCTGTCATCGATCTAGTCAAAGAACGTCATGTGCTAGGGCAGCCGATTCTTCTCGGAACCGCCAGCGTCGAGGCATCGGAAATTATCTCCCGTATGCTAAACCGTGAGAGAATCGCTCACTCCGTGCTCAATGCGAAGTTTCACCTTCAAGAGGCGGAAATCGTCTCTCGTGCGGGGCAGGCAGGTGCCGTCACCGTAGCCACGAATATGGCCGGACGAGGCACAGACATCAAGCTAGGCGAAGGGGTCGCAGAAAAAGGCGGCTTGTTCGTGATCGGTACGGAGCGACATCGCAGTCGCCGTGTCGATCGCCAGCTTCGCGGTCGATGCTCGCGCCAAGGCGATCCCGGCATGTCGGTTTTCTACGTTAGTTTCGAAGATGATCTAATGATGCAGTTCGGGGCTGCCGAACGCATGACAAAGATGATGGATCGCTTCGGCCTAGAAGAAGGCCAGGAGCTAGAGCATCCTTGGCTCAACAAGTCTGTCGAAACCGCTCAGAAGAAAGTCGAAACTCGCGACTATCTCGCCCGGAAACACATTCTGGACTACGACGACGTGATGAACAATCAGCGATCCGTAGTGTATGGTTTCCGCAATGAGGTGCTTCGCACCGAAGATCCTCACTCGCTCATCGGTGAGATCATCGAAGATGCCGTCCCGAAATTCCTAGCCGACTGTCACGATTCTGAACTGAATCGCCTGAACCCAGATACTGTGCTCCAGACTGTCAATACGACCTTCCCTCTGGGACTCACTGCTCAGGATATCGGAGAGCACGATCAAGACGACGACTCCC
>JBDHQE010000113.1:0-11202 GCA_039806885.1 Verrucomicrobiales bacterium
CTTCCCTCCAAGGTGAATTCCGAGAATAAATCGTATGAACAGTTGTCGATTTTACCCACTCAAATCCCGAATGTGCCATTTTTGGCTATCCCGCTTCATCGAAGAGAGGACGGAAGGAAGCGCCTCTTGCTCTGTCTGAGGTCACGTTGGTCGCTTCTCCTCGGGAACTCGATCAGATCATTCGCTTCTTATCCTATGTTTCAAATCAATTTTCGACACAAGGAATACCAACGGATCACTGCCATATCAGTGAAGTGACTGAATGGCACACAAAGTGGCCAGACATCATTGTTCAAAATCCGAAAACATTAATGTAGGATACCGATCTCCACACTTTAACCTTCGCATAACTCTCCTTGTAATCGCAGAAGTTTTCGGCATCGTTTCTGATCGCCTCGGTCGTGCACAGTGGCTCTAACAAATCTTCGCACGAGCGAGTTCACTCCACTTTCCCTAAGACTCAGACACATCCTATGACACTTGGCATCATCCTCAACGGCGTCACCGGACGCATGGGCACGAATCAACACCTGATTCGCTCCATTCTCGCGATTCGTGAGGAAGGAGGCATCCTTACTGCTTCGGGCGACCGAGTGCAGGTCGATCCTATTCTAACGGGACGCAGTGAGTCGAAGCTGCGTGCTCTGGCAACTGCTCACGGCGTGGAGCGCTGGACTACTGACCTGGACGCTGCCTTGGCAGATCCACACAATCGCGTCTTTTTCGATGCTTCGTCCACTCTCCATCGAGCAGGCTTCGTGGAGAAGGCAGCAGCGGCAGGCAAAGCGATCTATTGCGAAAAACCAACGGCAGTGGAGACTGCGGAAGCCGTCCGACTGGCAAAACTCTGTCGCGATGCTGGCGTAAAGCACGGAGTCGTGCAGGACAAGCTATGGCTCACCGGTATCCGCAAGCTAAAGACTCTAATTCAGCAGGGGTTCTTCGGTCGTATCTTGTCAGTCCGCGGTGAATTTGGCTACTGGGTCTTCACCGGGCACGATGCTGATCAGCCCATTCAGCGGCCGAGCTGGAATTATCGCAAGGAAGACGGTGGTGGCATCATCGTCGATATGCTCTGTCACTGGCGCTACTTGGTGGACAATGTCTTCGGCCCTATCCGCAGCCTTTCCTGCCTAGGTGCGACCCACATCCCGGAACGTATTGACGAGAGCGGAAAACCTTACTCGTGCACCGCCGACGATGCCTGTTATGCGACCTTCGAGCTAGAAAACGGAGTCGTCTGTCAATTCAACAGTTCTTGGGACGTGCGTGTGCGCCGCGATGATCTTTTCGTGATGAACGTCGATGGGACGCACGGTTCCGCTGTGGTCGGGCTGCGAAAGTGCTGGGTCCAGTCGCTTGGCACTACTCCCAAACCCGTCTGGAACCCTGATATCCCGCAACCGATTAATTTCTACGAAGGCTGGCAAGAAGTTCCAGACGCGACGACGTACGACAACGCCTTTAAAATTCAGTGGGAGCTGTTCCTGCGCCACGTTCTCGACGACGCTCCCTTCCCTTGGGATATGATGGAAGGGGCAAAAGGCGTACAGCTCGCCGAGGCTGGCCTCCAGAGCTGGGCCGAGCGCCGCTGGATCGATATACAGCCCTTGGAATGATCGCCTGAATCTGCGTGATGATCGAGCGCCTGCTTTCAAGGCTCGTATCCCCCCTTGCCCAAGTCATTCTCAAGTCCCCCGCTTCGCTCCGTAGAGACGTAGATGGAGACGATCTGAGTAACGCAGGCGATGCCCCAGTGCCCATTCTGCTACCTTCTTCTGCGACAGATTCAGCATCTCTGGCGTATGGGCTAAAGGCATCAGGAAGACGCGATCCCGCTCTAAAGAAAACTCTTCGACCAGATCGAGAACTTCTCCGAAATCCTCTTCCGATCCGACGACAAACTTGAAATCCGCCTTTCCCGAACGGGAAAGAAGCTCGAGCACCTCCCCTTTGATTCGCATCTGACGTTCCATCCCCGAGTTCGTCAACTTGGGGGAGACATTTAGTTGGTCGATTCGTGCAAGAAAGACCTCCGACGGAAGAATCGTGCCATTCGTCTCGACCTCGAACCAGGGGCGATTCTCCATTGCAGCATCCAGTCCTTCCATCAGCTTCACCCAGTCTGCCTGCTGGATCATCGGCTCACCACCAGTGAACACGAAACTTTCGCATGAAAACTGCAAAGCCGCCTCCACGAGTTCGGAAACTGTTCGATCAACGATTTGTTCCTCACGCTTATATTTCCTGTAGCCGGACTCGGACTCCCGATCATGGTGATACGAGGTCCCCTCCCAGTTCCAAGTGTAATCCGTATCACACCAGCGGCAGTGCAGATTACAAAGCGCGGCACGAATGAACACTGAAGGACGTCCGATGGATCGCCCTTCGCCCTGTAAGGAGAAAAAAACCTCCGGACTCCCATCCGGCATTCGTGCCAGTTTCATGGCAGGAAGTCACGCGCAGAAAGCGGTAACTAGCAAGGAGCACTCTTAGCGTCTACCCACGATCACGCAGGTCTCGGACGGATTGTACAGGTAGCCAAATCCAAAGCTCATCGGCTTCACCGGATGGGTATGATTGGCATAGGCCGCGACCAGATCTGATTGCGTGTACTGAGTGAAAGGAGAGCCTGCTCCGCGATAATTTCCATGCAAGCGCAAATTCCATCCAGCATCACGCAGATTGCGATAAGGAACCCCCGATGGACCCTGCACCAGACCTCGTGAAGAGTTCGTAATATAGTCGCGAATTACAGAAAAATTCCCTTGGTGCATCAGGTAGCTAGCGCTCTTCACGAAGGTAACGGGTGCCCCGTAGTGATCGACAAATTTAAGCAGACGGCGATCTCCGAGACCTCCGTTCGACAGATCCTGCCGAAAGTAGAAAATATCCTTTCCTCCGGCACGGATATGCCAACCAGGACAAGCTCCACCTCGCCCAGTCAAGTTTCCGGCACCATCCAGACTCACGGCTTCGATCGAGTGCACGGTCTTTCCATCCCGAGCGATCTGAGACAGCAGGAGAGGCAGAGTCCCTCGCAAACTTCCACCAGCCAAGTCCGAGCGCATCTCCGTAGTCACGAAGTACCCCGCCTCGATTTGATTGCGTACCGCGTAGGAGAGTCCGCGCAGTCCTCGCGAGAGATCGTCTGCTGACAAAGACGAGATCTCGGGCATCGAGTCGACTCCCTCCAGTCCGACCAGAACGTAGGTGGAAGCACCAGGGAAGTAGGAAGATGCATGGAGATAATCCGGTCCTCCGAAAGGATAAAAGAGCACGCGAGGCGAGGTCAGTCCGATTAACTCCTTTCGGAACTTGCCGATGTGACTCTGGCGTCCCGACTGTCGAGCCCATAGGGAATTCATTTGATCCGCATGCGCCTTCCATTCCGCCGAGCTCCGGGGCAGAGCGAGGTCAGAGCGATTACTTCCAGAGAGTCCGGCCAGATAGCGAGCAGTGTCCCCGATGGCAGAAGACCCGCCACCGAGATCACTCCCCCCAGGCGAAGTAACGCAGGAGGGAAGAACGCAGAGCGACAAAACTCCGAAAAAGATGGAAAGCAGACGTGCAGAATTCATCAAATCGTGTGGCAGAATTGAAAACGAGAACGATTCAAATACTTTAGGAAAGCCTAAGTATCTGTGTGGGAGATGGATTGCAAGTGAAATATCTGGAAACTGATCTGAAATTGAGTGATTTCGTTCCTTTGATGTCTCGTCTCCGTCCGAACTCGAATCTCGGTCCATGACACGATTCCAGACTCTTCTTTCGCCTTACAATTGTCTCCAAATCTGCTCTAGGGCCAGCAGAGAGTAGGCAGTGACTAGATCGGGATCGTCTTCCATCCAGCGATTGGACGCTTCATTCTCCCAAGAGCCGTCACGCTTCTGGAGCGATAGGATCCGTAGTGCGAGATCCTGTTTCCAGTCGATCCGTTTTCCCGTCGCATCGTGAAGAATATCTAAACCTGAGAGGGCGAGAGCTTTGCTCATGGTGTGGTAGTAATAGAACAAACCCTGACTATCCATACCGGGATTTTCGTCGAGAGTGTAGTTCTGCTGCAGCCAATCTAGGGCAGCGACGACGCGAGGATCGGTGGAATCCATGTCCGCGTAGAGAAAGGAGAGAAGCCCTGTGTAGGTCATGCTGCCGTAGCTGCGAAGGGCGATCTTTGGCTTCGCCCCGGCGATGGGAATCTCGATCTGATCCGACTTTGTATTGCCAGGGTAGTACACGAATCCGCCTTTGTCCTCAGGCCGCAGGGTGAAGGATTCGCCCCAACGCTGCACCGAAGCCTCAGAATTCTGTGTGGCGCTGATGAAAGAAATCGCAGCATCCCAGTCGAGTTCCTCCTCCGCTTTGACAGAGTATTCCGTATCGGCTAGGGCTTTCTTTGAATAATACAGCGCCTCCAGAGCACGAGAAGTATTCGACAGATCGGAGTGAGCCGTCGTAGAGCTACCGTAGCCGATTCCGCCATCGTAGAGACTGTCTGCGACGCCCGGCTTTTCATAGTCATGCTGCAAGTTCACTAGAAAGCGCCTAGCTTTCGCGATGACGGGTAGGTGCTCCGCTTTTCCGGATTGCACGAGAGCCATGATCGCGAGAGAGGTATTGTAGTTGGAGAGTCCCTTCGCATAAATTCCGCCGTCAGCCTGACGATTCGCGAGGAGGAAGGCGTAACCTTGCTCGATTTCAGCTGAGAGAGGCTGATGTACATCCCGTCCCGGATCACCGATCAGAGCAGATACAGCCAGCGCTGTAAAGGCGGGATAGTCGGGATCGCTCCAGGCTCCACTCGTCGCATTTTGTTGGCTTTTCAGATAATGAGCTCCCTTCGCGATGGAGCGCTCGATTTCCAGCTTGAGTGAAAGGTTTGGTTCGGGACCAACAGCGATACGACCTTGTGCCTGTGCGTCTCGCGTGTAGATAAGTAGAGACATCATAACCCCGAGCAATGGCACGGTCGATGAAAGTAGAGAGGCACGCAGGGTGAAAGCTTTCATGGGATAAGTTTCACTGTAAGCGATCAAGGCGATGGGACAGAAGTTTTTTCTTCGCCCCTGTCTTCTGGTGAGGAATACGGGCGAACGATCAATGTTCCTTTCGTGCCCACTGCGGGAATCGCGTCACGATTTGCATTCCAACGCTCGTCGATCTCCGCACCGGATCGAGTCATATTAAACTGCGCTGCTGGATCGAGGTAGATCGCAATCATCGAGCCAGTATTTTCCGCCAAAAATTGTCCATCCAAAACCACAGAACCGGTGTAAATCCAACAGTCAGGAGTCATCGCATGCCCTGTCTCTTGATCGAGAACTAGCTCACATGCAGGAATCTCGATTCCTCCGTCAGGTTGGAAGAAGAAGGCGATTGCATCACCCAGAGCTTCGAGAGATGATGAGGTCTCGCCTCCCTTCAATGAGCGAGTCAGTCGAGGAAGTCCGATCCGCGCAAATAAATCTCCACTTTCCTCTCGATAGTGGAGCAATTTCAGCGCGATCTGCAAATGCAGAGGTGAAGCCGAGGTCGTGAGAATCGATTCGTGAACTTTTCCCTGCTCGTGAACCAGCAAATACTCCATCGGTCCGCCTTCACACTGATTCACCATGGCAGGGAGTCTTAATTCCCGTGAGCGCGAATCGAATTCGATTTTGCCCAGCCGATAGCGATGGCCGCCTATCTTCTCGACCTTCGCACCACTGCTCTCCGGTTCTGCCTTCTTTGCACCTTCCGGCAATGCGCGTGAAGGTTCCTGTGCGTCACCCAGCCTCACCAGTGCGAAGACGAGGAGCATCGTCACGATTCCAAGCACAGGGCCAAATCGCTGCGAGCCGCTAACTATCGTCGAGCGTATCATGATCCGCAGAATATAAACCGGATCTGGACTGCCTGAAAATGCGAACTCAAATTCCACACTTTGAATTTTTCAAGTCAGCGTTAGCGCGAATCCATCGAAGAGAGTAGCGTGGCGAGTCTCTCCTACTGCGTTCTCATGAGTCTGCCACGAATCCTGATTATCGGTGCCGGTTTCGCCGGAATCGAATGCGCCAAAGTTTTTCGAGATGAGGAGGTGGAAGTCCTTCTCATCGATCGACAGAATCACCATCTGTTCCAGCCTCTGCTCTATCAGGTGGCCTCCTCTGGCCTAGCCGCCCCAGAGATCGCACATCCCGTGCGCAGCATTTTTCACAATCAGGAAAATGTTCGCGTATTCATGGAGGAGATCACGTCTATCGATCTGGCGGAACGCTGTGTCGTCACTAACGAATCGCGAATCTCATACGACTTTCTGGTTTTGGCCACAGGGGTAAAAACGGGATACTTCGGACATCCGGAATGGGCTAAATATTCACACGCCCTGAAGTCGCTTGACGACGCTATGACGATCCGTCGTGAAGTTTTGCTCGCCTGTGAAAAAGCCGAAATTAGCGATGATCCAGAGGAGCAAGAGCGCTTACTGAGCATCGTAATCGTAGGAGGTGGTCCCACGGGTGTTGAACTAGCAGGAGCTTTCGCGGAGCTGGTGCGAGACGTGATTCGACGTGATTTTAAACGAATCGATACAAGCAAGGCGAAAATCTATTTGGTGGAGGGGCAGAATCGCCTTCTAACAATGTACGACCCGACTCTGTCCGACTACGCCCGTCAGACACTGGAGGAGATGGGAGTAATCATACGACTCTCCACTCGTGTCACAGACCTACATGAAGGCGAAGTCATTCTAGGTGATGACTCTCTGCGAGCAGCGAATATCATCTGGGCTGCCGGGGTGGAGGCTCCTGCACTCATTCGTAGCCTGGGAGTCGACGCCGATCGAGCCGGACGGCTGAAAGTCTCTCCCGATCTCAGTCTGCCGACCCATCCAGAGGTTTTTGCTGTGGGTGATATTGCGAATTGTGTCGATGCCAATGAAAAACCCGTTCCAGGACTAGCTCCGGCGGCGATGCAGATGGGACGCCATGCGGCGAAAGTCATTCTATACCAGATCGCGTTAGACGAAGGGAACGAGAAGAAATTGCCGACAGAGCGTCCTGCCTTCCGCTACAGGGATCGAGGCAGTATGGCGACGATCGGACGCAGTCATGCGGTCGCAGAGATTCGCGGAAAAAAATTCGATGGAGTATTTGCCTGGCTCACTTGGCTCTTCGTCCACCTGCTCTTCCTCATTGGCTTCCGGAATCGAGTGGCCGTGCTGTTGCAATGGTTCTACGCCTACCTCCGGAATCGGCGTGGGGCACGCATCATCACGGGAGTGAGAAGAAAGGCCGACGGATAAGACTCAGAGAGAGAGGAAAGCCGATCTAGTCATCGTCGTCTTCGTCTCTCTGAACAAAACGTCGCCTGTGCCAGATTGCCCAGGCGAGTGCGATACCCACCCACAGAACGGCGGCATACTGGTGATGGGAAATGGCCAGCTTCGGCACCATTGCAGGCACAGCCCGAGTCAATGCGGTCATCAGCAGTAGGAAGACGAGAATGCGAGCCATCCACGATCCCTGAGAAAATTTCTCCAACTCTCCCGCATGTCCGAACAGAACACGCCCTGCCACGATGAAGATCAGAAGCCCGTACCCCCCTAAATATAGTAAATGCTCCACAGATACGCGCATTGGCGAAAAGCCCGGATTGTTCGAATCTGCGAAGGCAGACAGCGCCAGGCTACCGAAGGCGATCAGGATCGCGACTCTGAGACTCACCGTCATCAGATTCCAATCAGATCGCTTGAACCACGGAATCTCGATCAAGAGATAGCAAAGGCAGCTCACCACGCGTAGCATTACCCCCACCCTGAGCGACCAATAAGCATCGATCACGAAACTCACACCGATCAGGATCGCGATCACCAAAGAAAATCGCCGACGACGAACCAATTCCTCGGGCGTAGAAGCCTCACCGAAACCGCCACCCAGAATCCGGGGGAAAACGAAGGAACCCATCCCGAGAATCGGCGGCAGAAGCAATCCCTGATCCAATAGAAGACGCGGAAGCCGATAGGCTCCAAGACCCGAAAGAAGACTCGGAAAAGCCAGAAAAATTGCCCCCGTTGCGCCATAAAGCAGCCCAGCAAAGGCCAACACAAGCTGATGCGGAGGCGGTTCCTTACGAAAACGAATGATGCGGACCACAAGGCAGCCAATGAAAGTCACGAGCAGAATGGCGAAAAGCAAATCCCCCAACCTGTGAAAGCCCCGTAAATGCACGATTCCGACCAGAGTATGAAGCACGACTAGGGTAACTAGCTCTATCGGACTCAGTCTAGGCGCGGAAGCCATACGCGGCCCCGCTGTCCCGAGAAAGCCAAGGACAAACCCACCGCCGAAGCCCTCGATCATCAGGCGGGCATGAGTCTCCAGAGGATGAGTAGCAAGCAAGCCTTGATAAAAGAGCGGCCACAGGGCGACTCCGACCACACTCCAGAGAATCCCTGTAGCGAAAAAGATCCGGTAAGGCTCTGCTCCGAGCCAATCCAGTCCCTCTCGACGAACTTTTTTACGCTTCTTGTGCGGACAGGCGGGAAAGCTCATCTCAGGCAATCGTCTTAGCAGCTTCGCGGTAGGCGGCGTATCGCTCACGCTGCTCCGGAGTCAGATTCGCCGGATCAAAGCGCTCATCCCTGACATGATTCACCTTCGCATGCAAGAGTGCTGCCATGTCTCGCGCACTTTTCTTGATTCGCTCCGCATTCTCCCCCGCGTAGAGTTCATCCACCGTCTGACAAAACAGCTCGAGCCAGCGATTAAACTGCTCCTGCCCCATCCTGGTGAGCGGAGCGAGTTGTGCATGAGCATTCACCGGATTTCCTCGATAGACTCCGGTACGAAAGAGGATCGTATCCCAAAAGTTATACATTTTCGGCAAATGCGATGTCCAGTTCACCTTCGCAACATCGTCGAAGATGAAGCCCAGCAGATCATCTTGTCGAATTCGACCGTAGAATAAGTCCACGATCTTTTCGATCCCCTCCCGTCCCTCGAAATCGGTCTTCACCGAACTGGTAGATTCTGTCATGATTTTCTGATCAGACACCCTACGCAGCAAAAGCCGTGATTAAAGAAAAATTCTCCACCAATTAGGTATTCTCATTGATTTTACTCTCGTCTTGCGGTTTCATCTCGTGTTTACACCGATTCGTTCTTGTTTCTAATACGAGCATTCACCGAAATCCGAACCTTATCGCCAGACCAACAAAAATCTTATGTTCACCTACGGCAAACTCGCGCAAGCAGGCATCGCAGCGGTCAGTTATCTTTCAGAATCCGGTTCCCTTGGCCGCCTCGTCGGCAGCAAAGAGATCGCTGATGCACGGCTGTTGTCACACATGCTGGTCGCAAAAATTCTCTGGATGCTGTCCAATGCGGGAATCGTCCGAGGGAAATCGGGGCCTTCTGGCGGCTATGCACTGCTCCGACCTTCCAATGAAATCTCGATGCTCGATGTGCTCAAGGTTTTCGAAGACACGGAGGAGCACGTCATGTGCCCCTTCGGTCCACACTGGTGCGGTATCGGCCCCGCCTGCCCGATGCATGACACCCTCTGTGCGCTGCATGACAGCGTACTGGAACGACTGAGCAAAGAGACTTTTGATCAGTTTGAAAGCTCCAGTCGCGGCCCACTGCCTACAGAGGAAATGCTCGAATCGGATGAGGCATCCGAGGAGTAAAAGCTCCATCCCGTCCCCCGAGTCGCTCTACTTTCTCCAGAGAATATTTTTCTGCTCATCGAAAGAGTTGCAAAGCGGACTCATCCCGTTTTGAGTCTTCCCATGGAGTCAAATCAAGCCGTCGGAGTCATCGGTCTGGGAATTATCGGCAGTCGGGTCGCCGCCCGTCTGCGAGAATCAGGTCGCGATGTGTATGTCTGGAATCGATCTCCGAAGCAGATTCCTAACTTTCTGGGTGCCGCTGCTGATGTATTCGCCTTGGCGGATGTGATTCAACTTTTCGTTCCCGATAGCGCGGCGCTGCGCGAGATGCTCGATTCGGTGAAGGATAAAATCGAATCTCGCCATACCATCATCGCCAACGGAACCTTCGCCCCCGAAAGCGTGGCCGATGCCTACGATCTGGTTCACGCAAAAGGTGCTGCTTTTCTCGACTGTCCTTTCACCGGCAGCCGAAAGGCAGCGGAGGCTGGAGAGCTAGTTTACTACGTGGGGGGCGATGCATCCGTATTGGAGAAAGTGCGCCCCATCCTAGATGTCAGCGCGAAATCCATCCTCCACATCGGTCGAATCGGTGAAGCATCTGTGATCAAAATCGCAACTAACACGATCTCCGCCGCCGTCGTCGGAGCCTTGGCGGAAGCTTACGGACTGGTGGTGAAGGCGGAAATCGATCCGGCGAAACTCTTGGAGGCTCTCGATCTCAATGCCTGCTGCTCACCATTGGTCCAGATGAAGCTACCCACGATGATGACTCGTGATTACGAGACCCATTTCGCGCTGAAACACATGTTCAAGGACGTACAGTATGCCCTGAATCTCGGCAGAACACTCAACGTCGAGCAACCCGTAGCCTCCACTATGGCGAACGTGATGTATCGAACGATGCAGCAGGGAAAAGGCGATCTCGACTACTCAGTCGTCGGCATGAAATATGCCCCGCCGCGAGCAGCGAAAAGGAGTGAAACGAAGTAATCGGGGCGACTGGATTCGAACCAGCGACCTCCTGTTCCCAAAACAGGCGCACTACCAAGCTGTGCTACGCCCCGTTCCACTACGGGGTGGCACTGTCCTGCTTCTTGCGCTGCTTTCAAGCAGCAATTTCACTTCCAATCGAAACATTTCGGGGAAATAGATTATCCGCAGGAAAATCACTGTGATTTTCTTTCGGAGAAGACCATACAGGAACGTGATCATCTCTCGAACACGCTCCCATGACGCGACTTTGTCTCAATCTTGGGTTTTTGACCCTGTTGAGTCTGGCACCCTACCCTGTTCAGTCAGCCGATTCAGAGGGAATATCACTCCTGAACGACCTTCAAAGCCGATCTCTCGAAATGACTCCTCCCACCCCCGTGGAAGAGTGCCCTCATGAACTTCGGAGGGGTTAAAACCAAGTGACTCCACGATCTAAAAAACGTAATTGGAGTCCTTACCGGAGATGTCCTATCAAATTTCCAACGGTGTCCAAAATTCACCTGCTATTGATAGGCGTAGCGTGCCTTTAAAGCCCGCCCAGCTTGATGCCAGTCGCA
>JBDHQE010000114.1:0-11085 GCA_039806885.1 Verrucomicrobiales bacterium
GATTTTTCACCCATTTCGAATTTTTGGGCTTGGGAATCGCAGGGCGGTGAGGTGTGGTGAAGGCCCAGTGCGTTTCGTAGTGGGCGCCCTCCGCTATCCATTGACGCAGAATTTCTTTCTGCTGCGGCTGTAGCGTGCGATGAGACTCCGGTGGCGGCATCATTTCATCCTGATCACTGGAAGAGATGCGTCTCCACATCTCGCTTTTTTCTGGATGGCCCGGAACGATTGCGAAACGTCCCTCTCGACTGCGGGTGGCCTCTTCCCGAAGATCGAGCCGGAGATGAGCTTTGCGTTTGTTCTCGTCCGGTCCGTGGCACGCGAAGCAGTTTTCCGACAGGATCGGACGGATCGATTGATTGAATGAGATGGAAGCGGGAGGCTTGCTCACTGATTCGGCACGAGAGTCCTCTAAAATCAAAATGCCAAGAAGCAGAAAGATAGCGAATCCCGGAATCCAGAGACAAACTCTGCTCCTGTCTGTTGAGAGATGACTTGCGCGCCCCATTCTGATGATTTGATCACAATATCACACCAGAAAATCTGGTAGTGATGAAAGAAAAAATGTCAGGACGTGATCGCGGTGGGAAGGCGGAATCAAGTTCGCCCCAACTGAAACAGTCCGCGTTTGAGCGCCTCCGTCACTGCATGAGTTCGGTCCTTGGCGTTGAGCTTCGAAAGGATGGATTTCAGATGATTTTTGACCGTGTTTTCCGATACCGAAAGTAGTTCTCCGATCTCCTTGTTCGCCTTGCCCTGAGCGACCAACTGCAGGATCTCGAGCTCGCGTCCGGTCAGGTGATTGCTGTGTTCACTCTTGGCCAGCAGGAGGGAGATCTCCGGTGCGATGTACTGATCTCCCCTTGCCACGGTGCGAATCGCCTTCAAAAGCTCGCCGCTGTCCTTATCTTTCGATAGGTAACCGAGGATTCCGACATCGAAGACTCGACGGACATCTTCTTCCTGCATGAAACTGGAGAGCATCAGGATTTTATATCCGCGCAGGGCGTTCGCGACTTCGATGCCGCTCATATCGCGGAGACGGAGGTCGAGTACGATCACGTCTGGGCGTCGCTGCGACGCTAGGGTGATCGCCTCCTCTCCACTGCTCGCCTCAGCGACTACGGCGAGATCTGCTTCGTCTTCGATCAGACTGGCTAGACCACGGCGAACGATCAGATGATCGTCGACGAGCATAATGGCGATGGGGGACGAAGATGTTTCACTCATGTCAGATTCAAGGAAAGTTCGACGGAGGTTCCCGCCTGTGGGGTGGAATGGATGAGAAGTTTCGCACCGAGTTCCTGCGCTCGCTCATACATTCCTTGCAAACCGAAATGTCCTTCGGGAGGACGCTCATCCGTGGAGAAGCCGATGCCGTTGTCCGCCACCATGATGTGGAGTCGCTTCGATTCGGAGCGACTGTGATCTATCCCCAGTGTAATGTTCAGAGCGTTCGCTTCGCTATGGCGGAGGGCGTTGGTCACAGCTTCCAGAATAATCCGATGGCAGGCGAAGGCGGTCTCGGGCGGGAGTGGTGTGCTCTCATCCCATCCAGAAATCTCTGAACTGAAGGCGACCTCAGCCTCGTCGCATCGTTCTTTGGCTCGAGTGAGTGTATCTTGGGGAAAGTGAAGTGACTCAGAACCTGTAGGCACGCGGAGTCCGATCAGTGAATCCCGCGCCTCGTAGAGGCTCTGCTCGACCATTTCTCTCGCAATTTCCAGCTTTGACATTGCCCTTTCTGGATCGGTGAGCAGATGATTCGCCACGGAAGCCAGTTGGTATCCGACTCCGGAGAATCCTTGGGAAAGGGTATCGTGTAACTCGCGAGCGATTCGATTTCTTTCCTCCAGAGTCGCATTTGACTCGATCTGTTCAGAAATCAGATCCGTCTGCTTGCGCACCCGATGGTTCGAGACGAGGAGCAGGGCGAGGAATAGGATGGCCCCGAGTGCTAGCACGAGCACTGCAGACCAGAGCCGGGCAGGTGTCCACCAGGACGGAATCGCCAGCACGGAGATGTCATTCATCGAGCGGAGAGCGATGGTCACGGAGCGGACTTCGCCTTTCGCATTTGCATCGACACATTTGACTCCCTGGACGCGCAGTTCACTTCCTTCGGGCGGGATCGCATCCGTCAATCCCGCTGGTGTGCTGATCGTCACGAGCGCATCACTGACTTGCAGATTGATAAAGCTGGATCCTTTCTCGATTAGCCGTCCGCTGAGCGAGACGAGCTGGAAGGCTCGATCATGCGAAAGGGGTGCATCGTCTGTGACGGGTGCAATGGGCGGATCATCAGCCTCCGTCGGTGAGACCGTCGCGTACCGGAGGCCGACGAAATAGCCTTCTGTCTCGGGCAGCCCTGTCAGAGCTACTTGCTGTCCGACAGCGACCTGCGTATCACTGAGTGTGCGCACTCTGGCTCCGTATCCATTCGACTGCACGACGATGCTAGACGGACTCTCGATCAGAGTAACCGTGCCGCTGGTCTCCACGAGTCCCTGGCGAGTGCGTCGTGAATCGTAGCGACCGATCTCATCTAGCCTTACGATGGACTGAGGCCCCGTAGGAGCGAGTACTGAAACGAATTCTGTCTTCGGGCAGACGAAGTCAGAGCCGATGCGCTGGCGCTGGTCGTTGAAGAGAGGTGCGCCGCTTCCCAGCAGCTTGACAGACGAACCGACGAGCTCTTCGAGCGACTTCACGTCAAAGTCATCCCAAGCATTACGAAAGCGGATGACTAAATCACTTTGGCCCGTCACCAAGAGGCCGCGTCCCTCTCGTTTAGAATCTCCAAATCGCACATCAACCATCAGACCGGATAGCTCGACCCAACGATTGTCACCGAGGCCCGTCTGAATGAAGTCCGGACGAAATGTCAGGGGCTTCGGAGGTGAACGATCTCCCGTCTTTTCCAGAGAATCCACTACGACGAAGGGACCATGGAAACCGCTGGTGGTGTTTCCTTTCACCGAAATCTCATCGCCGATGCGAGGTAGGTGGATCGAAGGATATGCGAAAAAAATTCCTCCGGAAGCATCTTGAGCGTCGAATCCATTCGGGAGGTGAGAGATCACGGTCGCTTTCAACTCCACAGGCGGAGCGAGTTTTGATTCGAGATAGGAAAGCTTGCGCAGATCGGCAATATTGCGCAGAGGACGGGCTGTCGCTGGAGGTTCATACGCCTCCAGCGAGACCGTTGTTATGAGAAACAAGAACCAGATTACTGCTCGATACATCGTCGATGAACGATTGTAGCACGGAAGAAGAGATTCGGCGAGATTGCGTACATCCGCTTCATCCATACAGACAGAAATGCTGAGGGCGGAGTTACGGACTCTTGCTCGACACGGATTCGTCCTTGTAATCTGGATAACTGGCTTTCAGTTCTTTGGTCAGTTCAGCGACCTTTTCCTGATCGCCCAGACTGCGAAAAACCTGAATGGCCTTCGACAGAGCTTTCGGCGTGATTTCTGGATCGGTGAAGATCTGGCTGACGACGATGTATTCTTTCGCCGCATCTTCGAGCTTACCTGCTGCGGCGGCAATGTCTCCGAGAAGGAGACGTGATTCCGCATTGGTGCGTCCTTCTTTCTGTGATCGCAGGCTCTCCTGGGCGCTCGCGCGTGCTCCATCGTAGTCGTTGAGCTTCAGTTGAGCGATCCCACGCGCCAGATAGGCGCTCGCGCGATCACTGGGGCGCTCGGTCATCACGAGATACTGGTCGAATGCCTGAATCGCCTCCGTATATTTTTCCGATTTGGAGCGACAGTCTCCTAGTAACTTCCACACGGAGGCGGCAGATTGCTCTGGATGCTCGGGATCGACCAAGGTGCTTAGAAAGAATTCCGCGTCTTTCCAGTTTTCCTTTTTCGCAAGCTCCGAGCCAAGGTATTCCAATATCTGAGGTGGAATCTGTTCGATCTTAGCGGTGTTGGTATCCGCTTCCTTTTCTGATTTAGGTTCCGATTTGGGCGCTTTCTCCAGAAAGTGTCTAGCCTCGACTGCAAGCGCCGGAACGTCGCCCAGTTGGTAGAGAGCATAGACCATGCGCAGGGTCGCCTTCGCATCTAAAGTCGTATCGAGTTCGCGCGCTTTTCGAAATTCTTCGAGCGCAGTCTCGTAGTGTTCTTGATCGAATTCACCGGCTCCGATCCAGTAATGCGCCTCGCCCGCACCTTTGGTCTCGGGGAAGCGCTCCAGTAGGTTTCGATAGGCTGCTACCATCTCCGGTACCTTGCGTAGGCGGGCGTAGAGCAGGGCAGTCTGCTGGAGGGCGAATTCGAGTTCAGGGGCGTCCGGATAGCGCTTGGCGAGGTCGAGATAGTCATCCAGTGCGAAATTCGTATCCCCTTGAAGCTGGTAAGCCATCGCACGTTTGGCGATAGCAGAAGAGGCGAATGAGCTTTTGGAATACTGTTGAATAAAGCGCGATAGGGTCATGATCCCTTCTGCCGGAGTCCCACCCTCGATTTCAGACCAGCCTTGCTTGTAGAGGAGGGCTTCCTTATACTTTTCTTCGATTTTTCCCACTCGGACATTGCGGTAGGCGATGGCCGCGTCCGCATAGTTCTTTTTAGCAAACTCTGATCCAGGACCACCGGCAGCGTGTTCCGCCTTGTCGAAGTGCCACTCTCCATCCATCAGCCAAGCCATGTCGATGTATGGATTCTCAGAGTCAATTTTCTTTTGGTTTTCCACAAAGGTCTTCACGGCAGCCGGAAAGTTGGGCACGCCCTGCTGATGCAGTAATTGCAGCATCCTGTAGCCTGCCTCGGTGCCCTCTGGTGTGCCGCGAAACTTCGCATCGACTAGCGTGTAGAGTCGAACAGCAGACTCGTTGTCGCCTTTGATGCGGAAGGAGTGGCCGACGATCAGAAGAAGCTTTGCACGAGAGCTATCCTGAACTTCAGTCTTGGTATCAGCC
This sequence comes from Verrucomicrobiales bacterium, assembly GCA_039806885.1. Lineage (GTDB taxonomy): Bacteria > Verrucomicrobiota > Verrucomicrobiia > Verrucomicrobiales > DEV007 > Arctic95D-9. The sequence goes on from JBDHQE010000114.1 coordinate 4,934, forward strand.
GCACCATTATTGTAAAGCGCGATGACTCGGTCGTAGTCGCCTTTCGAGTATGCGTTAAAGAGTGCGCCCGTCCGAGCTAGGTTTTTCCACGGACTAGTATCGGGGAACTTCAGCGCTTCGGCGAGCAGTGCCTCACTCACTTCCGTTTGCCCGGCCTCCGCTGCCATTAGGGCAGCGCGGACGATGGCCTCCTCACGAATTTCCGGAGTGGTCGTTTGAGCGGCCAGCGCCTGGAATTTCTCCAGAGACTTGGCGGTGTCTCCGGTCTCGAAGAGAAGGCGAGCGATTTCGAGTTGGCAGCGCTCGTGAAACGGATTTTTATCTGCAGGTTGTGCGGCATCTACAGCCTCGAACTGGGCGATGGCTTCCTTCGCCTTTAGAGTAAGCTGAAGTGATCGAGCGTAGTAAAAATGAGCCTGCAGCCGTGCCTCTGGATCGGAAAGCTGATCCTTTGCCACCTGAAAATAGGCGAGTGCATTGCGATAATCCTTTTCGTTAAAGCGGAGCACAGCTAGGCGATAGGCCGCTGCCCCCACGAAGGATCCCTGCTTATACTGATTGATCAGGTAGTTAAAGGTGGTGACTGCATCCGGGACTTGATTGACTTTCAGATAACATTCCCCGAGACGAAACCAGGCAGTTTGTAGGTTAGGACTGTTCGGCTGTTCTCGGATGAATGTCTGGTATTGCTGCGCGGCTAGGGCGAACTGGTCTTTGCTGTATAAGAGGTCGGCGTAGGCGAGCGCATCTTCGGCGGGGCGACGGATCGCCGGAGCGTCCTGGGCATGAGTGGGGGCGCTGGACAGGATCGCTCCTGAGATCGACAGAAAACTGCACGCTACAATCAGTCGCAGGACTCGAAAGTTTAGGTGCTTGTATCTCTCGGCCATGGGGGAAAAAGGAAGAAGGCTATTCAGGTTTAACAGTGGCGAAGGCGACGTTCCAGATGCCGCCTTCTTTGATCACGTCGAGAACATTGATAATTGCCTGAAAGTCAGCATCGGAAGCTCCGCGCAGAATAACGGCCTGATCTGGATACTCTTTGGATATCAGTTGGAGTTTTGACAGAAGTTGATCTTTGCTCGTATCGATTCCGTTCAACACGATGGAGCCGTCCTTCCGAACGTTAATGATGATTTCGCCCGCCTGTCGGTCGCGATTTTCCGCCTGCTGTGCCGAGGGGACAGAAATGTCCATGTCTCGCTCGAAACGAGCATACTGCCAAGTGACGATGAAAAAGATCAGCAATTGAAAGACGACGTCGATCATGGGTGCCAACTCGAGTTCGGCTGGCTGCTGACCGTTGATGTCACGAAATCTCATGAAGTGAAGAGGAGAGCAGTCCTGATTTCAGTCGTCCATCGTCTCTCGCCTCGCTGAAGCTCGGTAATTAGCGCGCTTGTACTGTGCGGCCAGTAGAGCCATGACGTGAGTCATCGCAGCCTCCAGCTCGGCGATCAGTTTCTGCACTTTCCCTCGGAAGAGTGAGTAAAAGATGAGTGCAGGGATGCTGATAATCAGCCCTGCGGCAGTGGTGATCAGTGCCTGCGCCACGCCAGGAGCCAGCTCCATGTGTTGTACGCCCGAGGACTTTCCGATGCTCTCAAAGGCCTTGATCATCCCGACAACCGTTCCGAGTAGGCCGACCATTGGGGCAACGCGACCGACATCATTGAGATAATTGATCCGATTATTTAGAATACTGGCTTGGCGCGTACCTTCCGCCTCCGTCACCTCACGGACTTCGTCGAAGCTGGCTGTTGGATTTTTCGTAGCGAAATCCAGAGTTTTATAGACGATGCGAGCGATGCACTCGTTCTCACGGTTGCAAACGGCGATCAGCCCTAGGTAGTCCTGTTTGCGGATCAGAGAGTCCGCAGCGTTCATGAATTTGTCACTGACGACAGTGCCCTGACGGATGGTGAATAGATAAAAAACAATCAGCAAGACGGCGAGAAAGGACAGCCCAGCGAGAAAGCTCATCATCACGGGACCGCCTTCGAGGAAATAGTTCAGCATCGTTTGGGCGGTGCCTTGGGATGCTTCTTCCGACGATTCGGGAGCAGCCAGAGCAGTACCAGTGAGAAGAGCGATGACGGCCAAAGCTGCCGGAAATGTGGAACGGAGAGAGAATCGCAGATTCATCCGGAATAGGTCAGTCAATAAGAGCAGGGGAGATTCACACAAGCAAGAAGAAGAAACGGAGAGAGGAATTATTAATGAATCAGAAAGCTTATGAGTGATAGAGGAACGAAAAGTCGGGGAATCATACTCGCTCTTACCGGCCATGCAAACACCTGCTCGGAGAATCGGAAAAATAAGATTCAGCTAACAGTTGATATCAAAAAAATATCCACAGCTTCCAATTATGATAATTCTGGTAATTTATAATTTTATTATTGAAATGATCTATTTTTCCATTAAATTATAAATATCCATAATATTTAGATAAAAATTTGGATTATTTTTTGTTCGAATGAATCAATTCAGCGCCGGTCCTACCCATCCATCCCCGTCGGAGTCCCTGTTTCCGGGATTTCCTACTCTGGATGTAGCACATCTCATGGCTGTGCTGTGGAAGCGACTATGGCTCATTCTTCTAGTCGCTGCGGCTTTCATAGCCGGAGGGGTAGCGTATGTCGCGACCGCGACAAAAATTTATCAGTCGAATGCGGTGATCTACGTGGATCCGAAGAACGAAGGAGCTGTTTTTGAGGGAATTAAGGGTGTGCGTCAAGCGAGCTGGGAGTCGCTCGATTCACTAAAATCGATGGCCGAGGGGATTTGCAATAGTAGCGTGATCCTCCGAGTGGTGGATCGGCTGAAACTACGAAACGATCCTACATTTCTACCTTCTCGACCGGATAGACCTTATACCGATGCTGAGATCGTCGAGATCATCAGTCGTAACGTGGGAGCGGAACTGCGTCGAGGCACGCGGCTGATCGATGTGATGGTCCGGGATCGCTCACCAGAACGCGCTCGGGATATGGCGATCGCCTTTGTGGATGAATTTCAAGAGTTGATCCGCGAGCAGAATCGAATCTCTGCCGAGAAGAGTCGATTTGTGCTGGAGGAAGAAGCGGCCGCACAAGTCGTGCGAGTCAATGAGGCGGAGAAGAAGGTTCAGGAATTCCGCAAGCAGCACGCAGACATTTTCCTGAACGAGAAGCGGGATTTGAGCACGACGAAACTGGAAGATCTAGACAAGCTGCTCAGTTCGGCAGCGAATGAGGTGGCGATGCGAAAGGCTGAACTGGATCAGTTTCAAAGTATCCCTGAGGCGGAGATTGAGCGCGTATTTGAGATCGGGCAGTATGGGAATCAGGATCACGTTCAAAAGTTGATTCTTGCCCGGAATCAGAAGCGGGCGGAGTTCGCTCGGATCAAAGAACAATTTGGTCCGAGTCACAGCACCTATCAGGCTTATGAGGGAGATCTGCGCGGACTCGAGGTCGAAGTGCTCCAGGTGGCGAAGGGGATTGGTGAGTCGATCAAGAATGCGTATGAACGCGCTCTCGAGCATGAAAAGACGCTCAAAGAAACTGTCCAGGCACAGAAGGTGAAGGGGATCGAGGAAGAGGGAGTGATGAAAGAATTTCGTATCCATCAGAAGAATGCCGAAGCCGCGACTGCGACATACGACCGCCTGTTGGATCGGATCAATGACACGGATGTGACTCGTCGAGTCGATGAAACGGTCGTGCGGACCTTTTCGGAACCTCTGGTGCCAAGCAAGCCGATTTCTCCAAAGAAGACGATCATCGTCGCTGTGGCCGGAGTGCTGGGGACGCTCTCGGGGCTCGCTCTTGTTCTTGCTCTAGGTTTGCTGGACCGCACTCTCCATAGTCGGCGTCAGATCGAGTCAACACTGGGACTCGCAGTTATGGCAGAGATTCCTGTTTTGGGGCGGGGAACTCAGAGTCTGGCAGAGTCGGTGTTCATGATGCGCGGGAGCAGCGCCCCGACGATTGAGGGCATTCGATCACTGAGAACTGCGCTCTCGGCCCATGCGCCTCGTAGTGTCATGATCACGAGCGCGATGCCGGATGAAGGGAAGAGCTTCTGCGCTGCGAATCTCGCAGTTTTACAGGCGAATATGGGTTACCGCACCCTGCTCGTCGATGCCGATTTCCGGCGGCCTCGCATGGCATCGATTTTCGTCGATCCGATGCGAGGTCCTGCCGGTGAGGGTGCGATTACTCAGCAGGGGCTGTGTCAGCAGACTACGTTTAAGAACCTGTATCTGATTTCCTGTGGGCGAATGAGCTCCGATGCCGGAGAGCCGATGAGTGGTGAAATATTTGCTCGGATGCTGAACGAGGCATATTCCGCTTTTGACTGTGTGATTATTGATACAAGTCCGCTTCTCGCGGTGAGTGATGGACTCAACTACTCTCGTCACGCTGACGCGGTCGTGCTAGTCGTTCGAGCGGGCAAGACGCGAGCGGATCATGCCAAGCAGGCTGTGCGCGAACTGCAACGCATGAGAGCCTCGCTCGTCGGAACGGTGCTCAATGGGTGTAAAGAAGCTGAGGTTACTTGCGATGACTACGCGCAAGCGACTCTGCCCATGCCGCAAATCATCACGAAAGCGGGTGAGAGTGCCTCCAGCAAGCGACCAGAAAAGTCCCAGGCTCCTACACCTGTGGCTGGTAGTCAGGGACCTTCCTTCTCTCCGTCCGATGAAACGGCGGTCAAGGGCCATTGAACTCTTTTGAATCTTACAGAACATGACTAAACAACAGACCTTGTCCGGAGAAAAGCGTCGTAGATTTAACGCCCCTCTGCGTCAGACTGCGGAGACGACGCGCACTCGCTATCGTCGCTTGGTGGAAGGTGCCTTCATCGTGGATCTATTAGTAGTCGCCAGCACTCTTCTTCTGGCGCAGTGGATTCGATTTGAGACCCCTATCGCAGGACTCGGTCTACCAGTGGAGGACGTTTTTCACGCTAGCGATTATATCGGACATATCGTTCTCGGGGTGCTTTTGATGATGGGGATTCTGGTGAACTTCCATCTCTATACCCGAGAGAATCTGCTTTCCTTCACGAAGACTCTGCGCATTCTCTTTAAGTCCTGCTTTATCTGGGTGGCCGTGTATTTAGGGCTGACGCTGATGTTGAAATTCGATCCACCGATTTCGCGCGTTTTCTGTGGGATAGGACTCGTCGCGATGCTGATCATGCTACCTCTGTGGCGCGGGTTACTGTGGCGGGTGCTGAGTCGAGAAGAGAACTCCTGTACACTGCGTCAGCGTGCTCTGGTCGTTGGCTGGAGTAAGGATTTCGCTCGTGCTGTCGAGGTTTTTTCGAACTCGACGGATCGTCCTTTCGATGTGGTGGGAGTGATCGCACCGCCCAACGGAGAATTTCAGGAGCCAGTACCTTCACATATGCCAGTAATGGGATCGTACGAGTCCTTGGAGACCTTGCTTCAGTTAGGCGTATGTCAGGTAGTGGTGGTGGCGAATGATGCTCTGAAGTCGGGTGCGCTGATGAAGATTGCGGGACTGTGTGAGAAAGAAATGATCGATTTCAAGTTGATCCCGACCTGCTTTCAGGTGCTTCTCAGCGGGCTACACCTCGAATCTGTCGGAGGGATTCCCATTCTCGGGATTTCACGATTGCCTCTTCATTCTGCTGCGAATCGCTACGTAAAGCGAGCGGTGGATCTCGTGGGAGGATTGGTCGGCATGATCATGGCCGCTCCTGCGATCGCACTCTTCGGTATCCTCATCTATCGGGAGAGTCCAGGGTCGATCTTTTATCGTCAGCGGCGGCTCGGGGCCAATGGGCGCATCTTCGAGATGGTCAAGCTCCGCAGTATGCGACTGGATGCGGAGAAATCCGGGGTTGGCTGGACAGTGAAAGACGATCCGCGCTGCCTTCGTGTCGGAGCTTTCATGCGGCGCTGGAACATCGATGAGCTTCCCCAGTTCTGGAATGTGCTGAAAGGCGACATGAGCCTTGTGGGGCCGCGTCCGGAGAGGCCTGAACTGATCGAGCAGTTTAAGGAAGAGATTCCACACTACAACGCTCGTCACAACATCAAGCCAGGAATCACGGGATGGGCGCAGGTGAATGGACTTCGCGGTGATACTGATTTGTCGGAGAGAGTGCGCTTTGATCTGCATTATATTGAGAACTGG
>JBDHQE010000115.1:0-11060 GCA_039806885.1 Verrucomicrobiales bacterium
CGATGTCGAAACCATACGTATCTCCTCCGGCCAAGTATCCGTCGGACCCATGAATGCCCCCCTCTTTCTGCTCACCAATACACGAGCCGATATCAATCCCGACTTTCGCACGCATACCTGGGAAATCCGTGCCAACGGGGGGAAGATCACTCTACCCAATCGGCCAGAGATGAGTTTGAAAAATTTCACTGTGCGCTGGAACGGAGACGAACTCTACCTCGACCAGGTTTCCATGGGTGTCTTCAAAGACGGATTTCTAGAGTCAACTGGTGTTCTTACCTTCACTCCGAAGCATGAGATGGATGTGACCACCGAATTCTCGGCAATTCAGGTCACCGATCTAGTTGAGGGCACTTGGCGAGAACGACTTTCCGGAACAGTGCGGGGCACTGTTCGCAGCCGGGGGCCGATGGATTCTCCGGTATACGAGGGTTCTATGACCCTCTCGGATGGAATGATCCAGTCCTTGCCGATTTTGAAAACTATCGCCAGCTACACCAGATCTGAACGCTTTGAGCGCTTCGTCCTCGATCAGGCTCGGGCCGACTTTCACCGAGACGGAGAGCGCCTTGAACTACGCAATATCGTCCTCCAGTCCGACGGACTCGCTCGCATCGAAGGCAGTGTGGACATCATAGGAAATCAACTCGAAGGCAAGCTGCGAGTGGGCGTCACCCCCGGCACGATGCGCTGGATTCCGGGCGCTGAGCGATTGGTCTTTACTGAAGACCGGGACGGCTTCCTCTGGACGCCCATGAGCTTGACTGGGACCACTGATCAGCCGAGGGAAGATCTCACCTCCCGACTGATCGCAGCCGCCGGACGCAGTCTTGTCGAAGATACGGCCGGCAGTGTAATCGATGCAGCAAAAAAGCTCGTCGCTCCCGACGCATCTTCTCCCAGCGAGAGCACGGAGAAGATGCTACTCGATCAAGGGAAGAAAGTCCTCGATCAGGTCGTGCCGTTCCTGAAAGGGCGATGACAAAAAAATAAATCTAAAAAATAGAACTATCTTTTTGACAGGATACATTTCACCCTTAACTTCCACGCCTGATTCTGCCAGTTTGGCTTTTGCCCTTGGGCTTTCTCACAACAGAGATAGTTCTAAGGGTTTGTTGACTTTGTGGACTTGGGATACCTGAGTTACGGGGCGGAAAAGCCTCAACGGCTCAAGGTGCTTAAAAGCTCTTGTAGCTCAGGGGTAGAGCACTTCCTTGGTAAGGAAGAGGTCACGGGTTCAAATCCCGTCAAGAGCTCTCACGCCGAGCGGGTATCGAAACGAAAGCAAAGAACGGCAAATGGGAACTAAAAGCCCTTGCGGAGAAGGATTCAGAGACATTAGCAAAAAACACAGTTAAAAAAGATGGCCAAAGCAGCATTCGAACGGACGAAACCGCACGTCAACGTGGGGACGATCGGTCACGTGGACCACGGAAAGACAACTCTCACTGCAGCGATCACTGCAACCCTAGCCGAAAAGGGATGGGCGCAGAGTAAGGGGTATGATGAAATCGACGGTGCTCCCGAAGAGCGTGAGCGCGGGATTACGATTTCCACCTCGCACGTCGAGTATGAGACGGCGAATCGCCACTACGCTCACGTTGATTGTCCTGGGCACGCCGACTATGTGAAAAACATGATCACGGGTGCTGCGCAGATGGACGGAGCTATTCTGGTGGTTTCTGCCGCTGATGGTCCGATGCCTCAGACTCGCGAGCACATTCTGCTGGCTCGTCAGGTGGGGGTTCCTGCTCTGGTGGTATTCCTGAACAAGGTCGACATGGTCGATGATGAGGAGCTTCTTGACTTGGTGGAGATGGAGGTTCGCGAGTTGCTCAGTAAGTACGATTTCCCTGGAGATGATATTCCAGTGGTGCGCGGATCGGCTCTTAAGGCTTTGGAAGGCGATGCCAAGTATCGTGAGGCAATTCTCAAGCTCATGGAAGCGGTGGATGAGTACATCCCGCTGCCTGAGCGTCCGATCGATGGTGAGTTTCTGATGCCGGTTGAGGACGTGTTCTCGATTGAAGGTCGTGGAACGGTAGCTACCGGTCGTATCGAGCGTGGAAAGATCAACAAGATGGGTGAAGTCGAAATCGTTGGAATTCGTCCGACGCAAAAGACGACCGTGACCGACATCGAGATGTTCCGTAAGTTGCTCGATGAGGGACGTGCGGGTGATAATGTGGGTCTGTTGCTCCGTGGCTTGAAGAAGACCGATGTGGAGCGTGGCCAAGTGATCGCTAAGCCGGGTTCTATCAAGCCTCACCGTAAATTCAAGGCGGAAATTTATGTTCTAACCAAGGATGAGGGAGGGCGTCACACGGCATTCTTCAATAATTATCGTCCTCAGTTCTATTTCCGTACAACAGATGTGACTGGATCGATCACGCTGCCTGAAGGAGTGGAGATGGTGATGCCTGGCGATAACGTTTCGATCGATGTGGAGCTTCTCACTCCGATTGCAATGGAGCGCACGATTCGGTTCGCTGTTCGCGAAGGCGGGCGGACGGTCGGTGCCGGTCGCGTCGCTGACGTTGTTGAGTGATTCTGTGAGTATCTCGCGGTTAAGTGCAGGGGGAAAGCCTCAGGTGCTTACCGCGAGAGAATTTCGGGGAGAGTAACCAATAAGTGGTTGTTCTCCTTTATTGGCGAAGCTAGATTCGACAAACAGGGCAGTAGCTCAATTGGTAGAGTAGCGGTCTCCAAAACCGTTGGTTGCGAGTTCGAGTCTCGCCTGCCCTGCCAATTCGAATAGAAGTTGTGCAAGGAATCTGACCGGTCAAATCAAGTAATGAAAAAAATTCGCGAATATCTTGCCTCCGTGCGAGCGGAGTTGCGCAAGGCAACATGGCCTTGGGATCCGAAGGAAAAAGGGGTCAAAAAATACAAGCAACTGATTGATTCGTCGATTGTGGTGCTCGTAGCGATGACTCTCCTAGGTGCATTTGTTGCGACCATTGACTTCGCGATGCGGAACGCAATAACTTTTATAACCTCAGGATTCTGAGGCTCGCTTAATTACACGAAATCCGCAAATGGCGACAATTCCATCAGCGCAAGATCAATGGTACGTGGTTCAGGTTTTATCCGGCCAAGAGTCCAGGATTTGTGAAAACATCCGTCGTCGGGTGGAGCTCGAGGAAATGTCTGATCTGATCTATGAGGTGATTGTTCCGCAGGAGAGAGTTTCTGAAGTGCGGGCAGGACAGCGCCGAGAGGCAAATCGCAAGTTTTTTCCCGGATACATTATCATGAATATGCATCTGCTTAACGAGGATAATACCCTTGTTGATCGGACGTGGTATTTTATTCGCGACACCGACGGGGTGATTAACTTCGCCGGGACCAAGGGGAATCCTCTTCCGATGCCGAAGAAGGAAGTTGAAGGAATGCTTGCTCAGATCCGAGAGAGGCAGAGTGGGGTGAAGCCGGCGATCAGCTTTGAGGCGGGTGATTCGGTAGTCGTGAACGATGGCCCTTTCCAAGGGCAGAATGGAGTGATTGCTGAAATTAACGAATCGAAGGGTGAGGTGCTGGTATCTATTAACATTTTCGGAAGAGAGACACTTGTGCCTCTAGAATACTGGCAGGTGGAACTGGGTTGAGTTCGCAATTATCCGAGCTAATACAAATTATTAATCTTTTAAACATAGAGCAACATGGCAAAAGAAATTGTCAAACAGATCAAACTTCAGATTCCCGCTGGGAAAGCGAACCCATCACCGCCAGTTGGCCCGGCACTCGGTCAGGCTGGGGTGAATATCATGGAGTTCTGCAAGCAGTTCAATGCCCAGACTCAAGGAGGTGATGGTGAAATTCTCCCAGTCGTCATCAGTGTGTATTCAGATAAGAGTTTTACTTTCATCACGAAGAAGCCACCGGCAGCGGTTCTGTTAAAAAAGGCGGCGGCGATTGCGGCTGGCTCAAATGAACCGAACAAGAAGAAGGTGGGGAAGCTCACGCAGGCAAAGCTCCTCGAAGTCGCTCGGATCAAGATGGAGGACATGAACACTCGAGACGAAGAGATGGCGGCAAGAATTCTGGCAGGAACGGCTCGTCAAATGGGTCTCGAGATCGAAGGCTAATTTTCCTATTTTAATTACAATCCTAGACAGGAGGGCGTTCTTAATTCGTCCGTTAGAACTGTCCCAAAATTATGGCAATAACTCGTAGTAAGCGATATAAGGCGGCGTCTGCACTTGTGGATGGCAACCGTGTGTACAGTCTGGAAGACGCAGTGGCTTTGGTGAAGACACTTCCCGCGCCAAAGTTCGATCAGACGGTGACTCTCAGTTTTCATCTCGGAGTCGATCCGCGCCAGTCGGATCAGATGGTGCGTGGAACCTGTCCTCTCCCGCATGGCACTGGTAAGGATGTGCGAGTGCTCGTGTTCGCCGAAGGTGAAGCGGCGACTGAGGCAAAGAATGCGGGGGCTGAGATCGTTGGATACGAGGCCTTGATTAAGGAAGTGATGGGTGGATTCATGGAGTTCGATGTCGTTATTGCGACTCCTTCTGCTATGTCTGAAGTTCGGAAACTAGGGAGACAGCTTGGACCTCGTGGTTTGATGCCGAATCCGAAAACCGGAACTGTTACCGATGATACCGCTGGAGCAGTCAAGGCTGTCAAGGCCGGACGGATCGACTTTAAGTTGGATAAAAACGGAAATATTTCCGCTCCCATTGGGAAACTCTCTTTCGAAGGAAATATGTTAGTAGAGAATGGTCGCGCCATTATCGATTCGATCGCAGCGGCGCGGCCCGCGTCCGCGAAGGGGATTTTTATTCAGACCGGTACGCTCGCGGCGACGATGTCTCCAGGAATGCGATTCGATGTTTCCAAGTGGCAGTGATTCTCTGATTTTTAACACTAGATATTTTCTCTATTTATGAAAGCTCTTAAGCAAATCGTGATCGATGATCTTCTTGCTCGAATCAATGAGTCGCCATACCTGATCGTTGTTGACTACTCGGGCATGAAGGTGGCGGAGTTCGAGGGATTGCGTCGACGTCTATCTGAGCAGGAAGGAAAGCTTCAAGTCACTAAGAACACCTTTGTCAGACTAGCTGCTGCCGCTGCTGAGTACCCGGACGGCCTCGTGGATCTGCTCGGTGGTCAGACGGCTGTAGCGATTGGTACGGGCGATGTCTGTGCGGTGGCGAAGATTCTCAAGACATACTCGAAGGAAATCAAAAAGCTTGAAATCAGAGGTGGTGTGCTTGACGGCGTACTTCTGAACAAAGCGCAAGTCGAAGCGATCGCTGATCTGCCTCCGATGGATAGCCTGCGTGCTCAATTGCTTGGACTATTTCAAACACCCGCACAGCAGTTCGTTCGACTCCTCAACGAACCTGGTGCATCACTTGCTCGCGTGCTTCAAGCGAAGGCCGATCAAGGCTGAAAACCTCAAAAACGCATACCATTTTACCCTTTTACGAATCTCCCAATAGGAGTCTTAAACAAACAAACATCATTAACCGGGTTCCTTGTCGAATCTCAGGCGTGAGATCTTAATTGTCGGGGCGCTTCCCGGCTCGACGATACCCAAATTGAATTATGGCAGATACAAATGCACTCGTAGAACAGTTGAGCGGTCTTACCGTTCTTGAAATCGCCGACCTTGTGAAGGCACTCGAAGAAAAATGGGGCGTTAGCGCGGCTGCTCCGGTAGCTGTTGCCGCTGCTCCTGCGGCAGGTGGAGGTGACGCCGCTGCTGAAGAAAAGACGGAGTTCGACGTCATACTCACCTCCTTCGGTGAGAATAAGATTGGCGTGATTAAGGCCGTTCGCGAAGCTGTCCCGGGATTGGGTCTTGCGGATGCAAAGGCTCTCGTCGAGAAGGCTCCTACACCTCTTAAAGAGGGCGTGTCAAAAGACGAGGCTGCTGCGATCAAGGCCAAGCTTGAAGAAGCTGGTGCTAAAATCGAGATCAAGTAAAATCGAAGATAGTTTATTGTCCCCAGCTCGTGTAGACGAGCTGGGGCTCCTCGTATCCTCCATTCACAACTACGCAGATCGTAGGTAACAAAAAGTGGCTATTTTAATTCCGTATTCTTAAAGCGACGCCGAATCCGGTGCGAGATAACTGCGCATCGGATTCGCCGTCGCTTTTTTGGCGACTTCCAGCTTCTGGCTGCGTAACCCGTCCTCCCGGGTGCAGTGTGTCCTATAGGCTGGCGACATGTAGCGCAACCCAGACCCCCACCACTCCGTCTTATGTCAGTTCGACCCGAAAAACTTGAGCGTTTATACTTTGGTGACATTGAGGAGGCGATAGAAACGCCTAATCTCATCGAGGTACAACTCGATTCATACAAGGAGTTCCTCCAACAGGATGTCGCTCCCGAATCCCGCGTGCAGACCGGATTGCAGTCTGTTTTTCGGGAGGTGTTCCCGATTCTGAGCTACGATGAAAAATTTACCCTCGACTTTGTGAAGTACGAGGTTGGTGAACCTAAGGCGTCTGCTCTCGAGTCACTTCGCGAGGGTGAGACATTCAGCGCACCACTGTATGTGACCTTTTCACTTTCGGATGAATCGGGTACCCGCGAGGAACGCGTTTATATGGGTGAACTACCCATGATGACACGTCGCGGGACGTTCGTGATCAATGGTGCGGAGCGAGTAATCGTCAGTCAATTGCATCGTTCGCCGGGTGTGTGTTTCGAGACCAATCAGCACATGAATGGCAAGATCCTCTACGGTTTTCGGATTATTCCGGATCGGGGGACATGGATGGAAGTGCAATTCGATATCAACGATCTCTTGTATGTCTACCTGGATCGTCGTCGCCGTCGCCGCAAGTTCTTGGCTACTACTTTCCTTCGCGTAATCGGATATCCGACGGACGAAGAGATTATTGAACAGTTTTATGAAATCGAGAAGCTGAAGATCACGGCGTCGATGGACGAGGCTGACTTGGCAAACAAGATTATTTTCAACGACGTGCTCGATGGTGATGTGGTTGTTGCGAAGGCGTATGAACCCCTGACTCCAGCTGTTGCCAAAAAGCTTTACGATCTCGGAGTTAAATCCGTACCTTGTGTTTCGGCATCGCACGATGATCTATTGATCAAGTCTTTGCGTAAAGATCCGGCCTCGAATGAGGAAGAGGCACTGAAGGACATTTACCGCAAACTCCGCCCTGGAGATCCGCCGACGGTGGCGAATGCTCGTAGTTTGCTGAAACGGCTCTTTTTCGACGCGAAGCGATATGATCTAACGCGAGTGGGGCGCTATAAGATGAATCAAAAGCTCGATCTCGATATAGACGAGAATGAGCGTGTTCTGACCGCCGACGATTTCCTTGTATCAATGGGCTATCTCTTCCGCCTGCGCCGCGGTGAAGGAGTGCTCGACGATATCGATCACCTCGGTAGCCGTCGGATTCGTGCTGTGGGCGAGCTTTTGGGTAATCAGTGCCGAGTGGGGATTTCGCGTACTGAGCGCATGGTAAAGGAGAGAATGACGATGTTCGACTTCTCTCTGGATGGGCTTACTCCCTCTAAGTTAATCAATCCGAAGGCTCTCACCTCAGTGATACGTGACTTTTTCGGTCGCTCTCAGTTGAGCCAGTTCATGGACCAGATTAATCCATTGTCCGAGTTAACGCATAAGAGACGCCTTTCCGCCTTGGGGCCCGGCGGACTGAATCGTGATCGTGCGGGATTCGAGGTACGTGACGTGCACGCCTCGCACTATGGGCGAATTTGTCCGATTGAGACTCCTGAAGGTCCGAACATCGGTCTGATCAACTCGATGAGCTGTTTTGCGCGAGTAAATGAGTTCGGCTTCATCGAGACTCCCTATCGACGAATCGTGAAGGGGAAGGTGTCGAAGAAGATCGACTACCTCACTGCGGATCAGGAAGAGAGTTACCTCATTGCTCAGGCCAATAACCCCATCGACAGCAAGGGGAACTTCCTGAAAGAGAAAATTACCGTACGTCACCTCGGAGAGTTCATTGATGTAGAGCCGGAGCGTGCTACCTACATGGATGTCTCGCCGAAGCAGATCATCTCCGTAGCTGCTTCGCTAATTCCTTTCTTGGAGCACGATGACGCGAACCGCGCTCTAATGGGAGCGAATATGCAGCGCCAGGGTGTCCCGCTTCTGATTTCCGAGTCCCCCTATGTGGGCACGGGTATGGAGGGACGTGTGGCTCGCGACTCGCGTGCTGTCGTGGTATCAGAGGGAGCGGGCGTTGTTGCATCGGCGACTGCTGACATCATCGTAGTAACGAAGGACGGCAGCCTACCCTGCTCTGAAGCTCAGTTTCTGACGAATCCGTTCAAGCTGAAAAGTGATGAGCAAAATGGGATCTATGTTTACCCACTGCGAAAGTTCCTGCGCTCGAATGCCGGAACTTGTATCAATCAGACTCCTATCGTTCGCCGTGGAGAAAAAGTGAAGGTTGGACAGGTTCTAGCCGATGGCCCCTGCACTGAAAACGGAGAACTTGCCCTCGGGCGAAATGTCCTCGTTGCGTTCATGCCATGGAACGGTTACAACTTCGAGGATGCGATCGTGATCTCGGAGAGGATTGTGAAGGAGGATATCTATACCTCAATTCACATTGACGAATTCGAGACCATTGCTCGAGACACCAAGTTGGGACCTGAAGAAATTACTCGAGATATTCCGAACGTAGGGGAGGAAGCACTCATGAACTTGGGGCCTGACGGAGTGATCCGCATTGGTGCCGAGGTGAAGCCGGGAGATATTCTGGTCGGTAAAATCACACCAAAGAGCGAGACTGAGCTTGCGCCCGAGGAGCGTCTGCTTCGCGCAATTTTTGGAGAGAAAGCGGCCGACGTTAAGGACACCTCATTGCGCGTTCCCTCGGGTTGCACAGGCATCGTAATGGACGTGCGTGTCTCTTCACGCAATGCCACGGCGAAGGAAAGGCCGGATCAAAAGGAGTTGCAGAAGCAACAACGACAAATCGTCGAGGAACATCGTCGCCGTCACGAAGAGTTGACGGAAGAGCTGACTGAAAAGCTTTCCGAAATTCTCATGGGCGAGCGCATTCCGCTCGATATTACCAATAACCGGACGGGGGAAATTCTGATTCCAGCCAACAAGAAGATTACTAAGACTTTCTTGCACAAGCTCGCTGAGAACTACTCCAATATCGAAATGGAGAAGAGTCCGGTACGTATCAAGATTTTCGAGATTATCTCGGGATTCGAGCAAAAATTTACTGATCTAGACCTTGAGCGCGAACGGCAGCTCGACCGAATCGAGTCTGGTGAAGACGCTGATCAAGGGGTGGTGAAGCAGGTAAAGGTTTTCATTGCGAAAAAGCGTAAGCTTTCCGTAGGAGACAAAATGGCAGGACGCCACGGGAACAAGGGCGTGGTCGCTACTATCGTGGCGGAAGCCGATATGCCCTTCCTTGAGGATGGAACTCCGGTTGATATCTGTTTGAATCCGCTGGGCGTGCCAAGCCGGATGAATATCGGTCAGGTCTTGGAAACGCACCTCGGAGTTGCTGCTAAGGCTCTCGGATTCAAGGTTGCTACTCCGGTATTTGACGGGATCGAGGAAGACAAGATCGTCGGCTACATGGAGGAGGCGAAGAAGAAGGAGGGCTTCAAGTGGATCAGCACTACAGGCAAGTCTACGCTCTACGATGGACGCACAGGTGACGCCTTCTATCAGCCTGTTGTGGTTGGTATTATTTACATGTTGAAGCTCAATCACTTGGTTCAGGATAAAATTCATGCACGAGCTGTCGGTCCTTACTCCCTTGTCACTCAGCAGCCGTTGGGTGGAAAGGCTCAATACGGCGGACAGAGGTTCGGTGAGATGGAAGTCTGGGCGCTTGAGGCATACGGTGCGGCTTATACACTGCAGGAGCTTCTGACGGTGAAATCCGACGATGTCCAAGGTCGTACTCGAATCTACGAGTCTATCGTGAAGGGAGACTGCTCCCTCGAAGCGGGGACTCCGGAATCCTTTAACGTCCTTATCAAGGAAATGCAGAGCCTCGGACTGGATATTGCTGTCGGCAATTCCGGCCCCGAGCGCGATGACGACTTCATCTCGGCTTTTGCCGAATATTAAACCATTTTCGAATACTTTCTTTTTCTAACTCTCTACCCCTTTTCGCTATGTCAATTCCGACTCTCAGTTCCGAATCCCACCTAGATGAAATCCACGGACTGGATCGCAAAACCGACAGCTTTGATCAAGTCAAGATCACGGTTGCCAGCCCTGACACCATCCGATCTTGGAGCCGTGGGGAAGTGAAAAACCCCGAGACGATTAACTATCGTACTTTCAAACCTGAAAAAGGGGGACTCTTCTGCGAGCGCATCTTCGGTCCCACCAAGGACTGGGAGTGTGCCTGTGGAAAATACAAGCGGATCAAACACAAGGGGATCGTGTGTGATCGATGCGGTGTCGAGGTCACGCTCTCCCGCGTGCGACGTGAGCGCATGGGACATATCGAACTCGCCGTGCCCGTATCACATATCTGGTTCTACAAGTGCATGCCCTCTCGCATCGGACTGATGCTCGATATGAGTGCGCGTCAGCTTGAGCGCGTGATTTACTATGAAGATTTTATCGTGATCGATCCCGGTAATACTCCCCTAGAAGAGGGACAGCTTCTGACCGAGCTGGAGTTCCGCGATGCGCAAGAAGACTATGGTTCTGAGGCGTTTCGCGCTGGAATGGGGGCCGAGGCCGTTCGAGATCTGCTGAGTCGAGTTAATCTTGGAGAACTGGTTGCTCAATTGGAGGACGCCATGGGTCGTACTCGCTCGAAGCAAGTCCGCAAAAAGCTTGCGAAGCGCCTGAAGCTCGCGCAGGGCTTCGATGAGTCGAATACTCGACCTGAGTGGATGATTCTTGAAGTGCTTCCAGTCATTCCTCCTGATCTGCGTCCGCTAGTGCCGCTGGAGGGTGGTCGCTTCGCTACCTCTGATCTCAACGATCTGTATCGTCGCGTGATCAACCGAAATAATCGTCTTCGTAATCTTCTGCAACTGAAGACTCCTGATGTAATTATTCGGAATGAGAAGCGCATGCTTCAGGAAGCGGTGGATGCG
>JBDHQE010000116.1:0-10970 GCA_039806885.1 Verrucomicrobiales bacterium
AGCCGGGCCGGCCAGCGGAACCAGGCTGTGGTGACCGGACACCCAGCCGCGCACCTCCACGGCATCGCCCACCGCCCAGATGGCGGGGTCGCTGGTCCGCATTTGCTCGTCCACATGGATGCCGCCACGCTCGCCCAATTCCAGACCAGCATCCGCAGCAAGCTTGGTTTCCGGGCGCACGCCGATGGCGAGGATGACCAGTTCGCTGGTGAATTCGCGGCCTGCCGTGGTGCGGGTGATGAGGGCCTTTCCATCGACGGTAGAGGAGAAACTGGCGCAGCCCTCACTCAGTGCGAGACGGACGCCATGCGCCTCCAACTTTTCCTCCACCATGGCGGCCATTTCGCGATCGAGCGGTGGCATCACTTGGTCGGCCATCTCGATGACGGTGACCTCCAAATCTCGATGGCGGAGATTTTCCGCCATTTCTAGGCCGATGAACCCGGCCCCAATGACCACCGCACGCCGGGCCTGTCGGTCGGCGATCCAGGTCCGGATGGCCGCACTGTCGGGGACGTTGCGTAGCGTGAAAATTCCCGGAAGATCGATTCCCGGCAGGGGCGGACGCAGTGGAGAGGCCCCGGGCGAGAGTACCAGCGCATCGTAGGACTCGTCGCGCTCGGTGCCGTTCGCGAGGTCGCGCACGCGGATGGTTTTTGCCTCACGGTCGATCGCCAACACCTCGGTTCGTGTGTGAACGGTGATGTCAAAGCGCGACTTGAAGAGCGCCGGATCGGCGAGCAGGAGATCGGCCTCGTCTGTGATGATACCGCCGATGAAGTATGGCAGACCACAATTGGCGAAAGAAATGTGCGGTCCACGCTCGAAAACGTGGATTTCTGCGTCATCATGGACGCGGCGCAAGCGGGCGGCACAGGCCGCCCCGCCGGCCACGCCGCCGACGATGAGGACACGTGGGGCGGGAGAAGCAGTGGAAGCATTCATGGTAATAAGCAATTTTTCGTTGATGCGATCCCGTTTCAGGAATACAGATCAATATATCTATATCGCGATACAGTAATATGCAACTCCAAAAACAATCTGGCGAAGAAATGATGAGCGACGGGCAAGTGGCTGAGGTGGCGCACCTGTTCGGGATTTTGGCTGAGCCGTCGCGTCTGTTTCTATTGCGGGCGCTCATGGCCGGTCCGCTGACTGTTGGCGAGCTGGTTTCGGCTACCGGTATGAAGCAGGGGAACGTGTCGAAGCATCTCGGGGTACTGCGAGATGCGCGTTTTGTGGCACGCGAGAAGGAGGGAAATTTTGCTCGCTACCGGGTGAGTGACCCGAAGGTTCGCAGACTCTGTGAGTTGATGTGTGCTCGCATCGAGGAGGATGCGCACGGACGGCTTCGCGAGCTGGGGGGCGAAGTGTGAGTGGTGAAGGCAGTTGCTTGGCCGCTGGGATGTGAGACGGTGCCTCTACTTGACTATTACGAATCGCGCCTGGCACGGATCGAGCTGGACGAGGACGAGAAGCCGAAGATCGATGCCGAGGTGGAGGAATTGACCGAGGAGGACTCCGAGGTCGAGCAGGAGCGATTCAAGCAGAAGTGGTCCACGGCGCGAGGCGCTGGTGGCAGTGACTAACGCCCAGCTCTCTGGTGGCTAGGGCTTGGTCGGTCACTTCGAGGATTGCTTGATGCGGAAGAGGCTATTTCAGTCGAGTTTCAGATCTGATAGCACGCGGACTTGATCGACTGGTACGCTAGCAGTGGAGGGAACTAGATCAGGTCGAATCGTGGCGAGTGGAATCAGGACGAAAGGACGATTCTTCATCCGTGGGTGAGGCAGGATCAGATCGTGATCCGTGAGGGTCAAGTCGTCATAGTAGAGAATATCTAGATCAATGACTCGCGGGGTGTTATGTCCGTGATTTCTCGGGCGCCCCATCATTTGCTCGATTTTCTGCGTCGACGCCAAGAGATCCTGCGGAGACAGGTTCGTTTCGATCTCGATCACGGCGTTATAAAACGGCTTCGAGTCAGGGGAGCAATCGATCGGATCAGTCTCGCAGATGATCGACAACAGGCGATGATCGGAACACTGCAGCGATTCGCAGCGAAGCACCGCTTCCCGGAGATTTTCCAGCCGATCTCCTAAATTCGAACCCAAGGCGATCCCAACACGGGCCATCACTTCAGTCCGAGAACGTCCTGCATGTCGAAAAGGCCATTTCCGAGCTTTTGAGCGCGAATCCACTTAGCCGCACGTACAGCGCCGCGAGCGAAGGTGGCTCGGCTGGATGCTTTGTGCGTGAGTTCGATGCGCTCGCCTAGGCCGGCGTAGATCACCGTGTGATCGCCCACTACGTCGCCACCTCGCAGGGAGTGGACGCCAATCTCGTGATTCGTCCGAGCGCCGACTTCGCCCACGCGACCGTGGCGACAATCGTCATCGTAGGAGAGGCCTGAAACCTCTGCGAGAATTTCTGCGAGTCGCTTTGCCGTTCCGCTGGGTGCGTCCACTTTGTGCCGGTGGTGCATTTCGACAACTTCGAGATCGAAGTCTCTTCCAAGAATCTCTGTCGTCTTTCGCGTCAGCCAGAACAGAGTGTTCACTCCGACAGAAAAATTCGGTGCGTGGACGATGGGAATGGATTTCGATGCGGCACGAATTTTTTCCAACTGAGCGGTATCGTGCCCCGTCGTACCCATCACGAGAGGGATGCACTGTTTCAGGCAGCCGTCGATCAGTTCATCAGTAAAGGAGGGTAGGGTGAAGTCGATCACAGTTTCACATCGAGCCAAGGCATCGTGCAGCGAGTCTCCGAGATCCATGCCCGCTCCGATGGTGACTTCGGGATCTTCCGCGATTGCCTCAGCGACAGTCAGCCCCATACGCCCGCGGCAGCCGGTAACAAGAATCGGAAGTGTCATACAAAATGGAGATGAGGTAGTCGCGAGGTCAGATTAGCTCCAGCTCGATGAGGAGTCGCCGAAGTTCGTCGATTTTCTCCTCAGACATTTCGACCATGGGAAGCCGAAGCTTCGGAGCACAGATTCCTGCCATTGCCAGCGCCGCCTTGATGGGAACAGGATTCGTATCAAGCTTCAGTAGAGCAGTGAAGAGTGGGCCATATTTTTGAAAAATCTCCTCTGCTTTAGCCTTGTCTCCTGCAAGCCTAGATGAGGTCAGATCGGCCATCGCCTTCGGAATGAGATTGGCCGCGACGGAGACGACTCCGACGGCCCCTTCGTTCATAAATTCCAGGGTCAACGCGTCGTCCCCCGAGAGGATCTCAAACTTCTCAGGCAGTGCAGCTCGCAGTTGGCGTACACGTTCGAGCTGTCCACCGGCTTCCTTGATCGCGATGATATTCGGACAGCTTTCTGCCAGCCGCACGCACGTATCGACGTCGATCTGGATGTGACAACGCCCGGGGATCGAGTAGAGCATCAGTGGAATATCAGTTGAGAGAGCGATAGCGCGGTAGTGCTGATAAAGTCCTTCCTGTGATGGCTTGTTGTAGTATGGGGTTACAAGCAAGGCAGCATCGGCACCTGCTTTCTCAGCAGCTTGGGTGAGGGTGATCGCCTCGCGCGTGGAGTTGGAACCCGTTCCAGCGATGACGAGACCACGCTTATCGCTATCGTGCTTGTTCGCCTGTTTGATGGCCATTTCGATGACCAGCGTATGCTCCTCGTGGGAGAGAGTGGCTGACTCACCAGTGGTTCCGCAGGGAACGATTCCCCGGATACCATTTTCGAACTGGTGGTCTATGTTGGCGCGGAACGCCTCAGAGTCAATCATTCCCTTGTCCGTGAAGGGAGTGACGATGGCAGTATGGGTTCCTTCAAACATGGGCAGAAGTGGGTGAATGATTCAGAAAAAGGGAGGGAGACAGCAGGGCTGATCAGAATGACAAAAACAATTCTAAAGAGATTGCTCGGCAGAAAGGCAGATTAGACCGACTTCACCGCCTCGACAAGCGGTTTGACGAATGCCTCCACCGCAGAGGCCACATCCCCTTTCGGTGCATTCTCAGCGACGATTCGCACGATGGCGCTGCCGACGATTACGCCATCAGAGGTGCGGGCGACCGTAGCTGCCTGCTCAGGAGTCGAAATCCCAAAGCCGACGGCTACGGGGACTGAGGTGTAGCGCTTGATCGCCGCGACGTTTTCAGAGATACCCTCAGCGAGCGAAGTTTGTGTGCCAGTTACGCCCTCGCGGGATACATAGTAAACAAAGCCTTCTGCGGTAGCCACGAGCTTTTTCATACGCTCCTCAGGCGTAGTCGGTGCGATCAATCGGATCTGGCAGAGGCCACTCCGTGTCATGAGTTCGCTGTTTCGCTCTGCTTCCTCGGGGGGAAGATCGAGCAGAAGCAGACCATCCACTCCGGCAACTGCTGCATCCGCATGAAATGCGGAGAATCCGTAGGCGTATATCGGATTCAGATAGGTGAAAAGCACGATGGGAGTCTCACTTTCCAGTCGAAAGCGACGGACCAGATCGAGCACCTTCGGAACTGTAACCCCCGCCTCGAGCGCACGGTGAGCCGCCATTTGATTGACGATTCCATCTGCCATCGGATCGGAGAAGGGAAGTCCCATCTCGATCACGTCGACTCCGGCGCGATCAAGAGCACGCAGGATGTCTAGGCAGCGGTCAATCTCGGGATCACCCGCACACACGTAAGAAATGAATGCACTCTTCCGCGCCTCTCGCAGCGACGCGAAACGTTGGTCGATACGGTTTACGGAACTCATTCGATCATGCGCCTCGATTCGCTATAGCGTTGAGACGATCAGATTACTTGGCGAGAGCTTCGGATACGGTCTTTTCCAGATCTTCACCACGCAGGTTGGAAGCGATGATCTTGCCATCTTTGCCGATCAGAAAAGTCGCGGGGATGGAACTAATCCCGTATTCACGAGCGATTTTATTCTCCCAGCCCTTTCCGTCGAAATACTGAGGCCAAGTCATTTTTTGCTCGCCGACGTATTTCTCCACCTCTGCTTTGTCCTCATCGAGTGAAATCCCAACGATCTCGAAGCCCTTTTCCTTGTACTTTCCATAGGTTGCGATCACATTCGGCATCTCAGCTTTACAAGGACCACACCAAGTCGCCCAGAAATCGACTAAGACGACTTTGTCCTTCATCTTGGCGAGATCGACTTCTCGACCATCGAGCGCGGTGAAGGCGATCTTCAGATCGTCTCCGGCTCCCGGCATGGCCAGCTCTGCGGTCATCTGATCCAAAAGCTGACCCAATTGTGCGCTTAGTTCATGCTTGGCAAAATCTTCCTTTACACGAGCGACGAATTCTTTCGCTTTGCCTTTGTGATTCGCGGCACCCGCGATCATGAAATAGGGCTGCAGAATTTCCGTGACGATTTTTCGGAGATCAGCGTCGTCGCCCTTTGGCTGAAGATCGTAACGCTTCAGTAGAAGGTCCGCGACGGACTCCAGATTACCCAAAGAATGCTGTGCATCGACAAGGATTGCCAGAGCGTCGTCTGCATCCTCAGCTTTTGGATTTTGTTTCAGATAGTCTTCGATTGCCGTAACTTTTTGAGAGTCAAATTTCGCGGCGATCTCTTTAGCAGTTTCAGCGTGTAGGATCATCGGTAGTGCGGATGCGAATAAAATGGGGAGTAACAGGAATTTCATGGTTTTGTAATATGTGATAAGAGCAGAGTCGCAATAGCTTCGACGCATTCTGTGAAAAATCTTACAAAAGTTTTCTATCTTTTCTTGATCGTCCGCGTCCAGAGCTCGACAGAATTTGCTACGACCGGACAGTCGCTAGTCACCAGTAGGTCCGCAGAGAGAGCATCCAAGTCGAAGAATCAATCTGGTTTCCGCCGGTTCCGATCTGATCTCCGATAGCATACTCGTGTCCGAGCATCACTTTCAATTGATCGTCATGGATGCGATACGTCAGCCCGGTATAAAAGGTGTGATAATGTGCGACGGACGCTCGTGTGTTGAAACGCTGAGGAATTTGATCTGGACCTTGATCCATGTAGGCATAGCGTGTGACAAACCGGAGCTTGTCGGTGAGATTCAAGTATGGAATGACTGAAAGTCCCCATGTGTCATATCCGGCGCGTAGCGCCCCTGTAGCCATGCCGTTCTGTGCGAAAATCAGATCCGTGACTAAGCCACCTTGGCTGCCCTTAGTTTCCGTCCCGAATGCCGCGACGTGCTCGAAGGGAGAGCCAAGACTGGAGTCGGGGCCGACACCTGGAGTCTTCGGAGTCGCCGGATTATCAGTGAACAGATAGTCGAAGTAGAGGGTCGTAGCCTCCGTCACCTGACGCGAGGCACGATAGGAGGCACTCCCGCGAGAGTCCAGGTCCGGCCAGTTCCAGCGCTCGCCCGTGGAGTCCAGTTCTCCGCCGATGATTCGGGCCCCGAGCTCTTGAGAGAGTCCCCACAATTTGAAACCGACGGAAGCCCCCCAAGGTTTGTTGCTAGAGAGCGAATTTACAAGGGCTGATCGTTCAACCGTATAAATTTGATTCAGCGAGGATGAATACTCTCGTGTGATGGACTGCTTGAGTTTTCCGACTCGAACGTAAAAGTCAGGTGAAGGATCCCATGAAAGATAAAAGTCGCTGAGATCGTCGAAAAAGACTCCGTAGGTGAAGCCGTGAGATCCAGCGCCACCCGCTCCATCCGCCATGTTCATCGTGCCGAGGAAGGAGAGGTGATGAGCAAAATCAATCTTCGTACCGAGTCGGAAGCTCGTGTGGTCGTAGTCGTGATAGCCCTCTCGCTGGTGAATCCCACCGAAGACGCCATCTTTGGTCTGTGAAGTCAGGCGTCCGTGGTAGCGACCTGTCAGTTTTACAGAGCGGATCGCACCGTCGCCCTCGTAGAGCGTATTCCGATCAAACAGATTCGACCACTCGATTACAGAGGGTGGTGAGGCGCTTTCGCTCTCAATCGAAGGATTCAACATCGACGCCTCACCTGAGCGGGCGCTTTCAATCGTCAGGCTGAGGGTAAGAAGTAGGAGGGCGAGTGAGGGAGTCTTGCAGCCGAACATAGGCATTGGCAAAAGCGCCCATACTAGAGTGAGGGACGAAATTCGGCAATCGAGATTTTTCCTCTGATTTTGTCTAGTTTACGCACTATTTCGAGCAGCAGCCTCTGCAGCCTCACGATCAAAATAGGCCTCCATTCGATGGTTTAAATCCTCATAGAAAGTGTCCGCGATCGCTTCAAGTCGCTTCGAGCGATTCTTTGCTCGCTGGCCTTTTTCATCGAGTAGTCGCGCTTTCTCGCTCTCCACCCGCTCATCAAAGGCGGCTTCTAATTCCAGCAGATTCTCAATAAAAACTTTTGCAGCGCGAGAACTATCGATTCCCTCCATCAGGGCCCTCTCTAGCGGCTTGTTCTGGGCTAGATGAAGCAATTGATTATTCGATGGATCCTCTATGTATTTGCTAAATCCCTCGAGCCAAGCTTGGCGCTCGCGTGCAAAGCGGACTTCCTCACGGTCCACCAGAGTATCGTAGGGGCCAGGTTGAGAGAAAAACTTCACTACCAAGGGAATCGTATCGATCAACATAAAGAGACCGGCGAGCACGAAGTAGGAGATCAGGGCGAACTGGCCGCCTTCAGAGTTCTTTTCGAAGAGCTTGTGCAGAGCCAGGGTCTGAGTCAGCAGGTCACGCCGAGGCTCCGCCGTGATCGCCGCGATTCTCTCTTGCTCCTGTGAGGCGATGGACTTGAGTTCTTCCTGCAGACGCCCCAGTTCAGCAAGTCGGGTGTCGATTTGTGAGGTGATCGTAGAGCGAATTGTATTTTGCTGCTCGACGAACTGGTCGGCCTGCGATTGCTGGACCTGTCGCTTCAGATCGGACACTCGATCCCGTTCTTCCTTGATTCTTTCGGCCTTTGTCGCAGCCAAAGTGACGAACTCTTGCCGAATCGAGTCTTCGGTAGTCTTGATTTGTGTGGCGAGGGTATTCCGCTGCTCTGTGAGATAGGCTAGCATTTCACCGAGGCGCTTGGCCTCATCTCGCCGCCAAGCCAATTGATCTGCTTGAATACTTTTCGCACGAGGCCCCAGACCGATAATTCCGCTGCGCTGACCATTCACTTCACGCTCGAATTCCTTCTGCCAAGTGTCTAGTTCCGTTTGCAGGGTGGCATAGCGAGTTTGTGTCTCTGAGATCTCTTTATCAGTAGTTTCGATCTTCCTCTTCGCTTCAGCGTTTTCTGATTCGATACGCTTCTCCATCTGGGCGCGGAGTTCTGGATCGAGATCTGAGAGTGGATCTGGAAGCCCGGCTGTAGAATCCTCTGCGAGAAATTCTGCCGAAAAAGTTTTCTCGAAGCTCGCTCTCTGCTCTGCGATCTGCGTTTCCAGTCCCGCAATTTTGCCTTCGACTGTCGCTTTTTCCTTATTCGCCTCAAGACGCATTTCCTGAATTTCGGCCTGCCGCTCCTCTTCGATCACTCCCGTGATGGTATCTTTAAAAAGCAGAAGGGTCAGTGGATGCGAGATCGTGACTCCCATCAGTGCCGCAACGACGATACGCAGAAAGAACTGGCCGATCTTGCGGTGAAATCGCTGATAGGATCGATAGATCGAAAGTAGGGCTCGGTCGATGGTCATGATGATCAGCGACCAAGCGAGCGAGATGGGCACGATAAAGTTCCAGTTATCCGTCAGAGTGGAAAGTGCATAGCTGCACGCGATAAATGCGAAGGTCGCTGGCACGAGCACTGTAGCACCGAAAGCAACGTATTTTCTCTGCTCCCATCCGGGACACTGTTCCAGAGTCTCTGCTCCAGCTCCGGAGAGCCAGAAGAAAATATGTTTAATAGTGCTGCTTTTAGAGGCAAGGGGGGTGGAATAGCGCGACCGTTGCATGGTGAGGAAGGGACGAGAGGTGGCAGAAGACGGAGAAAGAATGATTATTTCAATTTTTAAGAAGTCCTACGAATATGTAAATTCAAATCATTCATCAATTTCTCACTCTTTAGAGTACGTTCCAAGAGCAGCAGTGGCTTCTTGAGCCAAATCATCGGATCTAGACTTCGCAAGCCGATGAGCAGCCTGTCGAAACGGTATCGAAATCACGCCTTTACCGGCTCGGGTTCGATATGAACTAAAACCTTGGCGATCATGACTCCGGAAACATCGCCACGCAGAGCGTTCTGGACCTGGTGTGCGATCGCATGTGCCTGATATACGGGCATATTTCGATCCACTCGCACGTCAAGATCGACATAGTAGTCAAATCCCACTTTCCTTACGATGCACTTGTGCAAGCTAGTGACATTCGGAACGGTAAGAGCAATTCTTCGCACGGCGGTTTCGATATCTCCGCTGGGTCGAATATCCGTGAGTTCAAGAACGGCTCCTTTACAGATTTCCCATCCATTCCGAGCGATTACGACGGAAGCAATCAGGGCGGCCCAGTCATCTGCGCTCGACCAGCGCTGATCTGGATGGAGCCAATTCCCGATCAGTGCTACGGCGATTCCGACAAATGCGGCTGCCGATGTGAGAGCATCGCTGCGGTGATGAAACGCATCGCCTTTCAGTGCAGAACTCCCGACGTCTTCGCCCACTCTCGATACGAAGCGAAATAGGATCTCCTTGATCACGACTACAGCCACGAGTACGATCAGAGTCCATGGTGCTGGCATGATGTGGGGTTCTCGAATCTGCTCCACGCTGTGCCAGCCGATGTTGTAGGCGGCAAAAAAGAGAAAGAGGGCGACGGCTACGGTTGCCAGAGGCTCCGCTTTTCCGTGTCCGTAGGGGTGATTCTCATCGGGAGGCCGGGCGGACACGCGCAGTCCAACATAAACCAAAATGGAGGAGACTACGTCGGTGGCTGACTCGATCGCATCGGCGATCAATGCATAGGAGTGACCGAAAATCCCTGCGAGTGCCTTCCCCGTTGCCAGTACGATATTGATCGCGATTCCGAGCAATGTGGCACGCATGCCCTGGATCGCAGGATGAAGAGATGAGGAGGGTATTTCGGTAGTCATTGTCGCGATGCCTGCAAGTGTGGCAAAGGTAGCGCGACGCACGAGGGAGAATTTCCTGCCCTTATGCAGCTGCGGCTTTCCTGTCGATGCGAACTTTGGGGTAGGGTACGAAGGCGCATCAGAAAGTCAATCTGAGATCGGAGGCGTTGGAGTGCAGATGACAAATGATCGCGGTGTGAAGCGCTGCTTTCTCAGCCCCTCCCATTCATTCGAAATGACACCACTGATCCTCATGGGGCATTACACGGGAAGCTCGGGGAGGCAGATGTAAGGAAATTGTCCATGGTTTTAGCAAAAGGGTAATTGGCCCTCATAAGGGAAGGCAGGAAAAGGCTCTAATTTATCTCTCCTTCCTGCAATAGGTGTTACATATGTCTTGAACCTAGGTTGCTAGTGAAGGAAGAGTGGTGCAGACAATCCTGTCTGTGTAAGCCATTTCTAGGACTGCCGACGGCCTCGGCGGCAGTTGTCGTGCTTCGGTAGCGCTGTTCCACAATTTTATAAAGTGAGGATTAGGAATCAAGAAAGATTACAGATGACTCCGCTTGAATGACGAGTCAGCTCTTTCTCGTTGTATCGCTCGCAACGGAAGATTGCTCTACCGTAGAATCTTTTACGATTTCGAATAGAGCGAGCCAAGAAGTGCATCTTGGAACTCGGATCGCAAATTATTTGGTTGCTGGTGCGGGAGCGGGAGCCGCTGGCTTGGGAGCAGGAGGAGCGGGAGTCGCGGGTTTTGCCGCAGGAGCGGGAACTGGTGCTGCTGGCTTGGGAGCAGGAGGAGCGGGAGTCGCGGGTTTCGCCGCAGGAGCGGGAGCGGGTGCTGCTGGCTTGGGAGCAGGAGGAGCGGGAGGAGCTGGAGTCGCGGGTTTCGCCGCAGGAGCGGGAGCTGGAGCTGCTGGCTTGGGAGCGGGAGGAGCGGGAGGAGCGGGAGGAGCGGGAGGAGCGGGAGGAGCGGGAGGAGCTGGAGTCGCGGGTTTCGCCGCTGGTGCGGGAGCT
>JBDHQE010000001.1:0-51499 GCA_039806885.1 Verrucomicrobiales bacterium
TTCGCTAGAACAAGATGGTGCAACCCTGAGCGTGAGCCGAAATTCCGATACACGCGAACTTCGCTCTATGCACGGTACCGCTCGCAGTCTTGTTGCGAACATGGTTCAGGGGGTATCTCATGGATTTACAAAAGAGCTTGAGATTGTGGGCGTCGGGTTTCGAGCTGCCGTTAAGGGGAGTCAATTAAATCTGACTCTTGGGTACTCGCATCCGCTGAATCACGATATTCCGGAAGGAATTCGAGTAACTGTCGAGAACAACACGAATATTCGAGTTGAGGGGATAGACAAGCAGTTGGTAGGGCAGTTCGCGGCTGAAGTGAGAGCTTATTATCCACCAGAGCCCTACAAAGGAAAGGGCGTGCATTACAAAGGCGAGAAGATTCGTCGTAAGCAGGGTAAGAGTGTGCGATAAGAGAATATTTTATCAGATTTATGAGCAAATACGTTCGAAAACAAACGATCGCGCGACTCCATCGCCGAATTCGTCGGAAGATTTCCGGGACAACCGAGAGGCCGAGATTGGCAGTTCACTTTTCCAATCAGCACGTTTACGCACAATTGATCGATGATACCTGTGGTCGCACGCTTGCCGCTGCTTCGACTATGGATAAGTCGGTCGCGAATGGGAAGGCGAATCAAGAATCCGCTGCGAAGGTCGGTTCCGCTCTGGCTGAGAAGGCCAAGTCGGCGAAAATCGAGAGCGTAGTCTTTGACCGAGGAGGCTTTCCCTATCATGGAAAGGTTAAGGCGCTTGCCGATGCGGCCCGGGAGGCAGGGTTAAATTTCTAATATTGAAACTATGAGCGACGAACTCAATGACGATACTCCAACAGAAGAGGCGGCGGCTAACACTGCGGAGATAGTGAGCGAACCAACGAGTGACGGCGAGGGAGATGCGATTCCGCAGCACCTCGATAAGGTGAAGATTGCCGAAGACAGGCTTCGAGGATCTAATCCTCGTCCACAGCGCGATTCAGAAGAGGATATTTTTGAAAAGGTGGTGCACATCAACCGATGCTCCAAGGTTGTGAAGGGCGGACGTCGCTTTAGCTTCAGCGCGCTCGTTGTGAGCGGAGATCGCAAAGGGAATGTTGGATTCGGTTTTGGTAAGGCTCTAGAAGTATCTGAGTGCATCAATAAGTCGACCGAATCCGCAAAACGTCAGATGACGTCTGTGAATATTACCGCGAATACGATTCCTCATCCAGTGTTGGGTGAACATGGCGGCGCCAAGGTGCTTTTGCTTCCAGCGTCTCCGGGAACGGGATTAATCGCCGGAGGAGGTGTGAGAGCAGTTGTGGAAGCGGCTGGAATCAAGGACCTCCTTGCCAAATCGATGGGATCGAACAACCCTGCGAATGTGGTGAAGGCGACGTTGCAGGCGCTTGAGCAACTTCGTACGAAGGAGCAAATTTATGCAGGACGCGGTAAGCGTCTGCCCGAGAAAAAGGCTCTGTGAGAGCGCAACCGATTTTGATTTTTATACATGAAATTGCATGACTTAAAGCCAGCCCCGGGATCGAAGCATCGTCGCCGCCGCGTGGGTCGTGGAGAGAGTTCCGGTCTGGGACGTACTTCTGGTAAGGGAAACAAAGGTCAGAAGGCGCGTGCAGGTGCCTCGATTCGCCCCGGATTTGAGGGTGGCCAGATGCCTCTGGCACGTCGTCTTCCGAAGAAGGGGTTTAACAATGATCAATTCAAGGATCAATATGCCGTTGTGAACGTCTCATCACTTGAGGCCAAGTTTTCGGATGGCGATGAGGTGAATGAAGAGAGCCTTCGCTCCGCTGGCCTTGTCAAGGGAAGGTGGGACGGAATCAAGATTTTGGGCAACGGCGAACTGACTCGTAAGCTGTCTGTCAGTGCCGATAAAATATCTGCGACTGCCCGTGAGAAGATCGAGAAAGCTGGCGGTAGTATTGCCGCAGCTTGAATTCCTTGCCGTTGAGCCTAACTCATTCACAGCCTTAGATGATTTCTGCATTCACCAACACGATGAAGATTCCGGAGCTGCGCTCTAGGATTCTTTACACATTGCTTCTTCTAGTGATCGTTCGACTCGGAGCGGTGGTTACCGTTCCAGGGGTGGATCAGAATGTGTTGCAGGAATGGTACAATCAAGTGCAACAGCAATCGGGCGGTGGTCAAGGACTGACGCAGATGCTGGCGCTGATGAATGTGTTCAGCGGTGGCGGGCTGCAGAACTCTGCTCTCTTTGCGCTCGGGATCATGCCGTACATCAGTGCATCGATTATGATGCAGTTGATGACTGCGGTTGTTCCTTCGCTTAGTAAGATCTCTCGTGAAGAAGACGGAAGACAGAAGATTAGCCTCTATACGCGAGTTCTTACCATCGTGCTGTGCCTGTTTCAAGGGTGGATGCTAGCGAAGTCGCTGGTTACTCCAGAGGCGAATCCCTTTCTCCGTGAGATTGCTAGCGGTTCCAGTCGTGAGCTCGTACCCGATGCCGGCCCATTCTTCGTTCTGAGAACAGTTCTCATCATTACCGCTGGAGCGATGCTCCTGATGTGGATCGGCGACCAGATGACGGAACGTGGTATCGGGAACGGTGTGTCGATCATTATTACAGTTAACATCATTTACGCCCTCCCTGGTGCGCTTTTCCAAGTGTATCAAACCTATGTCGCCGGTGCGGGTGAGAATATGCTAAACCCTTTCAAGCTAGTGGCGCTACTGGCATTCCTCTTTATCGTAGTTGCCGCCGTGGTCGCGCTGACGGAGGCTCAACGACGAGTGCCGATTAATTATGCGAAGCAAGTACGTGGTGGGAAAATGTACGGTGGGCAGACGCAGCATATGCCGCTGAAAGTGAATTATGGCGGAGTGATGCCGATCATCTTCGCTCAGGCGATTTTGATGTTCCCGTCTCAGATTATCGGATGGATGTTCCCTAACGAGGTTTGGGCGCAGCGTGTGATGAGCATCCTTGGCGGTGGTTCGCACGGATGGGTGTATTACTCTCTGACGGGTGCGATGATTTTCTTCTTCAGCTATTTCTGGGTTGCTACAATGTTCCAACCGAATCAGATTGCCGATGATCTCAAGAAGAACGGAGGTTACATTCCTGGCATTCGCCCCGGGAAGCCAACTGCAGAGTTTCTGGATCGATCCATGAGCCGTCTTACCTTTGCTGGCGCGATCTTTCTCACGATCATTGCGATCCTCCCCTCCATCCTCTCATCGAGCATGGGCGTGCCGCCGCTCGCCGCGCAGTTTTTCGGGGGAACTGGTTTGCTCATCATTGTGGCTGTTCTTCTCGATGTGATGAGACAGGTTGAGACGCACCTGATTCAGCGTCACTATGACGGGTTCCTGCGAAAAGGTCGTTTGCGGGGGCGCTTCGATAGTCCGGGAGGTACCGGATCACTGGCTAGTGGGAATCAATTGCTCTGGCTGTCAGTAATCGCTGCGATCCTGATCATCGGTGGATTGGTTTACTATCAAATCACTGCACATTGATCGGTCATCGTTTATTTGACTTTGCGTAAAATACCCGAGTCAGGGATGGCAAAACGAAAATCACGTATCTTTTTGCGTAGCGGAAGTGAAGTCGATGGACTCCGCGAGGCAGGACGTTTTGCTGCCGAGGTGCTTAATTCAGCTTGTGAGGCCGTGAGTCCCGGCGTAACGACAGGCGAAATCGATCAGATTGCAGCCCACGCGATCGCTAAACTGGGATGTAAGAGTGCATTTTTAGGATACCGCGGCTATCCAGGTAACATTTGCATCTCCGTCAACGAAGAGGTTGTTCACGGGATTGGTGGAACTCGGGTGCTGAAGGACGGCGATATCGTCAAGATTGATGTCGGAGTGTCCACTCCGAAAGGCTGGATCGGTGATAACGCCAAGAGTGTGCCGGTGGGAAAGCTTTCGTCTGATGCCGAGAGTCTGCTCGCTTCAACCGAAGCTTCTCTCTATGCTGCGATCGCGGCAGCTAAGCAGGGCGTGCTTCTATCGGTGGTTTGCTCAGCTGTGGAAGGCTTCGTTTCACCACGCGGATATAGCGTAGTGCGGGAATTTGTCGGGCATGGAGTGGGAAGAAAGTTGCACGAGGAGCCGCAGGTTCCCAATTACTGGGAGGTCGACTCTATGCGGGCACGGGGATTTGCGAATCCTCGACTCGAGGCTGGAATGGTGCTCGCGATTGAGCCGATGGTGAATGCTGGAGGTCCTGAAATCTGTATTCTGGACGATCAGTGGACTGTGATTACGCGGGATCAGTCGCTATCAGCTCACTTTGAACATACGGTATTGATAACGGACCAGGAGGCGGAGATTCTCACTCCCCGTGAGAGGAGCTTTACCGCTCCGGCGGCATAGCCGCTAGATCCTTCGAAATAAAACTGAAATTTTGAATAAATTTTTGAAACAGCGGTTGCGAGATAGCGAATCTGTAGTAAAGGTTCCCTCCCCATTTTTGCGGAGAGACTTTATCTTTACACCGCTATCCTATGGCTCTCACGTTGATGCAGTGGGGACCGATTTGCTGTGGATGAACTCACTGGGCGATCCATTGTATTGACGAATTCTCTCATTTAACCCATAATCATTTATGAAAGTTCGATCCTCGATCAAGCGACTATGCACCGAATGCCGAATTATTAAGCGGCACGGCGTTTTGCGCGTCATTTGCGAAAACCCCAAGCACAAACAGCGTCAAGGCTGAGTGTAAGTTTATTTAAAAACCACGAATATGGCACGTTTGTTAGGAGTAGAAATCCCGAATGAGAAGCGTATTGAAGCTTCTCTCTGTTACATTTATGGCATTGGGCGCGTGACTTCGGTCAAGGTGCTCGATGAGGCCGGTGTGAACCCGGATACTCGAACGGGGGAGTTGAGTGAGGATCAGATGGCGAGAATCGCCGCAGCGATTACTGGTGGCGGTATCATGATCGAGGGCGATCTGCGCCGTGATCTCCAGATTCACCTGAAGCGTCTTACCTCGATTAATTGCTATCGTGGGATCCGGCATCGCAGAAACTTGCCTGTCAGAGGCCAGCGGACTTCCACAAATGCTCGTACGAGAAAAGGAAAGCGTAAGACCGTGGGCGTCGTTCGGAAGTAATTGGCAACCGAAAGATTTCAAAACTCAAAAATTATATGGCTGAAGAGAATCCCCCAGAAGCGAGCGAAGCCCCGGTGACGGAAGCGGCTGTCGCTCCCGTTGAAGCTCCTGTCGAAGCACCTCGTAAGGAGAAGGAGCGACCCCGCACAGCTGAGGATATTTTCCTCGAAATGGAAAGTGCTGAAGGTGTTGAAAAGCCCAAGGTGCTGAAGGCAAAGGGAAGTAAGAATGTTCAGTCTGGGGTGGTTCATGTGGCGGCTACCTACAATAATACGATCGTTTCTGTGTGCGACCCCGTTGGAAATGTGATCGGGTGGTCGAGCTCCGGCAAGATGGGGTTTCGAGGCTCTCGGAAGAGTACGGCCTACGCTGCGCAGCTAGTGGCGCAGGATGCTTGCCGCCAAGCGATGGCACATGGCTTGAAACAAGCAGAAGTTCACGTGAAGGGCCCGGGTTCGGGACGTGAGTCCGCTGTGCGAGCCGTCCAAGGACTCGGTATCGAGGTGTCGCGGATTAAGGATGTAACACCCGTTCCACACAATGGGTGTCGCCCGAAAAAAGCTCGTCGAGTCTGATTTTATCTAAAACAATTTTCTATTTTTCATCCATGGCCAGATACACAGGTCCTTCAGATCGCATTAGTCGCCGCTTCGGAGTGGCATTGTTCGGACCCTCCAAAGCGTTGGAGCGTCGCCCTTATCCTCCTGGACAGCACGGTGCACGTGGCGCACGCAAAAAGCGGAGCGATTACGGAGTCGCGCTGAATGAAAAGCAGAAGCTACGCTTTCAATACGGCCTGCTTGAGAAACAGTTCCATCGCTACTACGAAGAGGCTCATCGACGCAGTGGGATCACGAGTGATATCATGGTTCAGCTTCTTGAGACTCGTCTTGATAATGTCTGCTATCGCTTAGGGCTAGGGAATACTCGTCGTGCGTCTCGACAGTTCGTTGGACATGGCCATGTGCTGGTCAATGGTAAGCGTGTAGATGTTCCTTCATATCAGGTGAAACCCGGGGACAAAATCAGCGTGAGCGCTGCTGCTGCCTCTCGTCAGTTGGGTGCACGCCTGCTTGAGCAAACGCAGATCCGACCGGTGATGGACTGGTTGAGTTTTGATCGCGATGCCATGGAGGGCAGCATGTCGCGCCTGCCCGATGTTGCTGAGGAGATCGATACTATGGTTAACGTGCAGCTTATCGTGGAGTTGTATTCACGTTAAGGCGAGTTAGCTAAAATTTTACGCTAATGGCCTCGGGTCGACTTCTAATGTGAAGTCGATCCGAGGCTTTTCTGTAAAGAGAAGCTGTGGTGTGAGAGTCCGTGCTAGGTCTCTTCGCGATCATGAGTTGAAAGAGTCCAACGAGATTATTATTTACAAGTGAGACTCTCCTGATACTCTATTTTCTTTAATTTTATGAATCTGAAATTGAGTCTAAGTCTACCTTTCGGGATCTTGCTGTGCCTTGGTTGTTGTTTGATTAATGCTCAGGACAGTGCGGGTGGACCGTCTGCTGTGACGGAGGCAACCAGTTTTGAAGGGCGTGCGCGAGCACTGATGGAGCGCTATAAGGGAGCTCTTGTTGTCGTCACTGCCAAGGGCACGCTCAAAGCGACGACGTCGGGAGACCCGCTACCAGATCGCGCAGTCGAAAGGCGTACTCTCGGGGTTACGATTGGGGATGATGGCCTAGTCGTGGTCTCAAATTCGGCGATTGATGCAGCGGTGGGACTAGAAGGGCAGCAGGCTCAGATGGATAGTGCTGTCGTGGTGATCAAGTCGGCGAAGACTGAGTTTTCCCCGGCGGAAATCAGCTATGGAGATACGACCTTATTGCATGGAAAG
The DNA here is from genome assembly GCA_039806885.1 of Verrucomicrobiales bacterium. Taxonomy (GTDB): domain Bacteria; phylum Verrucomicrobiota; class Verrucomicrobiia; order Verrucomicrobiales; family DEV007; genus Arctic95D-9. The sequence continues at coordinate 6,936 of JBDHQE010000001.1, forward strand.
GTGGTCCGACAGGATCTGGATGCCGATGTAGCTTTCATTCTTCCAGTTGAGGCAGAGGTTAAAGGATTGTCGAAGAAGTTCGAGAAGGTAGATCTTGCCGGGTTCGCTGCGACCGTGGATGCAGCGGATGAAGTGATCGGACTTTCTCGGTCGTCGGCAGTTTATGGCTATATGCCAACCCTCGTTCTGGGGCGGATTACCGGCGTATTCAAAGGTGATCGGCCGTATTTCGTGACAGATGCGGGTACGGCTCAGGGGGTTCCGGTGTTCACGCTTGATGGTAAACCTGTGGGAGTCACGGTAATGCGGATTTTAGACGGGCAGCCTTCAGGAGTGCTGGGCACTTTGTCCGCTGGATCGATCCAGGTGATGGCGAACATTGCCAGAGACGCGGCAAAGGCGAACCCTTCCTCCGCAGAGGCTGCTGCTCCCGCCAAGGCGCCGACAGAAGACGCTCAGACGAAGGTGAAGTGAAATTGTAGGGCCTTTGTGAGGGCGGTTTTAAATCGCGGGGAAGCTGGCTCTAGTTGGCCTGGCAGGGGCGCTGTGCCTGCACGGAAGCGTTTTATGGCGCTTCGTTGCGAACGATCAGTCCGTACACAGGAGTAAACTTTTTCCTCGAATAGACGCTGAAGGCTTGAAGGCCTTCGACCTTTATCATAAGAATAGAGGGCTTCCATGATTCATCGTGTCTGTTTTTGTTTGAGTATTTCTGCGCTTACCGTGCTCAGCGCGATTGCGCAGGATCGCGCAGAGTTATTTGCTAAGGCTGTCGAGTCTCGGATTACAGCTGGTCATGTCGTGCGCGGCGATGATCCTGAGTGGTATTTCCCGACACGAGAAGTGAAGCATCTCGCGACAGGGCGCTTTTGGGAAAAGCCCTGGGAATCAGTGGCTGAAAATCATAGTGATCCCGTCGCGGGAATTCTGGAATTTCATGCGATGCTGAAAGAGAGAGGGGTCGATCTGTTGCTAGTTCCGGTTCCTGCAAAGGGGGCTATCTATCCGGATTATTTGGTCAGTGACTTTCGTCCTGGGGATCCCGCAGCACTGGCGCCGTTTCTCAAGCAAATTCGCGAGAGTGGAGTCGATGTGCTCGATCTGGAGCCGGAGTTTCAAAAGGCCCGTGCAGCGGATTCCGGGGCACTGCTCTACTGTCGTCAAGATGCACACTTTTCTCCTCTAGGGGCAGCGATGACAGCCCAACTGATCGCGAGTGCAAAGCCGATCACTGGTGGGACTCCCGGGCGTTACACTTTGGGAAATCGGGAAATGCTCACTTTCGTCGGAGATCTGATTGAAGGAGATGAGAATGAACGTGTGGTGCCTCCCGAGTCGCTTCCTCTGAATTACGTGCTCACAGGGGGAACTGTTGGGGTGACACCTGACCCGAAGTCACCGGTGCTTCTGCTAGGCGACAGCCATACACTAATTTTCCACGAGGGGCGAGATGCCGGAATGCATTGTGTAGGAGCTGGTGTGTTGGATATGCTGGCACTCAAGTATGGGCTGGCTCCTGATTTAGTAGGCGTCCGGGGTTCTGGAATGGTGCAGGCGCGAAAGCAGCTTTTTTACAAGGCATCTTCGACTCCTGACTACTGGGAGGGGAAAAAGCTGGTGATCTGGCTGTTCAGCGCCCGAGAGTTCACACAGTCCACCGACAAGCCCGTGACGATCCCTTTGAGTCGCTGAGCGAACGGGGACGATGACGGTCTTTGTAAAATTCAGAATTGAGACCGTGGTCCTTCACCGAGCCAAGGTCCGTGATTGGGGGAATATGGGAGGGGGATTCTGATTGCAATCGTCGGCGGAACTTTTTATTCTCGGCATCAAACTCAACCCTCAATTTTTTGTGAGCAATCGTTTTCCCACCTTTCTCGATCTTTTTTGTGGCTGCGGTGGCTTTTCGCTCGGGCTAGAGCGAGCCGGATTCCGAGGCTTGGCGGCAATAGATTTCAACAAGGAGGCTATTGAGGTCTTTCGTACCAACTTTCCTAGCATTCTTCATGTGCTTCGGAGGGATCTCACAGAGTTTGATCCGAAAGATCTTGAAGCTCTGATTGGCACGGATCACATTGACTTAATCGTAGGAGGACCACCCTGCCAAGGTTTTAGCACCGCTAGACAAGTGGACGGTGCCAACCACGGAGAACGTTTGAAGGAAGATCCTCGGCGCCATCTCTACAAGGAGTTCCTCCGTTTCGTAGCGCACTTTCAACCGAAGGTCTTCGTTATGGAGAACGTACGCGGTATACGTTCTGCTTCCGGTGGTCGTTACTTCACCAAGGTTCAGGCGGAGGCGCGTAAGCTCGGCTACCGAGTGCATGAACAGCTGGAGGACTGCGTAAAGCTTGGAATACCTCAAAAACGGCGTCGGCAGCTCTTTATTGGTACTCGTGTTGATTTCCCGAATTACTTTATTCCTAGTATTGAGCCAGCACCTCGTGCCTCAGATCGTTCGTGCCTATGGGATGCGATCAGTGATCTACCATCCTTGGAAGCGGGCGAAGGGGAGGAAACATGCCAATATGATCTCCATCAGCGGAATGCTATCTCATCAGAAGCGATGAAGTATCTAAGGGAAGTTCTTGAGATAGATAAGGCCGCAGAGCTTACTGCCCACCGTGCCCGCCCTCACAGTAATAGAGATTTAGAGGACTTTGCTCTTCTGCTTGAAGGGGAAAGTTCGGCAGAAGCAATGCGTAGGGGTGTTGAATTCGAATTCCCCTACGATAAAAGCGTTTTTAAAGATCGCTACACTAGGCAGCACCGCTATCGCCCCTGCTCGACCATCGTCGCACATTTGTCGAAGGATGGACTCATGTTCATCCATCCAACTCAAAACCGATCCATCACTCCTCGCGAGGCCGCTCGAATCCAGAGCTTTCCAGACTGGTTTCAGTTCCCTGTAGCACGTACCCATCAGTTCCGTATCATCGGCAATGCGGTGCCGCCGTTGGTCAGCGAGGCAGTTGGGATCGCAGTCAAAAAGTATTTGAAGGAACTTGATGAAATGAAATCGAAAATTGTTTGGGAAATTGGACCTCTACCTCAATCACATGCTGAGGCCGCACAGTGGATAGTAAACGTCGCTCGTCTCTCCCCGAAAGAAATGCGCAAAGTCTCAAATGAGGAGTTCAAACGGGCGTGGTTTTCGATCGCATTTATTTTCATGGGATTGCATCCGGATGGAGCTTTGGATCATGGATCAGATATTCTACAATATCCGAAAGCGGATCCCGAAATCTCAGCCGTCGAACCTCGTATCGAGAGTCCCTATTACGAGAGGAGTGGTTGGCCTGTTTATTTGGAAGACCTAGCGGCGGAAGCATGGCGCAGATATGAATTGGACCAGCTTGAAGAGAAGGAATTCTACTGCTCTGACGCACAAATGGCAGGAATCTGTTACAGAAATCCCCATTTTGTGGATGAAGTCAGAAGAGGAAGGGAAGAGTTTGCTTAGGATCCGCACGGAAACAATGAATTCCCGACAGTCGGTTACTCTCACGCCACACCCATCGGCATTGATTGAATCCCTTCGTTGCATTGGGTATTCGCTCGAAACTGCACTGGCCGACATCATAGATAACTCTATTACAGCGGGTGCGACTAATATCAGACTCTTTGTTTCGACTGACAAGACATCGCCAGAAATTGCTATCCTAGATGATGGTCACGGAATGGATTCGGACGAACTCCTTGCGGCCATGCGACTGGGAAGCAGAAACCCATCGGAGGAGAGAGAAGAAGCCGACTTGGGGCGATTCGGACTTGGATTAAAAACCGCATCCTTCTCTCAATGTCGGCGCCTGACGTTGGTTAGTAAAAAGAATGGAGTCACGAGTGCCGCCATCTGGGATTTGGCGCGTGTAGCTGAAGCCGACACGTGGGAGGTTGAGATTCCAGACTCGCCAGAAGATATTCCTTGTGCGGACAGACTGGGTGACCACGGCACTCTCGTGCTGTGGGAAAGTCTCGACCGCGTAGTTCAGGATAACACCAACGATGCCATCACACATTTCATAAAACGCGTGGATGAGGCCCGCTCCCATCTTGAGCTTGTATTTCACCGATTTCTCGCGGGCGAACCCGGACATCGAAAAATTCAAATGTCCTTAAATGAGCGTCCACTTGAACCGTTTGACCCTTTTCATCAAAGTCATCCCGCAACATATGCCGGACCTTCTGAATCGATCAAGGTTGGAGACCACCAGGTCGTTATTCAGGCTTTCACGTTGCCGCATCACAAGAAGGTCACGCAGGAGGAGTGGGATAAATATGCAGGGCCGGCGGGATATGTGAAGAATCAAGGGTTCTATGTGTATCGGCAGCGACGTCTCATTATTCACGGCACTTGGTTCAGGTTGGCGAGGCAGACCGAACTGACCAAGCTCGCACGTGTGCGGATTGACATGCCAAATGGCTTGGATGCAGATTGGAAGATTGATGTCAAGAAAGCATCGGCACAGCCACCCTATCAGGTGATGGACAGGTTACGTCGTCTCATCGAGACCTTGGGGGCGAATTCCAAGCGTGTGTATACCAGTAAGGGGCGAAAACTTCTGTCAGATAATCGCTTCCCAGTCTGGAACCGCATGCAAAACAAAGGAGAAGTTACATATTGCATTAACGAGAAATATCCGATGATCGCAGATTTTTCTCAGCGTTTATCGCAAGACTTACGAACCGATTTCCTCCGTGTTTTGGAAGTAGCTGGTTCCACGCTTCCAATGGATGCGCTTTTCGCTGATCTTGGCAATTCGCCCGGTAAGGTGGGTGGGAATGCCATCTCCGATGAATCGCTTCATCAGGCTTTGCAGACGACAGTGAAGCAGTTGAGAGAGTATAAAGTAAGCTTTGATGAAATTAAAGAGATGCTGCAATTTGCCGAACCATTCCATTCTAACTGGGATCGGACGGAGGTACTCTTGGAGAGACTTGGAAACTTAGAATAAAAGAGAGAATGTCCGAAGATTCAATAAATCTGGAAGAGCTTGAGATGTCTGTAGAGAATGTACTGGCCAGTAAGCAGGAGCTTACTCCGTTGCTCATTAGAACCGTAATTGAAAAATATAGAGTCGTTAACCCTGTAACAAATGCAGAGGCTGAAAGGCTTGCTCGTCGCTTGGAGGCTAGACACGACGTGACGATGACTATTGGAGCGATGCTTAAGGAAAAAGAACATCGCCCGTGGTTAGATAACGCAAGAGCCACTATAGATCCTTATTATTGGAGACGTTACAAAAAGCTCCTTGGTAAAAAGCATTTTTCTTCTCAAGTAATTGCCACTCTCGACGAGATAACTGATCGCATTCTAGGGTTAATGGAAAACCCTGAAAAGGCCGGGCCGTGGAATCGCCGCGGTATGGTGGTTGGACATGTACAGTCTGGCAAAACAGCAAATTACGTTGGCCTGATCTGCAAAGCGGCTGACGTGGGATATCGGCTCATCGTCGTCATCGCAGGGATCCACAATAACTTGCGGAATCAGACGCAACTACGAATTGATGAAGGGTTTGTTGGCCGGGACAGCACTCCTTGGCTATCTCGCAGAGAAGATAAATTGATCGGTGTTGGCAAGTTTGGTTTTGATCAAAAGCGGAGACCATTTACTCTCACAAATTCGCTCAAGGATTTTAATAAGACAATGGCGACGAGTGTTGGCATTTCACTTGATGCTCTCAATGTGCCAACAGTGTTAGTCATTAAGAAGAATTCAAGCACACTGAAGAACCTGCTTGAATGGCTCCAAGAGCACAATGCCAAGCGCGGTGGAAAAACAATTGAAGCCCCGATGCTGCTCATTGATGATGAGGCTGACAATGCTTCGGTAAATATCGCTTATAGTAAAGACGAAGTCTCCAGAATCAACGGACAGATTCGCAGTCTTCTCGGCATGTTTGAGCGAGCTTGTTATGTCGGGTACACCGCAACGCCTTTTGCCAATATTTTCATTGATCCCGATACGGATGACGAAATGTTCAGAGCGGATTTGTTTCCAAGAAATTTTATTGTCAGCCTCGATCCGCCTACCAATTACTTCGGCGCAAATCGAGTGTTTTTACATTTACATAACAACGAACAGATCATACGGCACATTGAAGACAACGAGGAGATCCTACCGCTGAAACATAAGAAGGACTTGAAAGTCACTGCTCTTCCCGAAAGTCTCATGGATGCGGCACGGGCATTCGTGGTTGCCAAAGCGATACGGCTGGTGCGAGGGCATGTCGGGCAGCATTGTTCAATGCTTGTTAATGCATCTCGCTTTACGAATGTGCAGCGCCAACTCCGCAACGAGCTGCACAACAGAATTGATGCCATCAAGTCCAGCATCCGCGTCAATGGAGCGCTTTCACTAGAGGACGCACTTAAGGATGCTGAAATTAAGGCGCTGCATGACATTTGGGAAAGAGAGTATTCGTGTATTGAAGGGCTTGATTGGAGAACTATTCAGAACAAACTAAACGATGCTGTGGCACCCATCAAGGTTGTCGAAGTCAATAGCAACTCAGCGGGTGCGTTAAACTATGTCGATTATGAGGGAATTGGGCTGAATGTCATTGCTGTTGGCGGCTACTCATTGTCTCGTGGCCTCACTCTTGAGGGTCTGATGATCAGTTACTTTCTGAGAAACTCGGTGATGTATGACACGTTGATGCAAATGGGGCGTTGGTTTGGTTATCGTCCTGAATATGATGAGCTTTGCCGCGTGTGGATGCCGGAAGAAGCCGAAGGGTGGTATGCACATGTGGCCGAGGCTATTGAAGAACTTCGAGAAGAACTGCGGAAGATGGAGGCCGCGGGAGCTACTCCTAAAGAGTTCGGGCTTAAAGTCAGAAGTCATCCCACTGCACTTGTCGTCACAGCCCGCAACAAGATGGGGTCGGGCGAGAGGGTGGTCGTGAAGATTGGCTTGGGAAATAGTTTTATCGAAACGGCCATTCTGAACCGAGATGAAGAAAGTCTTGAATCCAATCGATTGGCGGCACAGCGGCTTGCAGAACGACTAGTTGAGGCTGGTAAGCCGCCAACTGATTCTGTGCCGATTTCGGGAGGACGTCTTCTTAGAGGAGCGCCAGTAAAGCCGATTTTGGATTTTCTAGCAGAGTTTCAAAACCATCCTACTTCTATGTTGACTCAGACAGAGCCAGTGAAGCGATACATTGAAGAACGAGCCGAAACCGAGCTGGCTGTTTGGGACATTCTCTTTGCGGGCATCAAGAGTAACAAAGGTAGTTTGACGGACGTATCTCTTGGGATCCAGATCAATTGTCAACGACGTACGGCGGGACAAAAGAGTGATGCCACTACCCTTCACGTCACCAACAAGCAGCGAGTGTCTTCGAGAGGTGTCGAAAAAGCGGGACTACCACAGGAGACAATAGATGCTGCCGAACGTCGTTACCGCAATATAGAAAAGCTACCCTCGGATAAACCTATCAACTATCCGGACCGAATTTATCGTGCTGAGCGCATTCGACCGCTCTTGATTATTCATCTGCTAGATATTGAGCCGGAAACCAAGCCAGTAATCGCCTGGAGCATCAGCTTTCCTAGAACTAAGCTCGAAGAAAAGTGTGTGGAATACATTGTGAACACGACTTGGTTCAGAGAAAATTTCGCCGGTGATTCTGAAGAGAAAGAGGAGGTGGAAGTTGATGACTGATCCTTGGAAAGACTTAGTGCCTCCATCGGCGGCTTCGGCGATCAACGCGCGTCGGGTAGATGAGAGTAATCCATGGGACTTTTTTTGGGCACGGGCGATGGACGCTAAATGCCTTCTTGTGCTGGAACACGGGGATGAAGCGTCACCAAAAAGAAAATTGCCATCTCTCAAAGGCGTTGAAGTCGTTGTGGCTGAGGGTGACGGACGAAGTCGTCGCTTGTTGGTATTTCGCCTGCTTGATTCGAGGCAGCGAGACATATTTCAGCAACTCTGCCTTGATATTGTCTCTGCGGGAGCTAATGCTCGCACCGAACTGGAAGCCGTCGAATTAGCGCTAGCTAGAACGTGGCGATGGCATCACTTGCTGAGAGGTGGCGGGGGCGGGCGGCTCTCCGAAGAAGAGCAGAAGGGACTGATCGGGGAGCTTCTAGTCTTGGATCAGCACCTTCTCCCTAATTTGTCACCCTACGACAGCTTGACAGCATGGCGTGGTCCTCTTGGAGCACCAAAGGACTTTGAGATTGGACGCATCTGTATTGAAGCAAAAGCTAGGCGTGGGGCTGCAACGCCCCATGTTTTTATCACATCGGAGCATCAGCTTGATATCACGGGCTGTGATCTACTATTTTTGTATGTCGTTGAGTTGAGTCATGCGCCTGAAGGAGCGCTGGATGCATTTACTTTGATCGATATGGCCCGACGCGTTCGCGACGGAATGAGCCAAGATAACGCTGCAATAGACAGCTATGAAACCCTTTTAGCGGCAGCAGGCTTCCGTTGGGAAGATGATTATTCAGACTCTAAGTGGATCAAAGGTCTAAGCCGCATCTATGAGGTCACAGACGACTTTCCGCGCGTGACAGCGTCGGAAATTTCTTCGGGTGTTTCTAATGTACGATATTCGCTATCACTCGTAGAATGTGAGCGATTCATTATTGAGACAAAGCTTTTGAATGCTGCAATAAAAGGAGGCCTTTATGAATGAAAATCTATACGAGTTTTATCAGGATTTTTTCCAAGATGTAATTGGTTTTGCCGATGCAGAAGGATGTTATGCAGAGGACGCATTTTTCGAAAAATTTTGCGAACAATTGGTTGAAGTTGGAGAGTTTGAAACAGCCGACCGTGCCAGATATCTCTCGTTACGCGGCGTAAGAGTCGATGGGTATGGTGGAGATCCCATCGACAGCGCTGGAGTGTTAAATCTTATCATTGCGGACTTTAATCAGTCTTCACAGATAGAAACACTTACAGCTACGGATATGGAAGCCATTTTTAAACGGCTTTCCAACTTTCTAGTCAAGTCACTAGACGATAATTTCAGAAACGGTCTGGAAGAAACGCTTCCAGCTTTTGGACTCGCTGATCTTATTGCGAAACGATGGGAGAAAGTCATAAAAATTAGGCTCTTTCTAATTAGTAATCGAGTTCTCAGTTCGCGTGTTGACGGGAAAGAGACGGGAGAGATTCAGGGCAAGCCCGTTACCTACAGCGTGTGGGATATCGGTCGTCTACAGCGATTCGATGCTTCTGGACAGGGGCGCGAAGATATCGAGATCAATTTAGAAGATGATTTTGGTGGAGCATTATTAGCCTTGCCTGCACATTTGAAAGACGCTGGGTACGAATCCTATCTCATGGCAATTCCAGCGGCCCAGCTGGCGGCTATTTACGACAAATGGAGCACTAGGTTGCTTGAGCAGAACGTGCGCGTGTTTTTGCAAGCTCGCGGAAATGTGAATAAAGGTATTCGCAATACCATTGAGAATACGCCTGAGATGTTCTTTGCCTATAATAATGGTGTAACAGCTACTGCTGAGGCAGTCACAACGCGTCACACTGGCGATGCATTACTTCTGACGAGCCTTAAGAATCTTCAAATCGTCAATGGCGGGCAGACTACTGCTTCTATCCATGTAGCCAGCAAAAAGAAGGATGTCGATTTATCTCGCGTATTTGTGCAGTTGAAACTGTCCATTATTGAGCCTGATAAGGCGACAGAGGTCGTGCCAAAGATATCCGAATACGCGAACAGTCAAAATCGAGTAAATGCGGCAGACTTTTTTGCAAATCATCCGTTCCACGTTCGGATAGAAGAGTTTTCGAGGCGAATCTTTGCACCCTCCGCTGATGGGAGCTTTCGAGAGACAAAGTGGTTTTATGAACGCGCTCGCGGACAGTATCAGGATGAGCGAGCGCGCCGTACGGAGACCGAGCGAAAGAGGTTTGATATGGAGTTTCCAAAAAATCAGAAGTTTTCTAAAACGGACTTAGCGAAGTTTCTTGCTCTCTGGCAGTTTCGCCCAGATATGGTGAGTAAGGGAGCACAAAAGAACTTTGCTTGGTTCGCGAGTGAGATTAGTCGCGAATGGGAAAAGCATTCAGACATCTTTAATGAAAGTTACTATAAAGCTCTAATTGCAAAAGTGATCGTGTTTAGGAGTGTCGAAAGACTGGTCACAGATCAACCATGGTATCAAGGTGGATACAGAGCGAATATCGTCGCCTATTCCATAGCGAAGCTAGCTCATGAGGTAGAAAGATTAGGCTATGTCGTAGACTATGAAGGTATATGGAAGGCACAACACCTTTTACCCGGAATTCGTGAAAGTTTGATTGGTGTCTCGAAGGCAGTACATGACATCATAATAGACCCACAATTGGGATACAGAAATATAACAGAATGGGCTAAGCAGCAGGCATGTTGGCAGCGCGTAAGTGGATTACAAGTTGATCTGCCGAGTACGATAGAAAATGAACTCGTGACGAAAGAAGAGGAGCGTGAAAACGAACGTTTTGCGATTAAGGATTAAAAGGTGCTCAATGGTATCCAAGCGCAGACATATGTATTTGAACGTGGAGCGGAATATTGGTCGAAACTTAAAGAATGGAATGCCGTTAGACGCGTACTAAGTCCTAAAGAGATAGGAATCTTAGAGATCGCTTGCTTACTTCCCGCGAAATTCCCTTCTGAGAAGCAAGCTCCAATATTGATTAATGCGGAGAAGCGTGCGGTCGAAGAAGGATTTTATGTGCATTCGTAACTTGTCGGAATTTTAGGAGACCGACGATTCTTGATTTTTCGTAGCGACAAACACGGAAGAAACAATCCGCGGATTATGCAGATTTACAACATATGGAATCGAAGCGTCCGCATGTGAAATCTGCGGAAATCTGCGAAATCTGTGGATGAAACCTCGTAAACATCATGCGCCCCCCCAAAAGCTTCGCCATGATCGAAGCGGCTATGACTATCCATGGCACCCTTGCTCATGATTTCTTGAAGCCGTGTATCAGGAATCTCTGGAGCGCGAATTCGTCCGCGTAGGATACTAAGGGTTGAAACGGGAAGCGGGGCGCAGGATTTTAGTGCAGCTCGCGACCAGTGCCTAGGCGGAGGCCGAAAAATCATGTCCAGTTTCCTTTTTAGCGATCACTTCTTCTTTGAAAAGGATGCACTTGTCACTTGTATACCACAGATGGATCTTCCTATTCTCGCGCATTTGAGTTATGACTGCCCCATTACGATTTTTCTGCTCTGTTTTTCCCCTAGCTGTGGCTCTTTTGTGGGTGACGAATTCTACTGCAAAGGAATGGCGTGCTTCCATTGTCCCTGCTTCGCTTGAAAAAGATAGAACGGTGCGTTTGGTCGCCGGAGTGGCGAGTGCCCTGTCTTTTTATCTACAAGCAGACAAAGAAACCTTGGCAAAGGCGAAAAAACACACGCTTCAGGTGGAGTTTGACCTGCCAGAGGGGTTCCGTATTAACGACGAAGGCGGGAATTATGGCTTCTCCAAGAAAAAGGAGATTCAGCGAGAGGGGCGGGTCATCACGGAGTATGAAGTCGTCGTTCGGAATGATGATATGCTCGGAAGAGCAGGCGCACGTCTGGACTCGGAATGGCGAAACCATGCGGTTTTTGTTCAGGCTCCAGATGAAGTGGTGGAGGGCGAGAGGGAGATTCACGTGGTGGTGAGGCAAGATGAGTATGAGCAGCGATACACTTGGCCTCTGGTTCTCCAGTCCGTTTCTCCTCCGACCCATCGCCCCCAATCGACCACCATAGGCTTATGGGATTATAATTATGCGAGAGTGTCTACCAAGGAATCAGCAGAGGGAGTGGCGGATTTGTTCCACCGCAGCGGCATTGGCTTCGTGCAGGCTGCGCGGGCGGATGTGTATCTCCAAGCCTTGGAGGCGAAGGGGATCGTGCGAGGAGGAAATATGCATCATGCTTATTTCTATGACCGTAATCATGCCGATTATAACGCTGATGGCCAGAAGGTAACTAGCACCTTCTCCGACGCGACTGCGATTTCTACCTTGCCGGACGAAGCGGAGATTGCCGGGGTAAAGCAGCTGGTAGAACATGCCCGGATTTCCGGTGGAGTCGCTAGTTTCGACTACGAGCCACGGGGAGGGAGTGGCGGATTTTCAGAGTCGTCAGTGAAGGCCTTTCGTGAGAAATATAAGGTTAGTGAAGAGGACTTTGAGCGATTTCGCTCCTACGTCGCTGAGCATGGTTCCAAGTCCTTCCAAGTGGAAGAGGAGGATCTGCAAGCCTTGTGGAGGCAGTGGACAGAATTTCGATCACAGCAGGTAAAAGCGTATACAAAGCGAATTTACCAAGCCTTCAAAAAGGAGCTTCCCGAGGGCATCCTGTTGAATACGACGAGCAAGTCCTATGGGGCGAATACGGAGAATACGCAGGCGCTCGGCACAGATAATTCGGTGATGTCTCTCTATGCCGATATCATCGCGCCTCAGTTCTATTTCGGATACGGAGCAGCACAGGCGAAACAGGCGATGAGATATGCAGAGGGCTGGCGGGAGGTGATCGATACGAATCAAGCACCCTCGCAATTGTGGCCGCTGCTTTTAGTGCGGTATGCGGGGGCATCGTCAAAAAACAGTCCTTCTCGATTGCGCCAGCAAATCATAGGCGTGCTGGCGCACGGTGCGCAGGGAGTGGTGATGTATTATCCCGGCGTGATGGATGCGCCGTACTGGGAGATGTTGGCACGCACGACAGAGGTGATAGCGGAGTTTGAAGAATATTATCAAAAGGGGAAAAGAGAGGATCGCTCCTTCCCATTGCTCAATCTTTCTGACGAAGAGGAGGAAATTACCACATGGCCGGGCTATGGGGAGACGGTGAGTGATCCGAAGCGGGCCTATACACTTCATCGTCTGGGAGAAAAGCGTCTTCTCACCTTTTTCAACATGGATGAGGAGGGGGATCAGGTGTTCGAATTACCCTTTGATTTGGACGGTATACAGCTACAGAAACACGCGAAAATCGAAGGAAAGCGCAAGGTCGTGGTGACTCCTTTGGAGATAGGATTCGTCGTGGTGTCTCCTTGATACAGAGCGGATCGGTATGGGAGCAGGTTTCCCCCGATTGTCCTGCTAGATTTCCAGGGACTGGCGATTTTCGATTGGGTATTAGTGGATTCTTTGCGGCCCTTTCACTTTTCGACAGGAATCCATCGAACGGCATCGATGATGACGTGGCCGTCGACTCCGAGATTGGAAATTGTGACTGTGCCCGATTTTTCAAAACGATATCGCCCGACTGAGTGGAAGTATTTGTCGATGGATGGCTTCTCTTTTTGATTGATGGTGACTTCACTGATGCCATCGGCGTGTTCGATCTTCACGGGGGTACGTGTGGAGCGGTTGGAGTTGGCCATCCAGGCGATCTGGACTTCATATTCACCGGCGGCAGGGAGCGCGGCTGCGAATCTGGCGCTGCTCTTTCCGTCACATGTTCCTTCGTCATGCTGATAGCCTCGGTGGATACCTCCCATCACGATCGATGGCTTCCAGTTTCCGGTGAGCTGGGCGGCGGTGTCATCGACGACGATTCCGGACAGGGTTTCGAGTGTGGCGAAATTCTCTTTCGCTCGAGGAGGGGCGGTGTATTCGAGGATCTGGTGATCGGCTTCGAGACGGGTTTTGAGTGCGGTGTAATCGACATCTTGGACAGGGCTGTCAGCATCGATGGCTAGGCTCGCAGCGGTCGCGGCGGATTGTCCGAGTACCATGAATACGGGTTCCATACGGATGGAGCCGAAGGCCATGTGGCTGGCTGACAGACAAATGGGCACGAGCAGGTTTTCGCATTCGCTCCGCTTCGGCACGAGGGCGCCGTAGTCGATGGGATAAGGGGGGAAGCCTCCGACTTGCACATCGCCTTCATTGTGGACGAAGCCATCCTCGCCGACGTAGCGCTGGGTATGGTGGGAATCCATGGTGTAGGCTCCCATGCCCACGGAGCGCTCGGCCTTCTTTTCTCCTCGGCAATACAATTCGGTCATGACGAAATCGGATACCATGCGCCGGGCCTCGCGGATGTAGAGCTGGTCTTGCCAGCCTTGTCCCTCGACGAATTCGTCCTTCGACATGCCCCAGCGGGCGACTTCATTCCGAACGGAATCGGGCATGCGGGGATGATTGGCGAGTGTCCACATCAGACCTTGCTGGTAGAGGAGATGACGGGCGATTATTTTCTCGCGTTCGGCGTAGGTGGCCTCGGGATATTGGTAATTCTGCCCGACGAAATCGGTGGAGAAACCAAGGCGGTTGTTGGTGTCGGTTTTGCGGTTGGGCATGGGGGCATTGATCCAAGGCAGAGTGGTTTCGCCCGCTTCATAGTTGCGTAGCAGCAGTTCATACCACTGCTCGTCGTATCCCTCGGGTTTCTCAAAGGGGATTTGATTCTCTGGATCATCGGTGAGACACATCCGAAAGCAGTAGGCCTGAACGCGCTTGTCCCCGCCGCCTTCCTCACCAGGACCCTTCGGATCGATGAAGGGCAGGAGTCCACTCTGTGGATCACCGGCTTTTACATAGGGATCGACGCCGGTGACGAACTGATGATATCTCGCCCGCTGAGTCTGAACTCCGCTCAGGGTTTCGTCGTATTGAGAGTTCGGTTCGCGTCCGACGGTGTAGCTGACCCCGGCAGCGGCCATCAGATCGCCTTCGTAGGTGGTGTCGAGAAAGATTTTGCCACGATAGACTTCGCCTGATTCCATCGTGATGGAGACGATGCGTCCATTTTCTTTGAGGACGCCTTTCGTGCGATCAAGCCGCTGGCCTCGAATCAGCTCGATTCCCGATTCGACACACCAGTCGCGGTATATCTTGAGGGCAACGGAGGGTTCAAAGGTCCACATAGTGGCCTCGCCGGAATCGGTGCTACTCTGTCCGCGACCTTTATAATCTTCGCGCTTCTGCCGGGTCCAGGATTCTGGCTTGGCGTAGTGGAGGGCGACGCGGTGATAAAACTCACGCGAGAGTCCTCCGATGACCATTTTGTTCCCGATGTCGGTCTGGCCGAGTCCGCCGGTGGTGAGACCACCTTCGCGCTGCGAGGGTTCGATGACGATCGCAGTTTTTCCCATGGCCCGAGCTTGGATTGCGGCGACGAGGCCAGCGCTGGTTCCCCCGTAGATCACCAGATCACGTTCCACAGGGTCAGAAGCCTGCATGGATGGCGTGAGTGATAAAAGAATGCTAAGGGACAAGGCAATGGAGAGTCTAGAGGTCATGGAGAATTGGAAGGCTAGAGATACTGATCGAACCATTTTACGAAAAGGCGTAAGTCTAGAACCGCGCCTAGCCAGCCGTGTTTTTTTCCTTTGCGGATGATCAGATTGACGGGAGCTGCGTTTGCCTTTTTCGAGGCTTCGACGAACCACTCGGATTGCTCCAGTGGCACGAGGGTATCGGCGTCGCCGTGGAGAATGAGGATGGGCGGCTGGCCGGGATGGACGTGAAAGACGGGAGAGAGACTGCGGGCCAGGGCTGGCCATTTTTCAGGATCGGTCCCCTCCGGGCCGAAGGACTTGCGAAAACTCTTCGGCGGTCCCCCGTCACCGGCATTCTCTGTTGAGTGTCCGAGATCGAGAAGATTGGTCACGGGAAAGAAGATCGCAACCGCTTGGACGGCACTGCTTTCCCTGTCCACTGGATCGGGAGCATCGGCAGGGCCGAGTCCGCCCTGGGTTGCCAGCATCAGGCAGAGATGTCCACCCGAGCTGCCACCGGTCACTCCGATGCGATTCGGATCGATTCGATAATCGGCTGCGTGGTGACGGATAAAGCGGACGGCTCGGTTCACATCGGCGACGGTGTTCTGAATGCTCGTCTCTGGCTGAGAGCGATGGGCGACGAGAAACACGGTGTATCCGCTGCGCAGTAGAGGCGCTGTGAGCGAGAATTTCCACGAGCGAAAGGATTCGGGGTGAGATTTCCATTTGCCGCTAATCATCACGAGAACGGCGGCCCCGTTCGGCATTTTCGGACGTGCCATGTCAAAGGTCAGGTCGTGACCGTCGCGCTGGCCATAGACGATTCCATCGGTGCGCTCGCAGGAGGGGGTGTAATACCAGTAGATGCCCCCGGCTCCTGCTGCGAGCAGAAGGATCAGGATCAGGACTCCGAGCAGGAGGCGACAGAAAACCTGCCGACAGCCGCCTTTGTTCCTCCCCGTGGGGAGAGAGGGGGCGTTGGAGTCTGTTGCGGGTGCGCTCATCGCTGCTCAGGAGTCGAGGTGACGTTCTCCAGAAGTTCGGCTAGGTTGAGATGGGTGTAGCGTGCATGACTAGCTACGTTTTTCGAGTCGGCGTAGGCGACCCAGAGATCGAGTGTATCTGGACCGAAGAGCACGGACTGGATGTTCGACTTCATGCAGACCGGGCGTGTCATCAATTCGCGGGCTGATTCGGGAGTGAAGTGGCCGTATCCTTTCTTTACTCGACTGACCAGTTCCTTGTAACGATCCCCTGCGGACAGAAGAACTGTGTCCTCGACAGGATCGGGGAGCTGAGGATGACTTTCTCCAGACCAGACGGTTTCGAAAATATCTGGAGTGGCTTTAATCCCGACAGCCCGATGGGTTTTCCCATCGGAGATCACGTAGTAATATTCGCAAGTGCGGGGGCTGTTGCGCATCAGCTCGACCGCTTCGTCGATGGTGTCACAGCGCTCCATGACTTCGCGGACGAGTTGAGCCATCGGTTTTCCGTCCCAATTTCCTTCCCCGCGTCCGCCCATTTCGCCGATGGCGACTTTTTTCTCGTTCATCGCGGTTACGGAACCGACGAAACCGGCATAGCTGACGTTCACCCAAGCATTCCCATCGTCGGGACGATAGATCATGACGACAGCATTATCCTCTAGGCCGACCCCGATCATGTAATCGAGAATGCGTCCGTGATAGAGTTTCCCATCCACGGTGGCCTTTCCGTGCAGGGCGAAGCCAGAGCAGTGGAAGAGTTCGGGAAAGAAATTCGCTAGTTGGACTTCGTCGTGCCGGAGTCCAGCCGCCGAGGCAAGAGCACTCATCTCGGTGAGATAGCTCGGCGGAACGAAGGGTTTTGAGCGATTCGTAGCCTCTTCGATCTCGCCGAAGAACCAGCGATTCTTGGCGAAGGAACTGGCGACTCCGATACCATAGACCATCTTCTCGACAACGGATCGTACCTCCGGTCCGAGGAGTTCACCGTGCTGGCGACCTATTTCCTCCGGCGAACCGCTCAGAAACAGTACGCGCAAGCCGTCGTGATCCTCCAGACGCCCTTTTCCGGAGGTGCGAACGATTTTGGCTTTTCCGGTATTCAGCGGCAAAGGAGGCGTCTTTGCTCCGATCCGACTGCGCAGGACGCGCGCGCTGCGGACGAGGTGAGACAGGGCGACGCGCTCGATCTTTGCGTCGGTTGGCACCGCCCAGTTCGGGTCATCCGTGTCTGCCTTGCTCCAGGTGGGATTTCGAAAGGCGAGGTCGATTTCCTTGTCATCGAAACTGACTCGACACTGTAGAACGTTTTCCGCACTTGGGGTCTCGATCAAATCGAGGGTAAAATCCGGTAGGCCGATCAATTTTCCGAGGCGACTAGGGCTAATTTTTTGCTCGGAGGAATTGGGATTGTACGGTGATACAGAGACCAGCAGAGGCAGGAGGAAACGCACGGCGCAGGAGTGGACGGGAATCGCATAGGGCGGTAGGGAGATTGGCACGATTGAGGAGGGATCATCTGCGAAGCAGGGCACGGTCTCATCGCCTAGGACTGTGAAACCTGAGTCTTCCCGCTGAATCCAGATCAAACGATCATCCCTCGCCAGAGCTACTTTTTTTCCATCGACTTCCGTGCGCAAGAGAAGATGGGACGGAGCTTGCCAACGAAGAGACAGGGAATGTCCGGAGATTTTCTCAGACAGGCCTTTTACTGAGGTAATGGAGAGGGTAGTGTCGAAGACCTGACCCTGTTCACTTTGCCGAATCCAGTCCGCTACGCTGTGGCCAAAGGCACGCGAATCTGACGTGCTCATCAGCCATACGGCGGCGAAGAGTAGTGCGATGCTGATCAAAACTGCGACGAAACAGCGACGAAGCCAGCGCTTCTTGCGCGGAGTAGGCGGAATCGAATCGAGCGTATCGGACATGGGGGATAGTGAACCGGACGGGAGGTGATGCGTCAAGTGAGCCTTTGCGGAGAAGGGGGAGATGCGAGAAGCTCATAGTCGAGCTTCGTATTGAGAATGAATAATTTAAACGTATTTCAGGAAGAAATTGTTTCTCTTATCAGATCATTTCACGCCATTTTGACGCGGATTTTTACTGAATCTCAGCTTATGGTAGTCGTGGTTGGCTTCTCTCCGTACAAAATGACTTTTAGAGGAAAGAGGAGTTCGATCTTTAATCCATCCGATCAAACCTATCTGATTCAAACATGACTACTGAAAGCCATCTTTCTCGACGCGATTTCGTGATGACTGGAGCACTCGCGATGGGGGCCTCGCTCCTATCGCCTCGCTCTGTCTCCGCTGCAGATGCACATTCACAGGAGACGCTACCGTATGCATTCGATGCGCTGGAGCCTTACATCGACGCGATGACGATGGAGATTCACTACGGTAAGCATCATGCGGCTTACATTAAGAATCTCAATACTGCTCTCGAAGGGCAGGCTGCTCTGTCGGCTCTGAGTATCGATCAACTAGTTACGGGACTCGAAAAGGTAGACGACGCGAAGCTCCAGACCGCGCTGCGCAATAATGGGGGCGGGCACTGGAATCACACCTTCTTCTGGAAGAGCATGACCCCGGCAGCGAAGAGCGGGAAGCCGTCAACTGAACTAGCCAAAGCCATCGATTCCGCTTTTGGCTCTTTTGCAGAATTTCAGACGGTCTTTGCCGATGCTGCAGCGAAGCGTTTTGGTTCAGGTTGGGCCTGGCTGATTAAAAAGGATGGTGCGCTCAAAGTCACGAGCACACCGAATCAGGATAATCCGCTGATGACGGGCTTAGTTCCTGATTCTGATCTGGGTACTCCTATCCTCGGGCTGGATGTCTGGGAGCACGCATACTACCTGCATTATCAGAATCGACGTCCGGATTATGTCACCGCGTGGTGGAACGTGGTGAATTGGGACGAAGTCTCGGCGCGATTTACTGCATAAATCATCGTAATTTTATCGTCTGATCGCTGAGGTGATTGATGGAGCCGATCGAGGTCCTGCAGCGATTCTTTGGGCACGATACATTTCGACCCGGACAGGAGGATGTGATTCGCCGTCTTCTGTCCGGGCGCTCGACGCTCGCTTTGTTCCCGACAGGAGCGGGAAAAAGCCTCTGTTATCAGCTTCCGGCCCTGATGGTGGACGGGTTGACCCTAGTCGTCTCGCCGCTGATCGCTCTGATGAAAGATCAGGTCGAGAGTCTGATGCGACGAGGAATTCCGGCAGCTCGACTCGATTCCACGCTATCGGTGAACGAGCTGCGAGAAATCGAGAGCGGGCTGGAGCGGGGTGCTTGGAAACTACTCTACGTTTCGCCCGAACGTCTGGCTAGTGAGGCCTTCGTTCGTCGACTCAGACGACAGAAAATTTCCATACTGGCCGTCGATGAGGCGCACTGCATCTCTGAATGGGGACATAATTTTCGTCCTGACTACCTCCGCCTTCCGAAGATTGCCCGAGAGCTTGGAATTTCCTGTGTGCTGACCATGACTGCTACGGCTACCGTCGTGACGGCAGAGAAAATCGGCGCGAGCTTCGGGATTCCAGAGCAGGGCTGGGTGCGCACGTCAGCTGATCGACCGAATCTTCGCTATCGACTTCATGCCTGCGAGTTCGATCACAGGGATGAAAATCTGCTCTCACTCCTGAAGGATGGACCGGCGGGCGCTACGATCATTTATGTGACGCTGAGAGAAACTACGGAGAGAGTTGCCGGATACCTCAGCAGGGAGGGGCTTCCTGCGCGTGCCTACCATGCAGGTATGAGATCAGAGGATCGCGCTGAGGTGCAGGATGGATTTCTATCCGGAGAGCTTCCTATTGTCGTCGCGACAGTGGCCTTCGGCATGGGGGTGGATAAGCCGGACGTGCGACGTGTCATTCACTACAATCTACCGAAGTCTATCGAAAATTTCGTGCAGGAGACTGGTCGTGCCGGACGAGACGGACTGCCTGCGGTGTGTGATCTAATCGCCTGTGCGGATGATTTGACCGTTTTGGAGAATTTCGTTTATGCTGATACTCCTTCAGATCGCTCTCTTCGTTCCCTGATCGACTATGTGCTGCGCCAGGAGGAGACATTTTCTCTGTCGCTCTATGATCTCTCTGTCTCACTTGATATTCGCCAGACAGTGATCGAGACCGCGCTTTCCTATCTGGAGATGGAAGGCTGGATAACGCCGGTCGGGGTCACTTGGGATCGGATCGAATTGCGTATGACGGAGTCGATTGAGGCCTGGACTCAGGGTTTTCCCCCGGAAGAAAAGGAACTGCTCCGACGGCTCCTCGCGACAGGTAAAAAGGGCCGTCTGTGGATGCGCTTCGATATTGCAGATTCCGCAGCTACGCTCGGGGAGGACGAGTCGAGAGTGCGGGCATTACTGCAGGAACTGGCGGTACAGGAGGGAATTCTCACCCAGCGCAGTGGGGTGCGCGAGGTCTGGCATCGAGTGGAGAAAGATCGGCCTCCCGTATCCGTGATCGCAGATAGTCTGGTGGAACGTTTCTTAGCGCTGGAGCAAAGTCAGATTGACCGCCTTCACCAGTTCCAGAATCTGTGCGAGAATGGAGTCTGTGTGACGCAGCAACTGCTTCGTTACTTTGGAGAAGAGTCGGAGCCCTGTGGAACGTGCAGCGCCTGTTGCGGTGAGAGCACTGCGGGAGCGCTACCTGTCACACAGCTTCGTGCATTCTCTCTGGAGGATATCGCCCTGATTCAGGCTGTCAGGAAGGAAAATCATCCGGCTCTCCGCCAGCCACGGCAATTGGCCCGCTTTCTTTGTGGACTTTCGAGCCCCGCAGTTCGACGAGGTGGATTGATGAAGGATGATCGATTCGGTGCTCTCAGCGAAATTCCTTTCAGCGAGGTGCTCGCACAGATCGAGGCATAGAAGAGCCGGTAATACGGGGAAGGAGGATCAAAATTTACCAAATCGAGAACGGATCATCATCCAGACCACTCCATCGCGAGTGATTGGGCCATTCGCGTTCGAAGCCGTCGCAAGTGACCTCAAAGGCCGGACAGACGAAGCAGCCATCTCCTCGAATAATCTCGGGATCGAGAGTAGGAGGATAGAGCTGCAGGAGTTGATCGGACATGTCGAGCACTTGCTTTTCTTCGTCGCTCATATCGCGGGAAGGCAGTTCGAAAATGCCGTGATCGTCCAGACAGATTCCGCCTTCAATAAACAAGACGGAATTTTCTGCGTCGATATGGTGCTGCATTCCGGCGATGTATTCCTCTGTCACCAGCCGCAGTTGAACCTGATCGGCGGGGGTAGGGGAGGGCTTTTCGATCAGTTGGTGGATTCGATCAAGTTTCTCCTTGAACTGACGGTGGTCATCCACCATAACCATGATGGGACCGTGATCGCCTGGCAAATCGACTTGATTCACCATCGCATCGAACAGAATTTCCTCTTCGCGTGAGTGATGAAACTGATCGGCGAAGAGGCGAAAAAATCGGATAAAATGAGCGAGATCTGCTGGGTCGTCGTGTTCGTCCAAGAAGCGATTAACTCCTGTGCGGAATGAATCCAACATTTGGTCGATCCGTTCGTGCTCGGCTCTCAACTCATCCAGCAACTGCATTCAGTGAGTATGATGGAAATTTCGACGGAATCAACAATCTCGATCTGTGTCTGACGCAGATTTGCGCAGAGAAGACGCTGGTTTTCACACGCATGATGTATCTCCGTGATTCAGCAGTCGCGCCGATTCGTGACTGGCGACATGGTCTGGATTCACGAGAGATTTTTTGACCCGAAGGGAACCGTATGGGACATATCGTCATGGCAGATTTTCAGGATTCAAACCAGCAGCATCTCAAGAGCATGCTGGAAGGAAAAAATATAGATGAGGTAGCAGTGCGTCTGCAACCGGATCGGAGCAATCTGCCGCGAATTTCTAATGGCAGTCCTGTCGTGTCGGCGAATCATGCTGAACATCACTGGAAGGAACTGGGACTCTCTGACGAGTATCGGACACAGCTCCGGGAGGCCTTATTAACTCCGTTCACGGAAGAACTCTCCGCATATCAGGGACATGTGGAAAATGTGATCGGAGTGTTGCGCACGCCGATCGGTGTGGCTGGGCCGCTGCGAGTGAGAGGCGTATCTGCGCAAGGTGATTTTCCTATTCCTCTCGCGACCACGGAGGCGGCTCTGGTCGCGAGCTATCATCGGGGCTGTCGCGTTCTCACACTGGCGGGCGGATGTCGGAGCATCGTATTGTCGGATGGAGTCAGTCGGTCTCCAGGATTCGTATTTCCAACGGTGCTGGATGCTTGTCAGTTCGTGATTTGGGCGGGGACACAGCATGAAAAATTTCGTGAAATTACAACAGACGTGATTGGCGTGGAAAGCTTGACTGAGGTCTCTCCAATCGTGGAGGGAAACAGTGTGTATCTCGATCTTCGGTTTGCGTCGGGGGACTCTGCGAGCTTGGTGGGTGTGAATCGAGCCGTCGATGGAATCTGTGACTGGATCGCTCGTCAGTCACCCGTGCCTCCGAATCGTCACTATCCAGAATCCAATCTCTCCGGCGAAAAAAGAGCGGGTTTCAGCGGCCTCACAGAGGGACGAGGCAAACGAGTCGTTGCAGAGGCGATCATACCGGCAGAGGTGGTGCGGAAGTATCTTCACACAGGCACGCAGGCGATGGCCGACTACTGGCGTCTGTCGTCGATTGGAGCCACCCTCGGTGGTTCCACAGGAGGGCAGGGACATTTCGCTAACGGGCTGACGGCATTTTATCTCGCGACAGGACAGGATATGGCCAGTGCGGCGGCTTCGGCTACAGGAGTGACTCGAATGGAAGTCACTCCCGAGGGCGATCTCTATGCGAGCGTGAGTTTGCCATCGGTACTAGTCGGATCGGTCGGGGGTGCAACAGAATTGCCTAGTCAGAAGGCCTGCCTAGAACTGATGAAGCTGTCGGGGGCAGGTAAAGGATATGCTCTGGCGGAGGTATGTGCCGGATTGCTGCTCGCAGGAGAGATTTCTATCGTGGCAGCGATGACGGCAGATCGCCTGAACCGGACTCACCGGCCTGTTACACGGGAGCGCGAAGAGTGAGCGGAGCATCTGCTTTTCACTCGAAGAGTGCCATCAGTTCATCATCACTGATGCCAGTGCCGCTAGTATCCGCCAATAGCGATTCTACGAGAGAGCGTTTACGATTCTGCAGAGAGAGAATTTTTTCCTCCACCGTATCGCTTGCGATCAATTTATAGCTAGTCACGATGCGCTCCTGCCCGATCCGGTGGGCGCGGTCGGTTGCTTGGGCTTCGACGGCAGGGTTCCACCAAGGATCGACGTGGATCACTGTATCGGCGGCGGTCAGGTTGAGCCCCACGCCTCCCGCCTTCAGACTGATAAGAAAAACGGGGAACTGACCACTTTGGAAGCGATTCACCACAGAGGCTCGATCTTTCGTCGCTCCGTCCAGATAGGTGAAAGCGATCCGCTTGGTGGCTAGTTCAGCCGCGAGAATCTGGAGCATGCTGACGAATTGACTGAAGACGAGCAGGCGATGGCCCCCTGCGATGGCCTCGTCCAGCAACTCCATAATCGTCGCGACTTTGGCAGATGCTTCCTCCTCGGGATCGTGATCGAGTCCGAGAAGACGGAGATCGCAGCATACTTGGCGAAGACGCAGGAGAGCAACGAGGGCGAGCATCCGTCTCCGGCCACCTTCGGCCTCGAGAAGGGAAGTTCGGCTCTCGCTGAGAATTCGGCTGTAAACCTCGCGCTGGTGCGGGGGGAGCTCACAGAAAATTACCTGTTCGATCTTATCAGGCAGATCGCGAGCGACTTCCTGTTTCAGGCGGCGAAGCAGCACAGGGCGCAACCTGCGAGCGAGTCTCTCGCGGGCGGATGTGTCAGGCGTGTTTCCTGTGAGTGCCCGCGTGAAGCGTTCGCTAAAGCGATCACGACTCCCGAGGTATCCGGGCAGGGCGAAGCGGCTGATCGACCAGAGATCCTCGGGCGAGTTTTCGATCGGGGTGCCCGTGAGGGCGAAGCGATATTTTGCCTGAAGACGATGGGCAACCTTGCTCACCTGAGCTTCAGGATTCTTGATCTGTTGTGCTTCATCGAGAATCACTGCCTCGAATTTTCGCGATTTCCAGATGGCTTCGTCGCGACGAAGTAGTGCGTAGCTGGTCACTAGGAGATCGGCATCTGCATGGGATTTCAGGAGATCCTGGCGATTGGGCCCGGTGATGGCGATTGCTTTTCGATGGGGGATGAATCGTTCCGCCTCGGCGATCCAGTTATGCACGACAGACGATGGACAAACCACGAGAGATTGGCCGCCGATGGAATCGAGAAACGCGAGGGTTTGTAGAGTTTTTCCGAGTCCCATGTCGTCGGCTAGAATCCCGCCCATCCCACGAGAGGCTAGGCCGCGCATCCAGTCCACTCCCTCACGCTGATAAGGGCGCAAAATAGAAGCCAAGGCTTCGGATACAGAGGCAATTTCGATCTTTGTTCCGTCGTCACGACTCTGCCAGGGCGGGGTACCGTCGATCCGAAGTCCGAAGTCACGCACCGACTCAGACAGATAATCCGCCTGCTGTTGAGCGATGCGATACACGCCGGGCTGAATTTGCTCAGGTTCGCAGTCGGTCAGAATCTCGTTCAATTCGATAGCAGCGCCTGGAGCAATCACGCCGATTTTTCCCTTTGCCCCTGGACGACTACGCCGCCCTGACTCGAGGAGCCGCTGAATTTCCTGACGGGAGAAATTCTCGCCGGAAGGAGTGACGAAGCCCACTTCCAACGCGAACCAATCTTCGCCACTACGGGGGAAGCGTAGAGTAGGGGTGATCGGTTCGACCTGGCCGAGAGCGTGCTCGAAGCGCTCACCCGTCATAGTTTCCCAGCGTTGTCGAAAGATGGGGTAGCCGTGCGCGAGAAATTGCAGAATCGAGTCCTTGTCCTTATTCACATAGCGTCCGCTGTCTCCACGGGCGGAGAAACCAGCAGCCTCCAGATCGGCGATGGCTGCCTGTTCGGTCTCGGTATCGGCGAGCCACAACTGACCGTCCTGTTCCCAGACACTCGGACGATTCGAGGTGGCAGAGATCTCGCGTTCACCATAGAGAAACACGAGATCTGCATCGAGGTGATTTAACGATCCTTCGAGCTGCAGCCGTATCCTAGGAGTGGATGTTACGATGGGTAAGGCGGATGTGTCGAAAATCGACTCCCATTCCGCGAGCCGCTTTGCTAGTTCATTCGCCGAGACAGAAAGACCCTCTCCCAGAAGCTCTGTGGCACTGGTGAAAGCAGAGGCGACCATCGAGAGATTCGTCTTTCCATCAAAGGCCCAACTGCCGGTATCAGAGAGGAGCGGGGTCAGTCCGCTAGGCCATACGGCTCGGAATCTGGTGCCGCCCATCCATTTCAATTTCAGACGCAAGATCTCATCGGCGACATAGAGGGACTTATCTCGCCCCATCGTGATTCGAGGGTGAGTGACGAGACTGTCTAGGAGTCGCGACATATCGGGCGGTGTCAGCATGAGGATACCGGGGACAGCTTCAGGGGAAAGTTCCTGCATCCGCTGAAATAAAATCTCGTCAATCGGATCGAGCACGATGCGTGTGGCGGGAGGCAGCGCTTTGAGCAAGGTTCGCTCCTTACCCCGCGAGATTTCAATTCCTGCCGTGATTCGTCCCTTCTCCCATGCCGAAGTGAAATTCGGTGGCAGGACGAAGTGAAGTGTCGCAAAAACGGCTCCCTCTTCCGCCTGGGAAGAGACGATGGGCCACGCGGGATTGAGAGCCGGTCGCGTCGCCGGGGAATGAGAGGCAGGAGCGGAGTCGCCTGAAGATGATGCGAGAGCCGGCCCTGTCTTGGGTTCGATCACTTCGAGTCCCGCCGCGAGGGTATGGGCGCAGATGAGTCCGTCTCGGCGCGACAGGTAGCAGGGACAGTGGTTGATCACGTCGGTGCGGGATCGGAATTCTAGGCGAACGTGGATTTCCTTGTTTCCCACCATCACATCCGCTTCGATCACGTTGTTGCGAAAGCTGGCGTTGCGGACTCGTCCTGCTTCGTGGATGGAGCGCGCTTCTTTCATTTCCTTCCAGCCTCCGGTATCGATGAGAAACTTGCGGCTGAGTTGAATGGAGTCAGGCATGGGAGGGGAAGTGGAAGAGTAGATTTTGTAAAAAGAGTGATCTGGTGGAATAGGGATGGCTAGAAGATGAGCACAAAAATGCGACTGCCGATCAAAAAATAGCGGAGTCGCGTCGTTGGCATCTCTGCCGAATGAGTGGAAAGTATCCTATCATCTGATTGATCGACTCTGCATGTCGTATTTTCCTTCCATTTTCCCTCGCTTCTTCCTCGGTGCTATCATTCTGATCCTGTCTTTGTTAACGACGGGGGTGATTCTCGCGGACGACGCGATCGACGAGACCAGCCCAGAGCATCAGGCTCTGCTGCTTGCGAAGGAATCGCTATCGGAGCCAAATTTTACTCTGCGCGAGGATTACTGGAAAGGGGAAGTCGCCCCTCGCACGGGGCGAGCTGTGAGACTCCAATTTTTCAAGCGCAATGAGTATCGACTGTTTTTTGGAGTCGCTCCCACCGCTCTACCCAAAGGATCGCGATTGCATCTGCACATCATCGACCAAGAGAATGCCGAAGTGAGCACTGTCGCTGGTGAACCGGATGCGCCTGCGGTGAAGCTGGTATTCGAAAACAATGTTGGAAGTGGACTCTATCTGGTGCTGATGCGCATCGAGATGCCGCCTGGTCCCTTTCCCGATACGGAGATTCCGGCTGTTCTTTTCTATGGCTGGCACTGAATTTCACGCTCTTCATCCCCTGAATATGAATCCCTCACTGCTCGCCTCTACCGCTCTCTGTGCCTTGACCGTATCTCTTCTTGCGACTCCCCTGGCGCGGGCGGAGTTTCCCGATCCTCTCCCGAAAGCCATTCTACTCTGGCCCGAGGGAGCGCCCGGTTCAGAATCACGTCAGCACGAGCCAGAGCATCGCGAAGGAGACAATATCACCAACGTCCACGCTCCTTCGATCACGCCCTTTCTGCCAGATGCGGATCAAGCGACGGGCACAGCGGTGATTATCTGTCCCGGAGGCGGACACGCGAAGCTCTGCTTGGGACATGAGGGCTATTCGCTTGGAGAATGGATGCGAGATCACGGGATCGCAGCGTTCGTTCTGAAATATCGACTCAGCAAGGAGCCGGATTCTCCTTACACCTTAGAAGACCACGCGATGGCTGATGCACGACGAGCGATCCGTACGGTCCGGAGTCGAGCGGCTGAGTGGCATCTCAATCCCGAGCGCATCGGAATCATCGGTTTTTCCGCCGGAGGAGAACTGGCTGCTTACAGTGCAATGGAAAGTGATTTGGGAAAAGTCGATTCATCAGATCCGGTTGAGCGAGTCTCTTGTCGTCCAGACTTTCAGGGACTGATTTACCCAGGGAAATCGAGCACCTTTAGCGCGAAAGCAGGGATGCCTCCCGTGTTCATCGCCTGTGGATACGGAGATCGCCCCGATATCTCTGAGGGAATGGCCTCCGTGTATCTCCAATACAAAGCGGCTGGAGTGAAGGCCGAATTGCACATTTTTGCGAATGCGAAACATGGCTTCGGGTATCGAAAGAGCGCTGCCTCCACGAGTGCCGCTTCACGATGGCCGGATCGCTTCTACGAGTGGCTCGTGGATAGCCAGTTACTCGATGATAAGAGTCAGACGACTCCGGAGGAGTGAATGGAAAGCTCTTCCGGAGTGAGGATGACTTTCCGGAGTGAAGTTGAATTTGAGCGACACTTCAGCTGAGAACTCTTCGGACAATCAGCGTCCGGCAAAGGGATTCATCGACTCCTGAATTGAGCCATCCGGCATTAGGATATGGGCACCTTTTCCGTGGAAATTCCCTCGTTCCATCGCCCACGGCTGATTCCAGCGATAGGGAGTCGCCGGGTTTTTATCGAACCGGGTGATATTGTATGAGCCATAGTAACGCTCTTTTATCTGTCCTCTGATGCGTTCGATATTCCGATCCATCGGGCATAGCCAGCTTTCTTGACTCATGCCGTAGGGCTCGGTCGCCTTAATCCAGAATTCGAAGAACTGTTCTTCGGTAAAATTATAACGATTCTCCTGCATCTGAGGCCACATTCCCTTGTCCAGTACGTAGGACGCGAGAGAGGAATGCAGAGTTCGCATATGGGAGATGCACTGAGCCTTTTTGGCTCGTTTCACCGCCGTGGAAGAGATGATCGTTACCAGACCCACAAGCATGGCCACGACCACAACCGTAACCAGCAACTCCAGCAAAGTGAAGCCGGAAGTGCGTTGCAGTTTCAAATGAAAATTTGAGACGAAAGGAAGGAGTTTGTGATGCTCCGTAGTCAGGCAACTCAGAGAAGCTTGTAGGACACTTTGGAGCCTAGGACGGTGAATTTGAAGATCGGTCCAGGTCCTAGTGCCGTTGTGATATTCGCTTCTCCCACACCGACGAAGGGAGTAGCAGCGATGAACTTCGATTCATGGAGCAATCGAGCTTTAAATGCACTCACAAATGAGTTAGTTCCCAGACCCATGGCATCATTCGCTGTGCCCATCGCGATCACACGCCCAGACATAGAGTTGATCGTACCAATGGTCGAGCCAAAATATTGAACGCCTTGATAATACCAGATATTCGTGTAACCAGGCAACATCGACCCGAGATTCACGTTTACAGGATTTAAATTCGTACCGTTATCGTTTCCAACAGCGAATCGATAAACGCCCATTCCATTGAGCGTGCTGGCAGTCGCTTCATAAACTCCGTCGTTATCTTCGGCCTGAAAGAAACTATTTCCACTAAACGGACCACCAATCCACGCTTGGGCGGAAAAGCCGGGCATCAGGCAAACAGCACAGAAGAGGGCAAAAATCTTTTTCATAAAAACGCTTTGCAGCATCCAAGCTGGTTTTGATCGAGAAAGCAAGCAGGAAATTTCATAAATTTATTCAATATTTTGTGATATTTAGAGTGCTTTAAAAGCCTCCTCCAATCGCTCCTGCAGATCGTCTAGTTCCTCCAAGCCGACGGACAGCCGAATCAGAGTGCGAGGCACCCCTCTCTGGATTGCCCAATCCATCGTCTTGTAGTGAACGAGCAGGGTGTAGGGACTGACGAGGCTGAAATTCGTCCCGAGGCTCGGTCCTTTCGACAGGGCGAGAGCGTCGTAAAACGCAGCTGCGGCGGTTTCGCCTCCGTGCAGATCGAGGGAGAATAGTCCACCGTATCCTCCATCGGATCTACGGATTACATCATAGCGCTCTCGATAAACACGCGAGGGATGCCAGAGACGCGCGATCTCGGGTCGGAGCGCTAGCCAATCAACGAGCTCTAGAGCGTTTTCATTGGTCGCCTTGACTCGCTCAGCGAAGTGGCGCGAATTATGCTCCAGCACGATGGCGTCGCGAGCGAAAAGTGGGCTGGCGGCCTCGTCGGATGAGAGTCCAGCACGCAAGCTCTCGGCATACGGTGAGGCAGGATT
The DNA here is from genome assembly GCA_039806885.1 of Verrucomicrobiales bacterium. Classification (GTDB taxonomy): domain Bacteria; phylum Verrucomicrobiota; class Verrucomicrobiia; order Verrucomicrobiales; family DEV007; genus Arctic95D-9. The sequence goes on from JBDHQE010000001.1 coordinate 36,670, forward strand.
CAGCACGACCGCCCCCGCAGCGACATCACCGACGCCGGAGAAGAGTTTCGTCAGACTCATGACGGCAGCGTCGGCGAAACGAAAGGTATCGATATTTACCGGCGTGGCTATGGTATCGTCAATCACGAGAGGCACCTCGTGCTCTGCGAGGAGCGACTTCATCGCAGCTAAATCCGCCGTGTGGAGCAGAGGATTGCTAGGAACCTCGGTGAAGACAGCTGCCAGCTTTTCGCCAGTGGAGAAGCAGGCGTGTAGCTCCTCATAGCCACCTGATGCTGTCGCCGTCAGATCCAGTACGCCGGGACCGAACAGCTCTTGCACGCGCATCGTATCCAGATAGGGGAACTCCACCTGCGCGCTCCGCAGTCCCGGATGACGTGCCGCGAGTCGTCGGTGGAGAGCGGAGATCGCTCCCATGCCAGAGGAAAACAGGTAGACATCCTCTGGATTCGCATCGGTATAGAGAGCAGCGATTCTTGCGCGCAGGGTCTTTAAAGCGACCTCACCCGCAGCGACGATCTCAGGATCGAGAGGAACATCGGTCAGAGCGGACTCAGCCAGTCGACTACTGACGATCTCGCCAGAGTGCTGCCAGTATTTCCATGCGGTCTCATAGGCAGATTCCGGGACGAGTAGAGCCGTGAGCTCTCCCCAGCCGTAAGACTCGATCCGTGCTCCGATCCCGCATTGCCTCTTCACATAATCAGCCGCTCGCCACGCAGCCGAGAGCGAGGGAAAAACGAGTGCTGAATCGCCCTGAGCGCGATTACTGCGGAACTCTGCCTGAGCCGCGAGAAACAGATCGGCGACGCAAGGATGGGCGACAAAGCGGGGATACCCCAGTTCCAACTGATCGATGACACGAGAATCGGCTTCTTCGTATCCGATCACATCTTCCCAGCACGGCAGGCAGACGGAGACTGCATGGGGACTATCGGGGATCGCACAACCGAGATCCTCGGGCTGGCAGAAGGGATCTTCGATGGGATCACGTAAACTCATAGGATCAATTCAATACAGAAAATCAAAATGCAGAGAGCGCTTGACGGAGGTCGGCGATCAGATCCGATACCGTCTCTAGGCCAACAGAGAATCGTACCAGAGAATCGGTAATTCCGACGCTGAGGCGATGGTCCTTCGGCACACTCGCATGAGTCATGGAGGCAGGATGGCAGCAGAGTGATTCGACTCCACCGAGACTCTCGGCTTTCGGGAAAAGGGTGAGACGCTCCAGAAAATTGAGGGTCGAAGAAATGTCACGTCCGAAATCTACCGTGACAATCCCCGATCCGCCGTTCATCTGTCGTCGCGCCAATTCATATTGTGGATGCGAGGGCAGAAAAGGATAGCGCACGGATCGAGCGTCCGTCTCCTGCTCTAGGAACTGAGCGAATGCAAGTGCGTTGGCATTGTGTCGCTCCATTCGGACAGCTAGTGTTTTCAGGCCTCGTGAGACCAGCCAGCAATCCATGGGGCTGGGCTGCAAACCGAGAGCCTTTTGAGCGAAGATCATTTTTTCATGCCATTCGTCCGAGTTCGTACAGACCGCTCCCGCCAGCGCGTCGGAGTGCCCGTTCGCGTATTTCGTGAGAGAGAGCAGCGATAGATCGGCTCCCAACTCGATCGGACGCTGCACATAGCTACTGGCGAAAGTGTTGTCCACTAGCAGCGCTGCTCCAGCTGCGTGTGTAGCCGAAGCGATCGCGCAGATATCGAGGATTTTTAGATTCGGATTCGTCGGGGATTCGATCCAGACGAGAGTGGGCGCATGCTCCGCGATTCTTTCCAGCGAAGCTGGGTTGGTAAAGTCTAGATACTTAACGATCACTCCGAACTTTGCGAACACCTGAGCAAAAAGACGGAATGTACAACCGTAGAGGTTTTCCTCCGCCACCACTACGTCGCCACTGCGCAAGGTCGAGACAACGGCGGTGATCGCCGAAACTCCACTGCCAAAGCAAGTGGAAAAAGCGGCACCCTCGAGGCTCGCAACCGTTCGGTCGAGAAGACGAAAGTTGGGATTGCCCGAGCGAGTGTAATCAAAGCCCCCGGGATTTCCGTATTCGAATGTAGAGGTAAGCCACACAGGGGGAGTGACAGCGCCCGTATCGCGAATGAAGTCACGCCCGAGCTGAATCGCGCGAGTTTCAAACCCTGCAGCCGCGCTTATAGCGGAGCGACTGCGGTTAGTCTCGTCTTCATCAGGGGCATTGATATCCATCCCGAAATCAACCCTCTGAGGCGACAGAGTCAACCGTCTTGCGTGCGATCTGGCACGATCTTCCAACGATTTTTCAGAAATGATAGTTCAGCTCTATCGAGAACCGAGTAGCATCCGGTAGCCGATCTATGATCGCATTCGCCGTGTAATCGTCTCCATTTGACTCGAAATAGGCGAGTTTGGCGATGGCGGTGAAGTTGTCGTCGAACTTTTTCGTAAGGACTGAGTCATATTCCCATCCGTAGCCAGAGGAAATTTCATCGTCACCCATGATGTGGAATACATTCATCCATTGGATTCCCCAAAAGATCGGGATGGTGTGGGAGAGATACGTATCCGTCAGGCCGTTGTGAGCACCCGATACACGTGCGGCGTCGGTCACGTCCGCGAAGCCGTTCATCGTATGGACCGTGGCAAGCGGCGTCTTAAATCCGGCGGCGAGGTGTTCTACGCCGAGACTCAGTGATCCCATCTCGTTCAGGTTTTTCGTAATGATTCCATGTGCGTAAAAGGCATCGTCATTCGCAGCGACTCCGGCCTGATCTTGCCACGCCATTTCTCCGTAGAGAGTCAAGCCCAACAAGTCGCCTTTGGCACTGAGTCCGAAGGTGTCGTTGTCCCAGGCATGATAGTCGGGGAAGTCCATGATGTAGGCGTAGCCACCGAGTGTTATCCCCGGCACTCCGGTGTATGACGCATTGAGCAGATTGACTCGGGCATCGATATCTTGGACGTTGGAAAAGCCAGGAGCTAAGGGAGCATCGGCATCCGAACCGAAAATCCGATTGACTTGGCCGACGTAGGCGTACTGAAGAGTCAGTCCATCGAGCGATTTGTTCACGAACGAGAGGGCATCGTATGTCTGTTCATTCTGACGCCAGCCGACATTACCTACGAAGGCGGCATTGTCGTAAATGATTCGCTGACGACCAGCACGGAAGACCGTGTCGAAGTTCTTATACTGAAGGTAGGCCTGATTGAGCTCAGCTGTCTGCGGATCGGCGATCAGTGAGCGAGTCGGCTTAAAAGGAAAGGCACCCGGTGCACCGCCATGGTAATCATCGCCGAGCGCCTGTAGGAACTCTCCTTCGACGAGTGCGCTCAAGCCTTCCCAAGCCTTGGTCTCGAATCCTACTCGCTCGCGCACCGTCCAAGCATTCGAGTCATCAAAGCCCTCCAAGTCGGCAAATTCATAGCGCAGGCGAAGATCGATCAGCGGAATGATCCAAGGTTCCGAAGGTTCAGTACTGATCGCTGACTTCGGATCGAGAGTCGTATCGGATGGCCCCGCAAATGCATCATCCGTCGTTACGATGATAAGGGTGGAAAGAATGCAGAAGGAAAAGCGAAGAAAGGAGTCTTTCATGTGAGCGAAGATGTGAGCGAAGATGTCGGGAAGAGATTCTCTATCCAAATTGTCATATTGGATTCGAGTATCGAGGTACAATACGAGTCGGAATATGTGTTCGGATGCTTCAATTACGCAAGAAGCTTCCGTAGATAATTTCCGTCGATGAATCTTCGCTAGGAGTCTACTGACATAGAATTCTCACAAAAGACCATGAGGCTTTGTAGAATCCCACCAGCGCAATATTTTCCTAGGTAGGAGATTGCTTCAGAATCGTATTTGCCGAGATATTCCTGGCTTGGTTGCCTGGATATTCCACTGGAAGGGAGTTACCCGAAAGCGATACGTTCCCTTTTTCTTCAGATTTGAAAGAGACAAACTACGAGGATAAGTCGGCACATTACGAATCTGCCGCCATCCTTTAGATTTCGGATATTGTCCTTGAATCTGATATTTCGTTTCGTAACCACTCGATGACCAACTCACACGAGCGCGTAGCTTCCCAGCACGGGAAACGCTCACACGAGGCGACTTTGAGAAGTCAGTGAATCGAAGATTAAGAGAATAGTCACCTGTTGCGCCATTCTTGCCATCCAAAGCGATGTAGTAAGTAGTCTTAGCGCGAGTTCGGAAGGTTACGCGACTCGCTCGATTCAATGCGCCCGCAATATTGTCATTGGAGGCGACTCTCTTCAGATTGGTGAGAGAACTTCCAGTATATACTGCTAGAACTGTATCGAAATCGCTATATTCAGTATCGACCGTAAGAGTTCCGCTCGCAGGAGCCGTCCAATTCGCCCACACCGAGTGACCCCCGACCGCTCCGGCGTGGCGGGGGTCATTCGGCTCGTTGGTAGCAGCGAAATTGTATCCTGTGAGCGAAGCGCGTGACTTGCCCGATAGCGGGATACTTCGTGCGAAATTGTCATTTCCTACAGACGCGACGGAAATGCCGTAATGCCCAGGATCAGATCCGATCAAATCGCTGACACCCTTAGATGAGGCATTTCTAGCGCGTATCCAATAGTAGAACTTACCCGAGCCAGCGCTGGAATCGTAGAGGAATGGCGATGTAGCAGTGTCGACTAGGGACGCCGTATTTCGGTCGTTCGTTGCGGAGCGATACACGTCATAGTGGCTAGCTCCTGAGACACCGCTCCACGAGATATAGATCCGATCTCGATATTCTCCGTCGGAGGCCGAGAGACCAGTGGGGGATCCGATCTTCGTTCCGGGCGCGCTGACAGTGAGACTCACCGGAATAGTAGCTGGGGAACCGACAGCGTCAGGCGCTGTAACGGTAATCGCCGCAGTATAAGTGCCCGGTGTGAGAGCTCCGGAATTGTAGCGAACTGAAATATTTGCGTTCCCGACGCCAACGATTGAACCTCTCTCAGGAGAGACGCTTAGCCACGATGCGTTCGCCTCGACCACATAGTTGACCGTCGTTTCCTTTCCCTGCTTTGCGATTTTAAAACTCTGTGTTCCGCCATTGGTTCCTTCGTTCAGTGATTGTGTGAGCGATGTAGGCGTGAGCGAGATGATGGAAACCGGTGCTGTGTATGTCCCGTTGATCCAGTATTGTCCAATGCTTCCGTAACCGCTGGTGTCATATTCGAAAGGTGGGTTTCCGGAAGGCTTAGGTAGACCTATTCCACTAATTCTGAGGAAGTAATTCCCTGCGTCTAAATTGCTTGAGAAGCTTACTGCGGGCGAATTCGTAGTCGATTCTCCGCTGAGAATTACACTTCCCGCTTGATTTAAGATCTCCGCCTTTAGATAGAGATTCGGTCGAAGGGGAAGTGGATTAATCGTCATGTTCAAGGGGCCGCTTCCCGTTTTGAAGCTCATTATGTCGATATCTGAACTCTTTTCAATCACTCCTGAATCCGCAACGGTTCGAACACCTGCGATAGTTTGCGCTATTTCGATTGGGCGGGCACTAGCAAATGTATTGGACTTATCGTCAGCACGATATCCGAAGTTATTTTTTGTCGTGAGAATCGAGAGATCGTCCTCTTTATTGCTCGCATTTAGATATTCTCCTTTGCTCCACTGGGTATAGGTCGGAAAGTACCCGGTCCCCATGATGGGTCCCCAACTCACTGGGGTAGTCACCCCGTCGTAATATTCTTCATCAGGGAGCAGTCCGTCGTGATGCAATCCCATCGTATGCCCAATCTCATGAGAAGCAGCGGCGGAGGTGCCAGTTATTTTATTGCCAACGTTGTTATCGAAAACCCAACAGGGGGTATCTCCAGAAGATGTGAATGTATCTAGGTAAGCAACCCCGCCTGCGGTACCTTGATACCAAGCCCTAGTCGGTGTGATAATCACTCGAATGCGACTATCCTCTGATGCACGATTAAAGCGAGTCTCATCGGTCGTGACGCTTACGTCAAAGGGGCTGTAATCTTCAGCGATAATCTCGCAGACTTGCTGCATTTCGGCTGTGGACAGGCTGCTTGCGGCTGCTGTAATCGTTGGGGCGTTATTCGCAGTGTTCCATCGAGTTCCAGTAACGATTTGTCCATCAAAGTCCAAATAGATTACAGCACGAGCTGAAGGGCGACTGTCAAAAGTAGGGGCGGGTGCAGCCAGCGGAGCAGAGGGAGGCCCAGATGTCGGATTCCCTAGTCCAGCCGAAATTCCGAGAGAATCGCTCGCATTTCTCGCTTGGGATCCATTTTTACCAGCCCCGGAAACCGAAGGCAAGCCACCACCGCTCTCTGGGGTGGCACCTTTCGGAGCGCATATCATGTCGCTGTAGGGAATTTGAGCGATCAGAAGAGACCCGTCAGTCTGGGGCGTTAGTTGATGGGCGAGCGTAGAATTTCTGTGAGTGATATAGCCACCGTAGTGTCCCTGGCTATAACGTTCTAAGTGCAGCGTAGATGTTTCATTTGCTGCCGCGAGGGCTTTTACGTTTGTGTCGAGCTGCGGCATGATCCAGTCGACTTTACCGACGAATACGAACGCGTCAGAAAAGGGAATTTCGATCTCATCCCCCTTTGTGCGATTAAAAAAGGATTCCAGAAAATCAGGCTGAGAAATTCGAAGTTGTGGAGGGTGATTCGGATCTGATTTGGTTGACGTGGTTCGAGTCAGATCAAGCGAGGGGGGGAGATCTGCCGTGGGAATGGCTTTGAAAGAAGCCGTCGATTGATCTTTTTCATTTGTGAGCGTATCGCTCGACAGGGTGACGGCCGAGTCATCGGTGTTGCCCGCAACGGAAGCTGAAAGAGTCGATGTGGTATCCCTGTCGCTCCTCTTGCCATCGGGGTGCGTCGAATCTATTGATTCTAAGTGATTCAGGATGACGGCAAGGAGGCTTGACAAAGCGATTATACCGATGAAAAAGTAATACATCGGTTTTAATTTTGGCGTCTTTTGCATTTCAATTAATTGTTTTATTCACCCTTACACTGAATTGCAAGGAATTTATTGATTGAAGGAGAATCTCGGATGCGCCGTGTCCAGACGAACCCTGAAACAAACTCAGGGCTTTTCCTTCTTTTCAAGCACTTTATCAATGAGACCGTATTCCGCCGCGACCTCGGCGGGCATATAATTATCGCGGTCAGAGTCGCGCTCGATCTCTTCAATCGTGCGCCCTGTATGATGGGCAAGAATGCGATTGAGACGCTTCTTCAGTGAATACATGAACTCGACTGTGCGCTCCACATCCGATGCAGTGCCCTGCGCTCCGCCAGAGACCTGGTGAATCATGATGTGGGAATTCGGCAGGGCGTAGCGCTTGCCCTTGGTGCCAGCAGTCAACAGCACAGCACCCATGCTCGCAGCCATGCCCATGCAGTAGGTGTTCACATCGCAGGTGACGAACTGCATCGTATCGTAGATCGCGAGACCAGCGGTCACGGACCCGCCAGGGCTGTTGATGTATATGTTGATGTCCTTGCTCGGATCCTGCATCTGCAGATACAGCATCTGCGCGATGACGTAGTTCGCTAGAGGATCGCTCACCTGCTCGCCGATGAAGATAATACGATCCTTCATCAGGCGTGAAAGCAGATCGAACTGAATCATCGTATTCCCTTCCTTCTCAATCACACTCACGTTTCGCATCGGATCGATGATGCGCTGCTGCAGGTGAGGCGGAAGAAGGGGTGAGAGTTCCTGAACGGAATCAAGATCGTTTGGATTCATAAGCAAGAGTGGAAAATGGGATGAAGCGACAGATTATTTAGATGATTCAGATGATTCAGCGGACGTTTCAGCAGGCGGCTCAACAGTTGTGCTCTCAGGATCACTGGCTGAGGCTTCAATGGACTGAGCTTCTTCTGAGGTAGAAGGACGTTCCACCTCTGTGATCGCTACATTCTTCCGGAGATGCTCTAGTGTTTTACCGATCAGCACATCTTCTCTAATCCTACTTATAGAACCCCTTACCTCCAGAGCCACCTTCTTGAATGGGCGATTCTGCTCAGCAGCGATTTGTTTAATTCTGTAATAGATTTCCTGATCACTTACAGTTAGGCCTTCTAGCTCCGCCACTTTAAGAAGAACATAACGAGCGGTAATTCCATTTCTGGCACGCTTCTCGGCATTCTCGACGATCTGCTCTCGATGTTCAGTGATCATCTCCTCGCTCAGTCCTTGGCGATACCCCTGCATCACCATTTCTGATACCTCGCTCTGCGTCTCATGAAAAACGAGATGCTGAGGCAGGTCGAAGGAGGAATCTTTCATGAGGAAGGTAACGATCTGATTACTGATATCGTCTCGTCGAGACGCCTCCGCCTCAGCTACCAGCTTATCGTGAATCCAAATCCTAAGCTCTTCGAGACTTTCATGCCCAAACTGCTGTGCAAATTTATCATCGATATCCGGCAGTCGCATTTCAAAGACTCCCGTTACTGACACGTCAAAAACAATCGATTTTCCGACGAATTCTTTGTTCGGATAATCTTCCGGGAAATCGGATGTATGACTAATCGTGTCCCCGGCAGAAAGCCCTATACCCGCCTTCGAGAGTCCAGGAATGAAGTCATAGGTGGTATCCTCTCCCACACGGTAGTCTAGCCCCTCTCCTGAAGCGAGGAACCCGTACTCCTCCGCGCTGAGTGCCTCATCATCGATTTTTCCCGAATAGGTGATTTGAATCATCTGACCGTCCTTTGCCGGGAGATCAGTTGAGGCTTTGTAACTGCCTTTCTCACGCACACCATCAAGGATGAGATCCACATCCGCATCCGTGATTTCGATTTTCACGACCTCTACGGGAATGCTCTGATAATCCGGCACCTCCACATCTGGTTCAGTTACGACTTCGAGCGCTAACAGGCAGGAGCCATCGGCTTCCAGTTGCTCGCGTTCAATTTGACTAATTCCAAGGATGCGCACCGATTCCTTCGCTCTCGCCTCATTCACTGCTGACTTTCTCAAGCGCTCCATCAATTCGGAGTCAATGGAATCGGAGAAGCGCTTTTCAACGACGGCGACAGGAATCTTCCCCGGACGAAACCCAGGGACTTTCGCCTCTCGTGCAAAGGCGGATACGACCTGCTGCCGAGCCTTGCCGACCACATCGGCAGGGATGGTAATCGACAGGCGAGCTTTGCACTCAGGCAGGTGTTCGAGGGAGATATTCATAATCGAAAAAGGGAGAGTTTTTTGCCTCCAAAAGACAAAGGGCGGGAATCTAAAACAAGGAGTCCGGATTTGCACTCGATAAATTCGCCACACTTTCTCCACAAAATGAGGCAAGATCGGCAGGCAGAGGAGAATGCCAGCGGTGGAACTCCCATGAGAGAAAGGCGGCGTGCAGAGCTTGCCGGTTCAGTAAAAGTGTTTGCTCCAGAGCCGAAGTCCAGCCCTGTTCGATGAATTCCAGATAGGAGTGCTCACTGATTCCATAAATCTTGTCACCGACGAGAGGATAGCCTGCATGAGCTGCATGAACGCGAATCTGATGCATTCGACCCGTTTTCGGAGAACAGCTCAGTAGAGAAAATAGTTCTCCGTTCGATGTCCTCTTTTTGAATCGAGCTAGGACGCGAAAATGCGTAAGCGACGCTTTCCCCGCAGGATGAACCGCCTGCTGCACCCATACTGGAGACGCAGCAATCTCACCTTTGCGAAGGATGGGAGCATCGACCGTGAACTCTTCTTCCTCCGGCCATCCTCGAACGACAGCGAAATACCCTTTCTGAAATTCGCGTCGTTCCATGGCCTTTCCTAGCATGCGAGCTGCCTCGCGATGCTTCGCCACCAAAGTGATGCCGCTCGTCTCTCGATCCAGTCGGTTCACTAGGGAGATTTGCTTTCCGCAGGCGATCTCGTACGCACAGAGCGCCTGAATGCCGTCGAGTAAGGTGGGTGGGTTTCCTGGCACCGAGGGATGCACCATCAGGTGAGGGGGCTTATCGACGACGAGATAATCCTCAGTTTCGTCGATCACGGTGAAATCAGGTGTATACAGGCGTAGGTCGATGGAGAAAGATAGACTGAGCTGAAGAAATCGGAGCAAGAAATTTTCCAGATTGATACTTCGGAAATGATTCATTTTGTGGAATTTCTATCGACAGATAGCGTCCTCGCGCTACAGTCTTGGCACTTATCCACTCCGGTCTCCCGCCGAATGGAACGCTCTCAAGAATGAAGATTTTTGCTCCCAAGGAAAGTGACTCAATTGAAACTCGCGCTGCGTTGGATCCGGCAGCAGTGAAGAAACTTGTAGGTCTCGGTGCTGAGGTCTCAGTGGAAACGGGAATCGGAGATCGCTGTGATCATCCGGATGCGAGCTACCAGGAGGCTGGTGCAATGATTATCTCAGATCGTGCTGCGGGTATCTCGGGAGCCGATCTAGTGGTGCGCGTGCGGAAGCCGAGTTCCGAGGATGTCGCGCTGTTGCGCTCGGGAACGATTCACATCAGCTTCCTCGATCCTTTTCATGAATCGAGTCTAATTTCTGAGTTCGCATCGCGTGGCATCAGCGCGATCAGCTTAGAAATGATCCCGCGCTCAACCTTGGCGCAAAAAATGGACGCGATCAGTTCTCAGGCGAATTTGGCTGGCTACGTGGCGGTAATTCTGGCAGCAGACCGCATGACGACGATCTTTCCCATGATGATGACCCCGGCGGGCACGATCTCGCCCGCGAAGGTTTTCGTCTTGGGGATCGGCGTGGCAGGCTTGCAGGCCATCGCTACCGCGAAGCGCCTCGGAGCAAGGGTGACGGCATTCGATGTGAGGCCAGAAGCTCTGGAGCAGGCGGAATCTCTGGGAGCAAAGGCTCTCCGCATCGACCTAGGGGAAACTGGCAGCACGGCTCAGGGCTATGCGAAGGAACTAACCCCCGAACAAATCGCCAAGCAGATCGAAGCACAAGCGAAGGTGTGTGCGGAGAGTGATTTGGTCATCACCACGGCGAAGGTTTTCGGACGGAAGCCGCCGATCCTGATCAAAGCAGATGTAGTGGCGCAAATGAAGCACGGTAGCGTAATCGTCGATCTCGCTGCGGAGACTGGGGGTAATGTCGAGGGCATCGTGCCAGGCGAAGAAGTCCTGACAGACAACGGTGTGCGCTTGATCGGACTGGCGAATTATGAAGGACGCGTGGCCAAGCACGCCACTCAGGTGCTGGCTGCAAACTTTGCGAACATGATCGAACACTTCTGGGATGCGGAATCAAAGACTTTCGCCCTACGTCGCGATGATGAAATTCTGAAGGGCTGCCTGATCACCCATGACGGCGAGATCGTTCACGAGCGATTCAAATCCTGAACTCCCGATCTAGCATCCTACTTTTAATCCTACAACTCTTCTCTTTTCAGATATGGAAAATCTCGAAATTCTAATCCTCCTTCTCTTCGTTTTTACTCTCGCAGCCTTTCTCGGCTTCGAGTTGATCCAGAAGGTCCCAAGCCAACTGCACACTCCGCTAATGTCCGGCTCGAATGCGATCTCTGGGATCACCATCGTCGGAGCTCTCCTCGCGTGTGGTGTGGCAGACGCTAATTTCGGAAAATGGCTGGGATTTGCTGCTGTCGTTCTCGCTATGATCAACGTAGTCGGCGGCTACGTCGTCACGGACCGAATGCTCGGTATGTTTAAGAAAAAGGGAAAGTGATCCCGATTGTGAGTTCTATCCGACTAAACCCTGTTTGCTCCGCTCTTTAACCCTCTTATCTCCACGCCCCACTCCTTATGGACGAGAAACAATACATCGACCTCGCTTACATCGTGGCCTCCATCCTCTTCATCTTCGGTATCAAGATGCTTGGGAAGGCGGAAACGGCACGCAAAGGGAATCTGCTTTCATCCGTCGGTATGTTGCTGGCAATGGTAGCCACGCTCTTTTACAAGGAAGTCATCGACTACAAGCTACTCATCGCCGGAGTCGCAGTCGGAACCATCATCGGCTGGATCTGGGCAGTAAAGGTGAAAATGACGGGCATGCCGGAACTGGTAGCACTGTTCAACGGCTTCGGAGGTCTGGCTTCTCTTCTGGTGGGATGGGCTGAGTTCGAATTTCACAAGAATACGGATACTGTCACCTTATTCGCGATTTATTCGACCATCCTGATCGGTGGAATCACTTTCACAGGGAGCTTCATCGCCTATTTAAAACTAGCAGGTAAAATGAGTGGTCGTCCGACCCTGTTCCCCGGACAGAAGGCGATTAATGCCGTGATTTTCCTGATTCTGCTCGTATTGGGCGGCGTATATATCTTTCAGAATTCCGCTTGGTCGCTCTATACGATTATCGCGCTGTCTCTGCTACTCGGCGTGATGGGAGTGTTACCCATCGGCGGTGGCGACATGCCTGTGATCATCGCTTTCCTCAATAGCTTCTCCGGTCTCGCGGGTGCTGCCGCCGGTTTCGTGATTTTGAACAAGGTTCTGATCGTCGCAGGCTGTCTCGTCGGCACCTCGGGCATCATCCTGACTATTATCATGTGCAAGGCGATGAATCGCACCTTCGGAAATGTGCTCTTCGGCGGCTTCGGTGCGGCAGGTGGCGGTGGTGGCAAGGGGGTCGAGGGCGAAATGAAAGGCGTCTCCGTAGAGGATGCTTATTACGTGCTGGAAGCAGCACAGAATGTGGTTTTCATCCCCGGTTACGGAATGGCGGTGGCCCAAGCGCAGCACGTCGTGAAAGAGCTAGCGGTGATGCTGGAGAAAAACGGAGCCGAAGTACGCTTCGCGATTCACCCAGTCGCTGGACGGATGCCTGGACACATGAATGTGCTGCTGGCAGAGGCCGATGTGCCCTATGAGCAACTCTGCGAGATGGATGCCATCAATCCCATGATGAACCAGGTCGATGTCGCCATGGTGATCGGAGCAAACGACGTCGTGAATCCCGCCGCCGCGGACGATCCCTCGAGTCCCATCTACGGAATGCCTATCATCAAGGCTTATGAAGCTCGCACGGTCTTCGCTCTGAAGCGCGGGAAGGGTTCTGGCTTCTCCGGACTGGAAAACGCCCTCTTTTTCCGCGAAAACTGTCGCATGATATACGGTGATGCGAAGGAAACGATCTCTGCTCTGATCGCACAGTTTAAATCGTGAATCCTGTCCGTGATTCCTTTGACGGGGTCGCTCAGCTTCGCCGGAGTGAGCGAATTTTTTCGGCGAGTTCTCAATTCTTCCCGTATCATTACGACCGGACCGAGAATCGCGCCTCTGTGCGTCCACCGTGTAGTTGTGCTCGCTTATGGTTCCGCACTTCCATTTTACATTGATTATTAGCCTCCATGAGTCATCCCGATAATGCAGCTTCCTATAAGGACACCCTGAATCTTCCGCAGACCACTTTCCCGATGCGGGGAGACCTGGTGCAGCGCGAGCCAGAACGCCTCGCTCGCTGGGAAAGCAACCATCTCTATCAGCGCATCCTGGAAAAGCGTCGCGCTGCGGGAGCACCAAAATTCATCCTTCACGACGGTCCTCCTTTCGCCAATGGCGACGTCCACATGGGCACCGCACTGAACAAAGTTCTGAAGGATCTGGTGCTGAAAAGTCGTTCCATGGCCGGATACGAGTGTCCCTACATCCCCGGTTGGGATTGCCACGGACTACCCATCGAGTTTAAAGTAGTCAAGGAATCTCGTGGACTAGCACCAGCAGAAATTCGGCGTCGATCCGAAGCCTTCGCTCGTCAATATATCGACATCCAGAGAAATTCTTTTCGTCGTCTGGGCGTACTCGGAGACTGGGAACATCCCTATCTGACTCTGGCACCAGAATATGAAGCTGACATCATTCGCGTCTTTGCCACACTTGTAGAAAAAGGACTGGTCTATCAGAGTCAGAAGCCAGTGCAGTGGAGCTACGGAGCACAGACGGCTCTCGCCGAAGCCGAGGTTGAATATAAGGACGTCAAGGATCTCGCCGTCTTCGTAAAGTTCCCGCTCGTCGCAGGAAAATTCGCTGGAGAGAGTTCCATGGTCATCTGGACGACCACACCTTGGACTCTGCCTGCAAATCTTGGGATCGCTGTGCATCCGCAATATACTTATGTGCGAGGAGAATTCACGAACACCGAACGCGATGTTACGGAGAATTTCATTATCCTCCGCGATCTGCTCGGGAGTTTCGGAGAGAAAACAGGATTCGTCCCTAATGGCGATCTATCAGAACTCAAAGGAAATGATCTAGAGGGAGCCGAAGCACAGCATCCTTTCCTTGATCGGACCTCACGACTCATTCTGGCGGATTTCGTCACTACCGAGACAGGAACCGGGGCGGTTCACATCGCCCCCGGTCACGGGGCCGAAGACTACCTAGCGGGCCAGAAAAACGGTCTGGGCTTGCTTTCCCCTGTCGATGACGAAGGAAAATTCACAGCCGAAGTCGGCGTCGATTTCCTCGTAGGGAAACACGTCCACGAGTCGAACGTGCCTATCGTGAAACTACTTGCTGAACGAGGAGCTCTCGTAGGCAAGGAGAACTATCTGCACAGCTATCCGCACTGCTGGAGATCAAAGACTCCAGTGATTTTCCGTTCCGTACCGCAGTTTTTTATTCGCATCGACCAACTCCGGCAATCTGCGTTGGAAGAAATTGACCGCGTGCAGTGGCTTCCTCACTGGGGGCGAAATCGCATCTACGGAACAGTCGAGGCTCGACCGGACTGGTGTATTTCTCGCCAGCGAACTTGGGGCGTGCCGCTGCCTGTGTTCTATGACGCTCAAACTGCCCAACCGATCATCGACGCCGACCTCGCTCGCCGAGTCGCTGATCTCACCGAGTCAAAGGGAACGAATCTGTGGTTTGAACAAGACGACGCCTGG
>JBDHQE010000117.1:0-10906 GCA_039806885.1 Verrucomicrobiales bacterium
CGGAATGGTCGCCCACTGAATCTCCCCTTCCCCCTCATGTCTCATTCATCCAATTCCATTGGCTTGGCACGACTTCGCGTTGCCTCCATTCTCGAAGGAATCTCCTATCTCGTTCTGCTCGGAATCGCAATGCCACTGAAGTATTTCGCCGACATGCCAGCCGCCGTAAAATATTGCGGTTGGGTTCACGGAGTCCTGTTCATTACACTCTGTAGTTTCCTTCTAATCGCACTTCTCAAAAAGCGTCTCTCATTCGGCTGGTGCGTGATCGTCTTCGTCTGCGCTCTACTGCCTTTTGGCCCGTTCATCGTGGATCGGAAGCTGAAAGTGATCGATCACCGAGCCTTGTGATCGGTTCATCGGAAAAGTTCTCTTGCGGCACGCGAAACGGCAACCTCAGAGCGTCAGCAGTTGTAACACGGTCGGAAGTAGCTGAAGATGGGTGCGATTTCGCCCCACGCGATGGAGAATTTCCGCGACTAGGGAGACATCGTCGATCTGAGGAGCTGGGCGCCAGTCTTCTTCCGTCGAGGACTTCGAATGCCGGATCAGAGTGCGCATGAAGTCACGTGTCTGACAGCGACTAATCTCCACTCGACTCTCCCCTAGATCGAAATCAATCTCAATATGCCCTCTGCGTTTGCTGTCGAGTGGAATGAGGCGAATCAGCAACGCCCCAGACGCTCCATTGCCCCCTCGACGACAAGTGATCTGATCAGATGTGGAGGAGTTCGTATCGACCTCCGCCTCCAGCTTGGCAGCAACCCAAGCAGCCAGATAAAGAGAACACATCCGAAACCCCTCTGCATACCGAATCTCCACGGTCGATAGGCTGGGAATCACCGACCTGATGTGAGGACGATCAAAAGCATCAGCGACCGCATGCCGCACAGCAGTGAGCCGTGAGTAGGCGAAATCGTGCATCACAAAGGGTGAAGCGGTCCCTTGCTGACATTCGATCAGCCGCAAGAGCTGATTTCTTGGAGACTCCCAGCTTTCACTGTCAAAGAGCAAGCGATCAATCCGGGAGTACAATCGCTCCTCGAAAATGTCAGAGAGTTCCCCTCGCCACCAGAAGGCAAGCGGAAGATCGGAATCGAGGTTGGCTAAAACAATGTTTCGGAGGAGACTCGATGAGCGTCCGGTCAGAAGAAAGCTGATTTGCTCGGTACAGACAGTCTTTTGACCATTGCGATCAATTTGACAATGCGCCTGTACCCAAGCACGAGCAGTGGGCACATCATTGCTGGCATCGGCATTAATCAGCAAAGCACGACAGGCTACCTCGTTCGTGACGTCAGCCAGCAGAGCAGCATCTCTCTCCAGATCGACCCGATTTTCGCTATAGAGAGCCAGATTGAGCAGCGACGCCCGTGCGACGCCTGAAGGAGACGCTGTTCCATCTTCTGGCTTGACCGAGAAAAGGTCTCGCAGTGAGGGTTCGATGCCCGACAGTTCGACTTCTTCTCCGAGGAAGCCTAAAGTCAGATCAGATGTGGCGGGAGCGATAGCAGGCATACGCTAGAGGATACCCCTCTTTTTCGGAGTGGAAAAGTATTTTGGTCTAGAGAAGGATATGGCTTCTCTCGCGTTTTCGGACGATATAACATCCTTTCGCCCCCCTCCCCAATGCCATCCTCCGTTCAAATCCACCGACTAACTAACGGAATCCGCCTAGCCACTATTCCCATGCCCCACATGGCGAGCGTGGCGATGGGGATCTGGGCCGCTGCCGGGAGCAGACACGAGACAGAAACTGAGCATGGGATGGCTCATTTCGTCGAGCACATGCTTTTCAAAGGCACTCCTACCCGCTCTGCCGAGGTAATTTCCCGACATGTGGAACGACTGGGAGCATCCATTGACGGATTCACGGTGGAGGATCACACAGGTTATCAAATCAAAGGACCTGCGGAAAAATTCACCCCTCTTTTTGAGATTCTCTCCGATCTTTACAGCCACCCCTGTTTCGATCCGGTTGAGATCGATGCAGAGCGCCAAGTCATCCTGGAAGAAATTGCCATGATCCGCGATCAGCCTTCGCAGTTTCTCGATGACTTGATTAGTGAAGCCACTTGGGGGAGCGCTCATCCTCTCGGCCGTACAATTACGGGCACAGAAGAGAGTCTGGAGCACTTGAATCGGGCTAGTATCACCGCCTTCCATGATCGAGCCTACACAGGGCAGCACACCGTGGTCGCCGTGGCTGGAAATATCCGTCCTGAGGAAGTGCTCGAAACTGTAGAGTCGCTCCTAGGCCAGCTTCCCTCGGGCCAGCCGCTCGACTTTCAAGCAGCTGGCCCCCCGCATCATCAGCACCACTTCCATCAGGATGACAATCAAGAGCAGGCACAACTCGCCCTCTCCTTCCGTAGCATAGATCGCCATCATCCGAGCAGATATTCTCATAAGCTACTGAGCATCATACTCGGGGAAAACATGAGTTCGCGTCTCTTCCAGACACTTCGCGAACAATTGGGGCTTTGCTACGAAGTGCAGAGTGATCTGATCAGTTTTACCGACGCGGGCGCGCTCCAGATCTATCTCGCTCTTTCTCCCGAGAATCTGACAAAAGCATTGGATGCGATTTCTCACATTTTGGAAAATCTACGGCAGAAAGGCGTAAAAAAGATCGAGTTGGAAGAAGCGAAATCATACAGTATCGGCCAGAATCGAATTAGTCTAGAGAGTACCACGTCTCAGATGATATGGGCGGGCGAATCCCTGCTTTACTTCGACGACTGGATCGATCCAGAGGAAACCCATGCTCGATTCGCAGCTGTCACGCTGGACGAGGTAGGCGAAGCAGCCAATGTAGCATTCGATCCGGAGTCCTTATGCACCGCAGTGATCGGGGCGTCGGAGGCCAGAACTCGACTAGCCAAATGGCTGGGCAAAATCGACGGCTGAGTCGTCTCACACCGATGGGATGATGTGGAGAAGGCGCACTTTCGATGTCTCGCGAATCAGTTGACGATGATCGACCTCGCCTTCATTTGCGGGAGGATACCCCAATCGAATCTCCATATGAGTCTCAGCAGATCGCACCATTCGATCCAGAGGATCGAAGTAAAGTCCCCCTCCCATCTCACTGACTTGAAACACCTCGTTATCGGGTGTATTGCGCGGCAATTCCCCTGAACCCGAGCCGGAAAACTCGATTCGTGCACAGTTTTGATCCTCGAATCGGACCATGTCCATATATCGACAGGTAAGCGCGAACTCGACTGACCCAGCCTCATTTACCTTACGGGCCCCTTGGATATTCCACTCTCGACCCACTGAAACCTTCTGCTTAGGAAATACCTGCGTTAGGCTGGTGGCTAACTGCACAAGTTCATCCGAACCAAAGCGTGGCACATCCGGGAGCAGATCCGGGGAATTTTCATCGATTTTCGCACGAACTTCTTCAACCTTGCCTTCAGGAGAGAGAAGTAGTTCGACTGGAACCTTCCAACAACCACGCAGATGCCGTCCGAGCGGTGTCGTCTGATCTGCCGGAGTCATCGAGGAATAGGACAGGAGAGCACCGCCCGATGACATCGTCAGATCGAGTCGCTCGATCCGTGCCATCAGGGTAACTCCCGGCTTCCCATCGAGTCGCACCTTCCCATCATAACGGGCTTGCAGTTCTAGGATGAATCTCTGACTGCCAGAAGTCTCTAACTCTGAGCGAAACACGAAACGATATGTGTATCCGACCTGAAATTCAGGATGCAGATACTCTGCCTTTGCAGATGCGGCGGGGAGTGGCCGAGAAGCCGACGGCACCTCGGACGATTGTTTTGGGATTAGTGAAGCCCGCTTGACGGATCGAAATGCCCCTGGAGCGGGAATCGCCGATTCGAGCGGGGCTTCATTTTGATTTTTGGGAGGATTCGATTGAGCCAGAAGTGATGACGCTCCACTGGAGAACACGAGAGTGAAGCAAGCTCCGAAGAAGAGTCGTAATGCTCGTATTTTTTGCTGGCGCGTCATGAGTGAATCAAAACAGAGTCACGGCGTGCTGACAAGAAGCTTTCGCTTCCGCTTCTCCTGTACTTCATCTCGAATGGAGTCGGTAAATTTCAGAGTCTTCGATTCCAGTGAGCATCTCAGCAAATGTCCCACGTACATAAAAAAACTCCGCGTCATCTGACGCGGAGTTTCCCTTAAGAATTCAAGTTGTATGAGAAGATCAGTTTCCGCTGGGAGCAGGTGCCGGTGCAGCAGGAGCAGCAGGAGCTGGTGCCGGTGCGGCAGGTGCAGTGGCATTCTCAACAGCCTTCGCGGCTTCGTTCACAGTCGCCTTGGCGGCCTCAGCAGCACCAGCAGCGGCATCCTTTACAGCATCCGCAGCCTTCGTTGCTGTTTCCTTGGCAGCTTCCGCAGTTTTAGCAGCAGCGTCCTTAGTTGCATCCGCAGCCTTCGCAGCAGCGTCCTTAGTCGCATCGACAGCCTTCGTAGTTTCGGTCTTAACGTCTTCTTTCAGCGTTGCAGCCGTCTTTTCCTCACAACTGGTGAAAGCCAGTGCGAGACCAAGAATGGCAACAGCGGACAGAGTATTGATCAGTGTAGCGATTTTCATATAGTGATTCAGATGTATTAGATTTACCCCTCGGGACAGGGTTACTCTCCTTACACCGCTTTTGAGCAAAGATCAACGAAATGGACAGGAAATTATGAATTATTCCATTTCATCCATAAAACTCTCCGAAAAGATTCTCTTACGCTAGGCATCGTCCTGTGCTAGGGTTTGTGCCCGGCTCGCGCCGGAGCTAGTCTTATGAGTCAAAGTTTGTTCGAAAAAGTATGGAAAGCGCACGCAGTTAAGAAGCTTTCCAATGGCCAGACCCAATTGTTAATCGGCACCCATCTAATCCATGAAGTGACGAGTCCGCAGGCTTTCGGAATGCTCCGGAATCTCGGATTAAAGGTGAAATATCCACATCGCACCTTCGCTACGGTGGACCATATCGTCCCGACGAAAAACCAGACAGAGCCATTCGCGGACAAGCTGGCACAAGAGATGATCCAAGCTCTGCGAGAGAACTGTAAAGAGTCTGGAATCAAATTTTTCGATATCGGCAGCGGTGGTCAGGGGATTGTCCACGTCGTCGGACCAGAGCAAGGAATCACGCAACCGGGCACCACGATTGCATGTGGTGACTCGCACACGGCGACACACGGAGCCTTCGGTGCCATCGCTTTCGGAATCGGAACTACGCAGATCCGCGACGTTCTCGCCACCCAGACGATGGCGCTGAGCAAGCTAAAGGTCCGTCGAATCAACGTGGATGGCGATCTGATGCCAGGCGTCTATGCCAAGGACGTGATTCTGCACATTATCAAACTTCTGGGAGCCAAAGGAGGAATCGGATATGCCTACGAATATGGAGGAAGTGTTTTCGATAACTTCTCCATCGAAGAGCGGATGACGGTCTGCAATATGTCGATCGAAGGCGGTGCCCGCTGCGGATACGTTAACCCGGACGAGAAGACTTTCGCCTATCTGAAAGACAGACCCTACTCTCCTAAAGGAGCGGAGTGGGATGCTGCCGTTACTCGCTGGAAGGCGCTCGCTTCCGAACCGGGCTGCCCCTATGATGACGTAGTCAATATCCGTGCCGAAGAAATCGCGCCATCCGTCACTTGGGGAATTTCTCCCGACCACGGTATTTTCGTAAATGAGCGCATCCCTTCTCCGGATAGCGTCGCTAACGAAGATGAGCGCGATTCTATTATCGAAGCGCTCGAATACATGAAATTTCAACCGGGAGCGCGGATCGCAGGAACTCCTGTCGATGTGTGCTTTATCGGTAGTTGCACGAACGGTCGTCTCTCAGACTTCCGCGAGGTCGCGAAATATCTGAAAGGACGAAAAGTCGCCCAAGGGGTGACTGCCATCGCCGTACCCGGCTCGGAGATCGTCGATCATCTCTGTCGCCAAGAAGGGATCGACAAGGTTTTTTCCGAAGCTGGATTCGAATGGCGTCACGCAGGCTGCTCCATGTGTCTTGCGATGAATCCTGATAAACTGATCGGAGATCAACTCTGTGCCAGTTCTAGCAACCGGAATTTCAAAGGTCGCCAAGGAAGTCCCATCGGACGGACCGTACTAATGTCTCCCGTCATGGTGGCTGCGGCTGCGATCACTGGCTCGATCAGTGACGCACGTGAGGTCTTCGAGATGAATTCGGATGCAGCCTGAACATTCAGACCGATTACCGGACAATCAGATCGATGCAGAAGACGTTGCCAGAGAACTGCGGCAATGCAGGACAGGCGACCGTTGCTGCCTTCCGGCCCTGGCGGGGTTGACCAGCCTGCACTCCGCAGCCTCTGACGAAGCGATTTTACACGGTATCAGATAAATTGCGAGCTACGATCTCGCATTCCTTTCGATTCTTTTTCCCTTCCTATGAGCCAGCGCCCTGATTCCACTGTTCACGATCCTTACTTCGCCGCCGGACATTTCGGCGAATTCGGTGGAAGTTTCGTCCCTGAAACTCTCGTTACGGCTCTGGAGGAACTCTCATCGGAATACTTTCGCTCGAAAGAGGATGTGGCACACCAGGAGCAACTCGCTCACCTGCTTCGCGAATACTGCGGGCGCGAGACTCCACTTTACTTCGCCGAGCGACTGACCGAAAAGCTCGGTGGTGCCCGAATTTATCTCAAACGAGAGGATTTACTCCACACCGGAGCGCATAAAATTAATAATGCGATCGGCCAAGTGCTGTTGGCGAAGCGTCTCGGGAAAAAGCGGGTCATCGCTGAGACGGGAGCGGGTCAACACGGAGTCGCGACGGCAACAGTGGCAGCTCGCTTCGGGATGGAATGCGTCGTTTACATGGGAGCCATCGACATGGAGCGCCAGCATCTTAATGTCGTGCGGATGCAGTTGCTCGGAGCGGAAGTCAGGCCGGTCGAAGCGGGGCAAAAGACCTTGAAAGAAGCAGTCAATGAGGCCCTGCGCGACTGGGTGACGAACGTGCGCACCACTCACTACATCTTGGGTAGCGCCCTCGGGCCACATCCTTATCCGACGATGGTTCGGGATTTTCATCGCGTCATTGGAACCGAGGCTCGTCGTCAGATTCAGGAGCACGAAGGACGACTCCCCGATCTCCTAGTCGCCTGCGTCGGTGGCGGCAGCAACGCGATCGGACTTTTTCACCCGTTTCTCGACGATCCGGCTGTCTCGATGGTTGGGGTCGAAGCAGGGGGACATGGAATCATCCGAGGGCAACATGCCGCTCGCTTTCAAGGAGGACGACTGGGAGTACTGCAGGGGACGAAAACCTGGCTACTGGCGGACGAAGATGGCCAGATCGAACTGACTCATTCGATCTCTGCCGGACTAGACTATGCGGCAGTGGGGCCAGAGCACGCTTTTCTCCAGAGCACAGGACGCGCTAGTTACACTTATGTCACCGATGAGGAAGCTCTCACCGCATTCCGAGAACTTGCGCGAACGGAGGGAATTATCCCGGCACTCGAGAGTTCTCATGCACTCGCACATGTGTGTAAAGTGGCTCCAACGATGCGCAAGGATCAGATCATCGTGGTAGGTCTTTCTGGTCGTGGAGATAAAGACGTGGAACAGGCAGCGCGCTACCTTCTGACAGATGGAGGGGAATCGCTCTGACGCGACTTCAATCTGAGCTCTTCAATTCGAGTTCTCTTACAGATCGTTCGCGGCTCGAAGTCACGGGATCGATTTTCACTCGGGGACTTCTCCGGAGATAACTCCACCCGTGGCAGTGGGTGCTTTTAGTGGGACCACGGGCTTTTCCGGCGTTGCGGGGGTAGTATGGGTTGATTTCAACAATCTCTGGCTGTCTGAGATCTGGTCGACCATCTTTTCGACGATTCCGTGAAGCTCCAAGGTGGCTTCTTCCGATAGAATCTCATCTTTCGACAGCTTCGTCTTCTCCTGGATTTCGAGCAGCTTTGTTCGGAGCTCTTGGACTAGCGCCTCTTTCTGCACTCTCGGTGCTAGCGTGTCAAGATTGAGCACAAAATATTCGACTACATCCGGCTTAGCGAGAGTCGCAGCCTTTGTAGGATCATAGGGATTAAGAGATGCCGCACAACCGATCTCCAAAGCACGCAGCCAGCCACCCAAGGCGATCAGATTCGCGATATCCACGTCTCGGATCAGGACCATTTCATTCTCCACATCCCGTTGAGCACGGGCTAGCTCCCCCTTGACCTCCGACCACTGACCGGCCGCTCCTTTCTCCAAGACGCTCTTCATGTAGCCCGAAACCCGCGCTCCGGAACCCAACACTTTCCCGTAATTGAGCAGCGAGCGCCCGATCGGTTCCAGATCGAAAAACCGCTCCGCCTCGACCGCGAAAAATCCGTCTGCCAGATACACACCCATCGTCAAAGCCAACTTCGTACGATCTTGCGGAGGCTGTTCAGCCAGAGAACGCTTGAGTTCATCGTAGGGAAGAGGGCGAAGCTTCTGCAAATCATCAAAAATTTTACGAATCGAGGGAGTTGTAAACTCATTCACCCCCATTTCCTCGCGCAGATGCTCATCTCCCAGCAATTCTTCGGGAATCGCAGGTACTCCGGGTGTTGCTACTGATCCTGTTGGCCCTGTTGGCCCTGTCTCCTGAGCCTGGAGAAAAGAGGATGTCAACGACAGGCAGATACACAGAATCCATAGACATCGCTGAGGCAATTCTGCAAAGGGATTCATAGAGAGGCGCACGAAGAGAAGTAGTTAAGGGAGAAATGATTGAATTCTGCAGAACTGCGTTGACGACGCGCCCGAAGTCCGCGCCCGTGTCTGAAATTAACATGTCATTAAGGCGTCTGTCACGACACTTCTTAGCGCCAACCGGAGCTTTCGTAAATCGGATTCAAAAACGGACTCTCATGAAAAATTGTTAGATCACAAAAAAAGTTTGCGAGATTATTTGCAATTATTTTAGATATCCATATATTAAATTTGAGATTATTCTCATTCCGACCACTCACTCACTGGAATCAACGACTTCGGGAAATATGACAGCGACTCCTCTAAGAGAAACTCCACGTCATCGTTATAACAGTGAAAAGAAATATGACTCCTACGTCTTCCCCTCGGAAGTGTCTCCCGGTCCTGACTATTGTCGGGACCGCTCTTCTCGCCAGTAGTTGTGCCGTTCCCTCGGCGGCAAAACGTGATTCGGCAAATGTGATTCAAGTCTCGGTGCCCCAGCAAAAATTGGCGGTCTATCGATACGGAGAGCTTGTCCGAACCTATCCCGTCTCAACATCCAAGTTCGGAATCGGAGACGAAAAGGGAAGCTATCGCACCCCCTCCGGCAAGCTGGAGGTCGCAGAGAAGATCGGAACAGACAAGCCGAGCGGGGCGGTTTTCAAGAGCCGAAAGTGGACTGGCGAGGTGATCAAGCCAAATGCTCCCGGACGCGACCCTATTGTCTCGCGTATCCTGTGGCTGAACGGACTGGAATCCGATAATAAAAACGCCTATTCTCGCTGCATTTACATTCACGGGACTGCTGCAGAACGCGATATCGGAAAGCCCGCGAGTTACGGATGTGTCCGGATGAAATCGAAGGACGTGATCGATCTCTACGACCGCATTGGCGAGGGTTCCTCAGTTTACATTTTACGAAAGGGCAACGTGCGTGATGCTGGAATTGAAAAGCGCCAGACTGAAGCGATTCAGGTGCTCACCCCGAATCCAGAACCTATAGTCACCGCAATTCCTCTGACCCCGCCGCTCTCTGGAGAGGCAAAACCCGTTTGGCCGGAAGGCAGCATCTTCAGAACCGGAGCTGACGTTCTGAAAGAGGAGGGGTTCGACACGAACTATCTCAACGCAGTACCGAGAAAGACATCGGAATGAGCTTCTTCCTTGACGAGTCTGAGATCACTGTTAAATTCCCCCTCCTTTCAATTAGCAGAAACTACACAATCCGATGGCCAACACTAAGTCCGCCCTGAAACGAGTCCGTCAAACCAAGACGCGGACGGCTCACAACCGTGCGATCAAATCCGGTGTAAAGCTGGCTCGTAAGTCCGCGTTGGAGAAAATCGGATCGGGCGATGCGAAGGAAGCACAAACTGCCTACGATCATTTCTCTTCTGTAGCCGACAAAGCCGCAAAAAATGGTGTGCTGCACAAGCGGACGGCTGATCGCCTGAAGAGCCGCATGGCAGCAAAGTTGAATGCTGCTTCCACGTCTGCCTGAGACAGCTCCCGTTGCTTCGCTGGTGATTTCGACAGGGGTTCTGTACATCTCCTGAATCGAAGTGGAGCGACGTAGATGCTTACAGGGGTAGCTCTGCTTTTCGGAAATGAGTTATCCCTTATTTTTTAGATTTTCGCTCGTCCATGTGAGCGGAATCGGAATTCTGCTTGCTCCGACGCCTGCACTCGTGTGGAGTAATCGGAGAACAGTTTCAATTCATGCCCCAAGAGATCGAGCGAAAATTTTTGATCCGAGGCGACTTCGCGAGCGAAATCAGGGAGTCGTTTGAGATTCGACAGGGCTATCTCGTCAAAGGAGCCAGATGCACTGCCCGCGTTCGCATCGCCGACAATCGCGGTTTTCTCACAATCAAGGGACCCGTCGATCAGCGAAAGAGTTCGTGTATCTCGCGATTCGAATGGGAGAAGGAAATTCCCATGGAAGATGCCGAGGAATTGATGCTCCTGTGCGAACCCGGACGAGTGGAAAAAACTCGTTGTCACATCCCCGTAGGGAAACACACCTTCGAGATCGATATTTTTCATGGGGATAATGACGGTCTCATGATCGCCGAGATTGAGCTGGAACATGAAGACGAACCCTTTGAGCGCCCCAATTGGCTTGGTGAAGAGGTGACCCACGATTCGCGCTACCATAACTCTGTCCTCGCCCATACTCCGTATCGCACTTGGCCTAAGACTGTCTAA
>JBDHQE010000118.1:0-10841 GCA_039806885.1 Verrucomicrobiales bacterium
CCCGCGACGGGGAACACTCTCGCACTGGTCCTCGCGATGGAGAACGTCCTCGCACTGGTCCACGCGATGGGGAACGCCCTCGCACTGGTCCACGCGATGGAGAACGTCCTCGCACTGGTCCTCGCGATGGGGAACGCCCTCGCACTGGTCCACGCGATGGAGAACGTCCTCGCACTGGTCCTCGTGATGAGGAACGTACACGCGATGGAGAACGCGGCCAGAAAGATGGCGAGCGTACGTCGGGCACCCCGGCTCATGCGGACTCGCTGGTGCTGCGCGTGGTTGATAGTGGCGAGAACGTAATCGTTGGTGACGAAAAAGTGCCGATGAATCGTTTGCGCCATCATCTCAGCCAGACGCTTCCTAATTATGCAGGAGCACGCGTGACCGTCGAGGCGGACGACGATATTCCATTCAAGACGGTCGGCCAAGTGCTCGATGCAGCCCGCGACAATGGCGCGAAAGGTGCGCAGATTCAAAGCACACCCGAAACCAAAGCTAAAGACTAAAGCTCACATGTAGCGATCAACTCTCAGCCTCTTCACTGAGGAGGAAATGGAGTTCCTTCACCCCGTCAGGAATTTGAAACAGATGATCCTGCTTCTGTAGATTGCTTTCACTGACGAGAAAATGCTCCGGTAGTCGTACCAACGGAGGCAGAACGCCATCACCCGAGGCTCGCAAGGTCAAACGACAGTGCTGGCGATCCGTCATCTGTGCCTCCAGAGAAACGCTGCCGAGTGGAGTATGCAGATTTCGAAGAAGCGTTGTCCCATTTTCCACCAACCACAGCCAAGGAACACCTCCGAGTAGAGTTACCATTCCGTCATGCTCGAAATACAGACTGTTCAACATCATTTCGAGAATGCGACCATTTCCGCTGCCGTTCGGCTGCCAAGGGACGAAGGCGGGATTGCTCTTGGCGAAGCGCTCCTGCACTTGGTGAGCATCCTGCGTGATTCCATAGCGTAGATTGACACGATTCGCGGCGAACGCCTTTTTCCACTCGCCTCGACGCAGCCAAGCGTGATGCCAAGGCAATTCACCGGTTCCGATGTAAGCGATTTCGCGATCCATTTTACCGACGAAAAAGCCGTCCATGAGATTCTTCTCTACATATTCTTCATATCGGCGAAAGCGCTCGGATCGAACGTCGAGCAGCCCCGTATAGGCGAGGATCATCGCTCCGCAGATGCGCTCAAATCCAGGTTGGATCTTTGTCTCGCGACCTGTGAGAATCTTTCGCTCGATGTAGCCGTCGGGGCGTGTCATCCCTTCAATTGCTAGCATTAGATCGGCTCGATAGCTCTCTAGTTCCTTTCGAAACTCTTCTGCACGCCCGTGCTGCATTCGCTCTAGCAAAGCAACGGCTTTCTCCATTCCGAAAAATGTGAATGAGTCTGTGATGGAGACGATATACCCGATGTCTCCATCTGTGGCACACCCGAAGGGCATTAACCCGTAGTACAACGGGCGAGATCCGTCGGTATTCAGCTTTCGCGTCGCCCGCAACTCGCCGACGATCCAGCCCAGAGCTTTGAGGATCTTGGGCAGATACTCACTCAGAAATTTCTCGTCCTTTGTATACAAATAATAATCGGAAGCCAGAGCAAGAGCCGATCCTGTGGTGTTCAGCCACTTCGGTCCGGTCGTCCCCACGGCTCCAGCAGTGCTGGTCAGTTCACCTTCTGGTGGATTCCCAGAATCCTGCAGGCTAAAAATAAAATCGAGCGAGCGACGCACGATCTCGAACTGCCCGAGTCTCAGCATAGGCATGAGCATGTACATCGCCTCCCAGACCCATACAAAGTGCCTCTCTGAACTTCCGCCCTGCGTAGGCATCAGGCTCTTCTCACGAGGAAATTGCACGCAGAGCTGGAGTGTGGAAAGCTGAAGTGCTGTAAAAATCTGATCCCATTCCTCGACGGGAAACAGCAATTGCGTATGCTCCTTCGTGAACTGGGACTGAAAGTGCGTCAGTGCGGCCACTCGATCTTCCGCAGACTTAGCCTTCATGAGATGCTGCCTATCCGCATCCGTCGCCCCTTCCATGTCGGTGAGCACCGCGATTCGGAACTGCTTCTTCTCTCCCTGCTTCATCGAAGCGGAAAAATGGAGCACGTCCTGAACGTGGTCCAGCCTCATGCAGGGGGCCACATGATGGGGGCGTCCGCGCAAGGGCTTTCCTCCAAATTCCTTCTTCTCCTCCCATTCCAATTTCCAATCGTCTGCTTCGACTTTGCCGATCAGCGCAGAATCGCGGTAAATCGCGTTTTCCCGAAGTTGAACTCCATCGCACGGAAGCCACTTCGAAGCATCCCAGTAAAAAGGCTGGTAGTGATATTCGAACAGATCCGACTCCTTCTGAAAGTTGACCTTCGCTCTCACATGCGCCTCCTGGTCTCCATTGGCCTCATTCGTCACGGTGACAACGATCCAGAGTATGCTTTGCCTCTCTCCGGCAGCACGGCAGAAATAGTCGAATTCATACGCCAGCCCATTACTAAAATAGCGAGCACGAGCCAGCGGATACTTCCCCTCCTCCAAGGATAGATGTGAAGCACGCATCTCGGGCACGATCGGAGGATTCTCCAGAGCGAACTGAACGATGAAAGTCTCAATTTCTCGTGCCGCGAGCACGGCAGGCCGGTCCTTGGTGGAGAGTTTCGGAAGCACCCGACGGCGACAGACGTTCAGCGCCGAATCAAGGTGAATGAAGTCCGGATTACCGACGGGCTGGATGGGCAAATGCTCCGTCAAAGGCGGGATAAAGGATTCGCCCTTGTCGCTGAGGATCTCGATCCACGAATCGTGATCGATCTCGGCATAAGTCGTCGCTCTTCGATGCGTCGCAGCTGGCGAGGAAGCTGATAGTGCAGAAGCTGCGGGCGCTGCCTGCTTCGACTCTTCCGCAGCGAGCAATGCCGGGACGGCACTCGCACTCATCGCAGTGGCGGAGAGAAAATTCCGGCGGGAAAGGCGGCGTTTCGGAGAGCAGGTGGGATCAGTGGAATCGTTCATGGGAATCTCAACGGAGATCTTTTATGATGAAGAGTGATTTGAGACAATCAAAAACGAATCTAGTTCCTTGAGCACTGCTGAAAGTTAAGCCATGATTTCCACGATTAGGTTCGGATCGCGAGCCATTTGCTCATCCGGAAAAGTTTTGCTTTCAGAATCGTCCATTCATGCCAAGTCCGTTCATACCGCTATGACTCTGTATCCCCTGTCTATCGCACTTTTCCTGATCGCTCTCAACTTTTCCTCGGAAGCATGGGCCGTAGATTGGGAGAAGCAGGCGACGGAAGATGCCAAACAGGATCGCACCAGTATCGCCTACGACGGGCAGTCGCCGAACAAACTGGTCTGCGACACGACCCTGCGCCAGCTACCGGATGGCTCCTGGGTTCTGCTCATGCTCGCCGGAGATGACTTTGAACCCTCACCGAAAAATTACATCGGTCTGACGCGCAGCTCTGATCAGGGAAAGACCTGGTCAGCTCTGGAGCCACTCCATCTCGGATTCGCTCGCGAGGGAAAAACCAGTGGTCAGTGTCCCACAGAGCTGATGGGGTCTGGCAAGCGCAGCACCTTGTTCTTCTCCACGCACTCGCAGACTTGGGGGCGAGACTGGAAATCCTGGATGGCTTTCAGCGACGACGCCTGTCGTACCTGGAGCGATCCTCAGCCAGTTCCTGGACGGCTGGCTGACTTCACCTTTATCCGCAATCACATCGTAACCAGCGACGGACGAATCCTGATACCGTTTCAACATTACCTCGGCCCTCCGGCGGGAACGCCACCACCTCCACCCGAGGAAAAGCCGTGGCATAAATCACTGGCCCACTATGTCAGCAATCCCCGCAATGGGGTGCTGATGAGCAACGACGGCGGCAAGACTTGGACTGAGCACGGCGACATCCGTATCACTGATAACGACCGCTATCACGGATGGGCGGAAAACAACATTGTCGAACTCAGCAATGGCCATATCGCGATGATAATCCGAGCAGATCGACTCGGCGGCGTTCTCTACTATGCTGAATCAGAGGACGGTGGTAGAACTTGGCCGGAGTTCGCCCATAAAACAGACATCCCGAATCCTGGATCGAAAGCAACCCTGTACCCTCTCGGAGGTGACAGGGTTGCAATTCTACACAATCCGAATCCGAAACATCGCAGTCCCCTCGCCCTCTGGATCAGCTTCGATGGCATGAAGACTTGGCCCTATCGCCGCGTGCTGGTCCCCGAATCTTCTGACGGCCCCAAAGGTCGCCTGAATTACCCCGACGGCTTCGTCAGTGGTGACAAGCAGTGGTTGCATTTCGCCTTTGACGACAATCGCCACCGTGCTGTCTATTATGGAGCGAAACTACCTCCCCTGCCATAAAGGCAAACTCCTTTATACTTTTCTTCTATCCCTCGTTCATTTGGAGTTCCGAATTACGCTTCCCTACGATGAAAAAGTTGCTTTACTTCCTTCTTATTGTCTCTCTTTGGATTATCGGCGATCGCGTTTTTTTGGATTCCGCTTCGGCACAAACTACTTCTACGCAGCCCCCGGTCCCTAATCGATGGCGCGGGGCGCTGGCAGACTATGACTCTGAGCCACGCCTGCCGAATGGCCGTGTCGATGTGGATACCCTCGTCGCTCGACTCAAGGAACTCGGCATCTCCACCTACTACTACCTCGTCTGGCATGCAGCGACCGACTGGGACGATCTGAAGCTCTTTCTTCCAAGAGCCGCCGAGGCTGGCCTGGATGTGTGGGTGTATCTGGTACCTCCGTCCGAGAGCAAACCGATCGCTAAACTGAACTCCGAACCCTTCGGCATGGACTATCAGCGCTGGGCAGAAGAAATCGCAAAATTGTCACTCGAACATAAGAACCTAACAGGCTGGGTGATCGACGACTTTTACGCTAATCACAAATTCTACACTCCGGATTATGTGCGTGAGATGCAGGCGAAGGCAAAAACGATCAACCCAAAGCTCCGCTTCTATCCACTGATGTATTTCCGGGAGATTAGACGCGACTTTATAGAGCAATATCGCGAGGTGATCGATGGAGTCGTCGTAGCATATCCCGAGGATCGTGAGGAAATTGACTCAGCTTGGGGATTGTTGAACGACTCACTGCTCACACAGCCGGGAGAGATCAGCTCCCCCTGGGGTCAGCCTTCGAAAACCGGAGACTTTCTCATGGCCAGTCAGCAGGTAAAAGTCGGGGCTGGAGACAAACTCATGATTCACTTTCAAGAGAAAGACGATTTCACCGCACCTACGATGGGCTATCATTTCAAACAGCTCCTAGTGAACGATGAGGTCGCATGGGAAGAAGACATCGGTGGCGGAGAAAAGGGAGCGAAGGAAGTCGCAGTGGACATCACTTCTCTCGTGAAAGGAAAGAGCGAAATCACACTCGCTTTCCGAATTCTGGACAAGAAAGGAGTGAGCAACTTTGGGTTCCGTTGGCAGGTGCGCAATCTGCGTACCGAAGGACTAACGCTCGCCGCAGACATTTCTGAGCCAGAAAAATGGCAAGTCACTCAGAAAGGGGCCTTCGAGACTGGCTTCGGACTGGCGACGAAGAAACCTGCCCACAGTTTCCATATACCTTTCATCGTGATGACATCCGGACAAGCGAGTGAGTTCTTAATGCGCCACGGCACCCCCGCCTCTCCGGAACGGATGGCAGAATGGGTGCGCATGTGCCTCGACGCTTGGCGCGATGGCAAGTGCGATGGTGTAGTTACCTACTGCCTCGACAAGCGCCCCGGCAGCCGCGTGTTCGATCTCTCACGGGACTTATTTCGCGGGGCGGCGAAGTGAATGTGAGGGAGTGTGTTGGCCGTCGAAATAGGCGCAGAAATTTCCTAGACCATTCGGATTTTCCGCCATTCCATCCCACTTCTCACTCGAATAGGGCTCGTACGGCAGGTTTTGTCACTTTGCCCATCGCGTTACGCGGGAGTGCGGATACGATGCGAAGACGCTGGGGAATTTTATAGGGAGAAAGTCGCTCTCGACACCAATCTCGCAGGTGGGAAAGTTCTAATGTGGACTCCGATTTCAGAACAGCGACGGCGGTGACCGTCTCGCCCCAGGTATCATCGGGCAGACCGATCACGGCGACCTCTGCGATCAGAGGATGCTCCAGCAGTACGGACTCTATCTCGAGTGCGCCCAGCTTATAGCCACCGCTCTTAATGATATCCACGCTCTGACGACCAAGAATGCGGTAGTATTCGCGCTCACGCACCGCCATATCTCCTGTGCGAAACCACTCGTTTTCAAAAGCGTCTGCGGTAGCCTGTGGTCGATTCCAGTATTCGGAGAAAACTCCGGGACCACGCACCTGAATCTCCCCTGCCTCGTCTTCACTGGTGATGAGTTGACCATCCCCCGATTTCAGCCGGACTTCCATTCTTGGCAGCGGCAGTCCGACGGCCCCCGGACGGCGCTCACCCCGGTAGGGATTCGAAATCGCCATACCGATCTCGGTCATGCCATAGCGTTCGAGCAATCGTTGCCCTGTGAGAGCAGTCCACTGCTCGTGAACCGTGGCAGGCAGGGCTGCACTGCCGGAGACCATGAGTCGCATTTTGCGAAAGCCTTCAGTGATGGCGGCGCGATCATCAGAACTTGCTGCTCCCAGCACCTGAATGAGCTTCACGTAGATCGTGGGCACTGCCATGAAAAGCGTCCAGGCATCGGACCGAACACGCTCTAGGATGGCATCGGTATCAAAACGTGGGTAGGCCTCGACCATCGCTCCACTCCATAGGGCACAGGCGGTGATATTGATGATGCCGTGAATGTGATGCAGTGGCAGGAAAGAGGGGATCCTGTCCTCATGACTCCACTCCCAGGCCTGGACCAGACTCTCGATCTGCGCCTGAATGTTTGCATGGGTAGTGACGACTCCCTTCGGTTTGCTCGTAGTGCCACTCGTATAGAGAATCATCGCACGTCGGGAAGGATCGATTTCCGGAAGCGAATCGAAGTCGAGATTACCGATATCGTCCAATCTCAGCAGACGCAGACGCAGTTTTTCACACAGGGAGGCGATTCGGGGAGCATTCGCGGCATCGGCGATCACGGCACTCACCTGCGAATCGACCAAAGCGTATTCCCATTCCGCTTCCGTCGCAGACAGGCAGATCGGAACTTTGATTCCACCGGCCCGCCAAATCGCCCATTGCGCAGCAGTGTACTCGCAACCTGGAGTAACCAGCACCGAGACTCGTGCCTCGTTCAGGTCATCCGTCTCTCGGAGTAGATCTGCGGCGATCCCAGCAGAGCGCTCCAGAAGATCTCGATATCGATAAGTCCCCTCAGATGAGTGGAAGGCAATGCGATCCTGAAAAGAACGAGCACGACCAAGAAAAGGTAGTTCAGACATGAAAAAATTCCGATTAGACAATGGCTTTCACCGCGAAATAGAGGATGGAAGGCCCACACAAACACCCCAGTCCAGTGTGGAAGGTAGCGACCAGCGCTCCATAAGGAACCAATCGACGGTCGGTAGCCGCCAGTCCGGCACTAACCCCGCTGACAGTACCGGCGAGTCCACCGAACACCATCGCGGAGCGCGGGGTACTCAGACGGAGGAAACGTGCAGCAACAGGGGTCGCGACCATCACGAGGATGGCCTTCACCACACCGATGGCGATGCTCAGAGCCAGAATCTCCGACTCGGCTCCGATGGCGGTACCCGTGACAGGTCCGACGATGTAGGTGATCGCACCCGCTCCCAGAGTGGTCAAACTGACCGCATCGCGGTAACCGAAACTCCACGCGACCATGACGCCAACGATGAAAGGCAGTACCGTCCCCAGCACGAGGGCGATTCCCCCTACCCACCCAGCTCGCTTTGCCTCCTCCGGATGCACTTCAAAGGCCGTGGCGACGATGGCGAAATCTCGCAGCATGTTTCCTCCCATCAGTCCGACTCCGCTAAAAAAAGCGATATCAGCGAGTCCTTTGGAGCCACCAGTATAGCGCCCTCCGACGTAGGCCAATGCCAGGCCGATCAGGATCGCGATGGCCGATCCCTGAATGCGTCCGCAAGTTAGCTTTCGCGAGAGGAATCCAGACAAGAGGATCACCAACCCCACGACTGCAAAGCCAGTGACGAGACCGTTGCTCTCTGCTGCTCTTTCGATGATCTCCCACATGACTCAGCGTGATTCGACGTCGTTGGAATCAGGATGAGGCAGTGGCTCACCACGATTGATGAAGGCGACGAAACAGCCGCAGACTAGAACGCTTGCAAGGGCAGCAATCAGGGCCATCGGCCCGCCTTTGATCGCCGCGAGCATGTTCTGCTGCATGGCCATCGCGACGACGACCGGGATGTAGATCGCACCCCAGTAGATCACTCCTTTTTCCGAAGCCGCGTTCAAGCGTCCTGAGCGATGCAGGTAGTAGCGAGCCACGATGAGCAGAATCATGGCGATCCCCACGCCTCCCACGTTCGTCGTCATGCCGAGTGCTCGCCCCAGCAAGTCGCCTAAAATAATGCCTAACAGATGACAGGCTGCGAGGAGGGCTGTTCCATAGATGGGCATGGGGCAAGCTGACAGAATAGTCGCTATCTTGTCAAGCGACTCTCGCAATCTTCCTCTAGGAAAAACAAGCGAGAAAACGCCATTCCCATCATGATCGCCGCATGCCAGCGGCTGGGAGAAAATCCCCCCACCGCTGAAATGGTCAAAAATCGAAAAAATGCGACCTCAACTCAGGAGAGCGCTCGGGCGGCTGAGACGATATGCTCCACCGTCATGCCCAGCTCTGACATCACCACATCTCCCGGAGCGCTGATACCAAATCGATCGATCCCTAGAGCCACACCGTCGAGACCCAGATATTTCCACCAGAGTCCGGTGACTCCAGCCTCGATCGAGATGCGTCGCGTGACTGAATGGGGCAGGACTTCTTCGCGATACTCCGCCGATTGACGATCAAAGCGCTCGAAACAGGGCATGGAAACTACACGCACTCCGTCACCGAGTTCTTCCGCAGCTTTCATCGCATGCTGAAGTTCACTACCAGTCGCGAGCAAGATGAGTTTCAGCTCCCCCGTCTCGCGGTGGGCGATATAGCCACCTTTCAGAACTCCTTCGCGCCGAACTTTGACAGGAATAGAGGATTGGGTCGCGATATTCTGGCGAGTAAGAATCAAAGCGGTCGGCCCGTTCTTACGCTCGATCATGGCAGCGAAGGCCCCTGCCGTTTCCTCCGGATCGCCCGGTCGAATGACATCGAGATTCGGGAAGACACGGAGTCCACTGACGGTCTCTACTGGCTGGTGAGTGGGACCATCCTCGCCGACGCCCACGGAATCGTGGGTGAAGATGTAGCCGACCCCCAATCCGGCCAACGCAGCTAGACGAATGGCGGGACGCATGTAGTCTGCGAAGACGGCGAACGTCGCTCCCGTGGCGCGGAAGATTCCGTCATAAGTGATCCCGTTCAGAATCGCTCCCATTCCATGCTCGCGTATGCCATACCAGACGTTGCGAGCATCAAAATCGACACGGCTGACATCCCCACCGCCTTTGATGTAGTTTTTCGTCGAACCGAACAGGTCAGCACTGCCCGTAATCAAAGCTGGGATCGCAGCAGCGACCGCCTGGATCACGTCACCACCCGCAGCGCGGGTCGCTCCCTTGTAGTCCGCAGCGAATTCGGGGATCCGGGCTAGGAGATCTTCCGGAGTTTTCCCAGCGACCGCATCATCCAATTGCCCAGCTAGATCAGGATTGGCAGAGCGCCAAGCATCGTAGGTTTTCGTCCAAGCCTGATAGACTTCATTCAGTTGCTCCTGGTGCGATTGAAAGTAGCTCTCGGTCTCCGATGAGACAAAGAAAGTCTCCTCCGGTAAGCCCAGCCCCTTCCGCGCTTCAGAGGCAAACTTCGCTCCGCCTTCTCCGTGGGCGGCGGCGGTCCCGGCCACCTGCGGAATCCCACGACCAATCTGCGTTTTCGCCTCGATCAACTTCGGCTTTCCATTGCGGTTGGATTTCGCGTGCGTGATAGCCTTGTGAAGAGCCTCCAGATCGTGCCCATCGACACTAACGGTTTCCCAGCCAAAGGCTTCGAAGCGCTCGAGCGGATCGTAGCTCTGCGTCACATCGGCCATAGCATCGAGCGTGACATCATTGGAATCGTAAATCAGGATGAGATTATCCAGCCCGACGTGCCCCGCGAAGGAAATCGCTTCGGCTGCGATTCCTTCCTGTAAGCAGCCGTCACCCGCGAGACAGATGATGGTTTGGTCGAAGATCACATGCTCAGAAGTATTGTATTTCGCCGCCGCCATCTTGGCGGAAAGAGCATAGCCGACGGAGTTTCCCACCCCCTGCCCGAGAGGCCCCGTTGTGCATTCGACGCCCACAGTTTCGCCAAATTCCGGGTGCCCCGGCGTCTTGCTGTGGAGTTGACGAAAGTTCTTCACTTCCGACATTGGGAGATCGTATCCGGAAATATGAAGCCAAGCGTAGAGGAACATGCTCCCATGACCAGCGGAGAGGATGAAGCGGTCGCGATTGAGCCATTTCGGAGCACTGGGCAGATAACGTAGATCGCTGCCGAAAAGCACAGCACCGACCTCCGCAGCCCCCAGCGGCAGGCCGAGGTGCCCGGAACTACAGGCATGAATGGCATCAATGGCGAGACCGCGTGCCTCATTGGCAGCACGAGAAAGGGCTTCAGTGTTCAGACTCATAAAAATTATCGTTCGAGAGGTGCAACCCTTGGCGCATTTACCCGCTCTCGCAAGCAAGGATTGATGGCGGAAGCACTTTCAAAGCGCTCGATCAGCCTATCATTTTCTC
>JBDHQE010000119.1:0-10828 GCA_039806885.1 Verrucomicrobiales bacterium
GCCTCTGCTCCGCAAGCTATTCGGGCGCATAGTCATCCCGACAACGGTGCGCGGCGAAGTCCTACCCACCGGAGCTGTCTTTCCTGACACCAGTTTATTGAAGCATGCACTATCCGAAGGTTGGATTGAGGTGGTGGACGAGCCGCAAAACGACTGGAAACCGATGAATCTTGGCATTGACGTGGGCGAAGCCTCGTCTATCCACATCGCTTGCTACTGGCGCGATACAGGCGATGACGTACTGTTGGTGATGGATGATTACGCCGGACGACTGGAAGCGAAAAACTACAGTCTTCCCCTCATCGGTACGGCAGCGATCATTGGGCTCGCAAAAGTCGAAGGATTGATTCCAGCGGCTCGTCCCTTACTGGAACGCCTAGTGCAGTCCGCCTATTTCATCGGGCAAGCTGTGATCGAGGCAGTACTGACCGACGTGGGAGAATAGTCCTATTTGACTGGGGAAGATTGTTGGAATACGAGGCGAAAGGAAGATGCTCGAATTTTTCGGGACAGGCTACTTTCCACTATCCGACTGTTGCTGACTGCAACGCTCTCACTGCGGTCTGCACTTGCGCTTCCTGTTCGCTGGAAATACCGCTGAGCAGCGGGAGAGCCGGGCCGGTGTCGGCGATTCCAGCCAGATGGACAGCGGCGTGGAGGACTCGCACGGGATTGATCTGATTCCGCAGATCCTCAAGGGGCTTGAAAATTGCCTGAATCTGGCGAGCCTCTTCGAGGTCTCCTGCTTGGACAGCCGCGAGCAGTTTCATGCTCAAGTCGGGACGGATACAGACGCAGCCGGAGGTGAAACCGTTCGCTTGAAAGCCGACGAGGTGATCGATGACGGGCTGTTCGCCGATTCCGCTCACGACGATGAGGGGATCGACGGCGTCCATCAGCCGCGTGAGATACTCGTCTTCCGCCGGATTTTCTCGGACGATGGCGTATTTGATCCAAGTGGCGACGCCGTCGTTAATGAGTGCTTTGACCTCGGGCACATCGATGTAGTTTCCATACTTGATGTAGAGTCCGATGGGACGTTCTGCCTTTTCGGCGAATCGACTCAGGCCCACAGCGACTCCCTGACTGGTGGTCAGTCCCTGATGAGGCAATACCATCACGGTAGGAAAGTCGGTGCTGCGGAGAATCTCGGCCTGGTCCATCATGGTGCCGTAGGCGGGACCGGCGGAGGGAATGACCAAGGTGTCTGCCCCGGCGATCTGTGAGAGCTGGTCGAGGATGGAGGCGTATTCGCTGATCGCGGTGTGGTAGAAGTTAGCGTTGCCTCCGTAGAGGACGGTTCGGATACCCCCGGCTTCGAGATGACGAATGATCTTCTCGTTTTCTACTTGATCGAATTTTAGCTCATGGTCTCGGGCCATCGGGGGCACGGAGATGACGGAACGAGAGATGTCTTCAGGGGTGAAGGGGTTAGTTTGCATGAAAGTGAATAGGATAAAAAAGTCGTGCGATTTTGTGATGCTCAACGCCACGCGCCATCAATCAGTCGCTGAGCTGAGCCGACGTAGTCGTCGCGCAGGATTTCGGGCAGACGATTGGCTCGAACATTGTCGTAGCAGTGTAGGGCGGTGAAGCGATGAATCGAGGCGGGAATCCCGACGGCGGTGAATCCAGGATGTCCCGTAGAAGGATAGGGGCCTCCGTGATTCATCGCAGAGGAAACGGCGACTCCGGTCGGCATTTTGTCATTGAGCAGACGACCGACTTTTTGCCGGAGGATCGGTTCGAGTCGGCGGTAGGCTTCGTCATCGGAGCCATCTCTGGCAGAGTAAATGACGCCTGTGAGGTTTCCTTCGAGAGCTGCCAGTACAGCGGCCGCCTGATCGAGATCCGCCACCGTAACGATGAGAGAGGAATTCCCAAAGGCCTCGGTCTGCATGGTTTCGGAATCGCGGAGAAAGGAGTCGGCGGAACAGCGGAGCAGAGTATTTTTGACCGAGCAACAGCCTCCATGAGCGGCGGGACCGGTGCCACAGAGAATCTCAGCTCCAGCTTCAGTAAGTGTATGGTGGCTGGCGTGGAGGGATTTTTCGACAGCCGGAGAAAGAAGAGTCCCCGCCGGGGCGGCATCGAAACGCCGGGTGATGTCGGTGATGAAGCTTTCTGTCGTCTCACCGTCCACGAGAAGGAGCAACCCAGGATTCGTGCAAAACTGGCCGGTTCCCATCAGGCAGCTCGATACGAATTCTTCGGCGAGTTCGTCAGAACGCTCGGCGAGGGCACCGGGGAGGAAGACGACGGGATTGATGCTGGAGAGTTCGAGGTAAATTGGTTTGCCCGCGGCATCGGCTGCTCGTTTCAGAACCAGCCCAGCCTCTCGGCTCCCGGTGTAGCCGGTGGCCCCGAGTCGCTCGTCAGTGACGAGTTGTTCGCCGATGGAGTGACTCGTGCGGTAGAGGAGCTGGACAGTGCCTGCTGGCATTCCAGTCTCGGTCGCAGCCTCCTGGGCAGCTTCGGCGAATATTCTGGTCGTACCAGGGTGGGAGGAATTGGCTTTGGCGATCACGGGATTCCCTGCGGCGATCGCGGCGGCGAAGTCCCCACCAGAGATGCTGCCGAAGGCGAAGGGGAAATTGTTCGGCCCGAAAACGGCGACGGGACCGATGGGAGCGAAGCAGGAGCGAATTCCCGCAGCACTGTCGATCGTGGCCTGCCGCCAGCTTTGGGAGCGAGCGGCGGCGGCGGCGAGGCGCAATTGGCCCGTCGTGCGTGGCAGTTCGCCGTCGGCGAGGCGAGGTTTCAGGGGAAGGGCAGTCTCCTGATTCGCCATCACCACGAGTTCCTCGGCTCGTTGCTCAATCTTCGTGGCATAGGTTTCGAGGAAAGTGGCGATGGCATCTCCTGACATCGTGCGAAGGATCGCAAACGCTTTCTCGGCTGCATCCAGGGCAGCCTCGCAGTCAGCCCAAGAACTGATCGGGTAGCAGGCTTGAAGAACTTCCCCAGTTGCGGGATTCGTGGACTGGAAGGTGCCTGTGCTTTCAGAAGCGCGCCAGGCACCGGCGATGAGAACGGGTTCGATGAACATGAAATAAAAAAGAAAATAGAGAAACAGAGCGGCGGAATTTCGCGCCGCTACGCCCTGCGTCAAGACAAGCTTCGATCTGAAGATCAGGCAAGGTCGAGAGGAAAGAAGGAAATCTGCCGGAATCCGTCTGCTGTGATGTGATAATTATTTTCTAGGCGAATTCCTGCCCGTAGTGCATCGCCGTAGAGACCTGGTTCAAAGGCGATCAGATCACCTTCCTCGAAGGTATCGTCCCACGCTGGATTCAGGCGCGGCACCTCGTGAGCATCCAGCCCGATCCCATGTCCGGCGTGGTGGAAGAAAGAGTATCCCTGCCAGCCTTCGAGGTGTTCTTTGACCGACTCGTAAAAAGCGCGACAGGATTGACCGGGCTTCATCAGGGCTTCTCCGAGCTTCATCGCCTCGATGACGCGAGCATGGGCCGCGAGTTGCTCGTCGGTAGGCTGGTGATCGACGGCAAAGGTGCGGCAGAGGTCCGTGCGGTAGCCTCGGACTCCGACCCCGATGTCGAGTGGCAAAAGTTCACCGGGTAGAGCTTTCCTTCCCGGGCGAGCCAGTCCTCCAGGAGTTCCTGCTTGAAAATCCTGCCCCCATCCGGAAAGGAACTCACCTGCGGCATTCGTCGCGGTCTCGAGCAGGGTCGCCATCAGCACCGCTTCGTCCGTGCCAGGCTGGAGCAGTTCTTTCGCCGCCGTGTAGACACGATCAGCGCAGTCAACGGTGAACTCGACCGCAGCGACCTCATCGGCATCTTTGTGACGGCGGAGATACTGATAGTCCTGAGAGAAATCAGTGCAGCGCGGTCCAGCGATCAGAGCGGCAGGGACTTGCTGCTCTACGGCAGCGGTTTTCCATCCGGCGAGGCGGGGATTGAGAACCTCCGTCACGCAGGCACTGAGATTCGGACGCAGGGTGCAGTAGTCATTGGGAACATAAGACAGGATTTCATCAGCAGCGGGAGCATCTGGCTCTGGGAAATGCGTGACCAGACTGGTCAGTCCGTCGGTTTTCACCGCCAGTGCGGTCGGGGTGAGTGGTTGCCCGTGCCAATATCCGGTGAGACCGTAGATGTAGTGGCGGTCAAAAAAGATTGCTCCATCATAGTCGTGATCGACGAGATAGCGGCGAAGACGGTCCTGCCGCGAGCGGCAAAGCGAGGGATCGAGGCGGGGGATATTTCCTGACATAACGACATCAGGATAGCCGTCGCGTATGGGATTCGGCAAGCATAGATCACGCAGAACCTGAAAATTAGGGCAAGAACCGGGTGGCTGTCTCGATACCCTGCCTCTATTATCGGAGCGTATGAGTTCGTATGATCGTATGGCCCGTGCGATCCGCTGGCTGGCGGAGAACGCGCATGAACAACCCTCGCTGGCGGAGATGGCGGCTGCGAGTGGACTGGGAGTTTCTCATTTTCATCGAGAATTCGTTCGGTGGACGGGGACGAGAACGGGAACTTTAAAGCGTTTCCCTCGGTTTCTCATTTTCATCGAGAATTCGTTCGGTGGACGGGTGTGACTCCGAAGGATTTCGTGCAGTGCCTGACGCTGATGGATGCTCGTGCCAGGCTGGAGCGTGGGCAATCGGTGTTCGACTCTGCTGTGGAGGCAGGCTTATCAGGACCAGGACGACTGCACGACCTCTGTGTCTCGCTGGAGGCATCGACTCCGGGGGAAATCGGGAGCGGTGGAGCGGGAATGAAGATTCGCTGGGGTAGGGGAGAGACGCTGTTCGGGACGTGTGAAATCGCAGAATCTAGACGTGGGATCTGCGGACTGAGCTTCGTGGAGGAAGCCGATAACGAGCGTGAACCCATGCAGAATCTATGGCCTCTCGCCGAGTGGCTACGAGATGATCTCTGGGCGCAGGAGCGTCTGGAAGTAATCTTTTCTACCCTGTATGATGGTGAACAGAAGAGGGTATGGTTGCGTGGAAGCCCATTTCAGCTTCGTGTGTGGCGTGCGCTGCTAGAGATCCCGCCAGGGGCACTGACGACTTATGGACGACTAGCCGCAGCCATCGGATGTCAGGGAGCCGCTCGTGCTGTGGGGACAGCGGTGGGCGCGAACCCGATCGCCTGTCTCATCCCCTGTCATCGTGTGATACGCGAGACTGGAAAGCTCTCAGGGTACCGTTGGGGAGCAGATCGAAAGCGTGCGATTCTGGCTTGGGAGGGAGCGCTGTGTTCTGAAATGTAGGTGCCCAGATAAGTCACTTTCTGACGAATGAGGGAGGATGCTGAGTTTTTACGATCACCTTCTGCTACACCTTGCGAAGCGAGTAGAGATCGTTATTCTTGGGGAAAGTAATCAGTTTTCGGAAAAGTCATGCGCTGGAAAGGCAGAGAAGAGAGTTCGAACGTAGAAGATCGTCGCGGCGGAGGAATGCTGGCCACTGGCGGGCGACCGATGGCCGTCGGCGGCGGATGTGGCACTATTATTCTGGTGCTGATTCTATCTGCGATCTTTAAAGTGAGTCCACTCCAGTTATTGGAGAACATTGGGCAACTCGATGAAGGCACAGTTACGACCGAGCAGGTCGAGAGGCGTGCCCCGTCTCAGGATCCGAATGATGAGGTAGGTGCTTTTGTTCGGACAGTCCTAGCGGATACGGAGATCGTCTGGACGGATGTGTTGAAAAAGCAGACGGGTCGTGACTACGAGCCGCCGCGACTCGTGCTGTTCTCTGGTCAGACATCCTATCCCGGTGGCACAGCGACGGCGGCGACGGGGCCTTTTTATCTGCCTTATGACAGGACGGTATACCTCGATACTTCATTTTTCGACGAGATGAGGAATCGATTCCATGCAGGTGGTGATTTCGCCTATGCCTATGTGTTGGCCCACGAGGTCGGACACCACGTCCAGAATCTATTGGGTTTCACGAACAAGGTTCACAGCCAGCAGAATCGTATCTCGAAGGCCGAATACAATCGACTATCGGTTCGACTGGAGTTGCAGGCGGACTTTCTGGCTGGTGTGTGGGCGAATCACGCTGAGCAGAAGTGGAACATCCTAGAGGCAGGTGATGTCGAGGAAGCGCTCACGGCAGCAAATGCGATCGGCGATGACCGATTGCAAAAGCAAGCTCGTGGCTATGTCGTGCCCGATGCCTTTACCCACGGCACTTCAAAGCAGCGGATTCGCTGGTTCACGAAAGGGCTCAAAAGTGGCCGCTTGCAGGACGGAGATACCTTTTCGCCTGCTTATGAGTCCTTGTAAGATGGGAGCTTGATTCGAAGAAAATGCTCGCATAGGTGAATTGAGAACAGTTCGGTTGAACTGTATTAGTAGGCATTTAAATATCGCGTTCTCTATGCTTACTGTGCGATTCAACGACAACTGTGTCATGCCCATGCCATAAGGACCGAAATCTCCGCTCTCATATCCATCGAGCACGAACTTTGAGGCGTCGCAAATTTCTGCTGTAGGCCGATGAGAAGTATCATCTATCGCCCCAGAGCAGCTCAAGGAATTGGTGATATCGACGTTGATTGCCCGGAACCGTATATTCCGTTCCATCATGATTCCATTGCTTCCGCAATTGCTGTCCATCGAAGAGATTTTGGCGTTGCGATCGACGTTTGAGGAGAGCTCGCCGAATGGCACGGTTAGCTTCCTCTGGGTGCTCTATAGGAAGTCTTTCTGGACCTTCGTTGACGAAGGCCTTACAGATCTTCTATCCGATCCTGAATTCGTGCTACGGCAGATGATCATCCATACCATTCAGAGCAAGAGTAATTTTTACGAGTCGCTTTCGTCTCAGCTCCGTGAGAGCATACGCACCAAGATTTCTAAGCTGCGAG
This sequence comes from Verrucomicrobiales bacterium, assembly GCA_039806885.1. Taxonomy (GTDB): domain Bacteria; phylum Verrucomicrobiota; class Verrucomicrobiia; order Verrucomicrobiales; family DEV007; genus Arctic95D-9. Next base: position 6,858 of record JBDHQE010000119.1, read on the forward strand.
AGCAGGAGCCGAAGCGAAACGAAGGGATCGCCGATTTTCTCGACTTCACAATAAGAACGGCATAAGAAGAAAGGATGCAGCGAAGTCGTAGCGAAGCGGAGGCTTTGCCGCACCCTTTACTATTGGCATGATTCTTCATCTATCCAGCTTTCCCATCGATCTTGAAATGCTATCGGAACGCCTTCCTGCATGCAGACGCGAATGGTGTGTCCGGTTCCTCCCGCCATCGGATCGCTCAAATCCACATAGAAAAGAGCGCATATCGGCTTCATAAAGTCATCGGAATGTCCAATGACCTTCATAGTGTCACGAATCAAATAAGCAGCTTTGGCAGCGAGTCGCCCATTTTGATCTCGTTTCTCAATTAATCCTTTATTCTTTGGAGATGCGCTAATGGTTTTGGAAGCAACGATACTGTCTTGGACGCGAGATAGAGAGGCGGGGGAATCATATATTGCGTCTGTATAACGGATGCTTTTTCTGTGTGATGCATAAGGGGCAACAATCTGTAAACGACTGACATCCACCTGTGCCACGCCTTCGGAAAACGCCTGATCTGACCCATCAGCATTCCCTGAACGAAATCTCAACTGTGGGAATCGAAGCGCAAGACTCCTTCCCAAGGCGGTAGCCTTTGTGTAGTCGTCTGCCGAAATTGCACGTCGACCTTCAAGTAAAACGACGCCGTCCGGTTGGCTCTGAACGATGGCAGTGAATTCGGAGAAAGTCATATTTTTGTCGAAGGTTCAAGAGATGCGATGCCCAGCATTCGGATTCTCGGCTTATTATACTAAGTCGCTATTTATCTTTAGCCATCGGGTGGATATGAGAAGGTAGCGGTTCATGAAGAAGAACCATGAGCCACAGTCGAGTGAGAGTAGCGGATTCTCACGTCTCATCAATACAAAAGCGGAGCAGAGTTATAGAGGTCCGCCAGTTTATCTGTATCCTTATGTGGTCATGCGTCACTCTGCGGAGTCGCTGGCCATGCGCTACGATTCGCTGTGACTCGCTGTGAGCGCACCACTACTTTTACTACCACGGCGACTGGCGGTAATTCCTTCATCAGCCCAGCCTGGGTCCGCCAACGTCCTCGTTGGCCTTTACAATATCACGGCGACTGTCGGTAATTCTTTCCTCTTTGCGAGGTGTCACCACCGAAGGGCATTCGAAATACTTTCCCGACTGACGTCAGTTGTAGTTTAGGCTGCCGACGGGGACTTCAGCGGTCCCAGGGGTGGCTTCCGTAGGTTCCCCGAAGGGTGAGCACAGTGAATCAAATTGCTCATCACCTTGTTTTGGCAGAGCTTCTCGACGCGAAGGCCCATTTTCGCCCATTTTCGCCCATCTCGATCACTCGTGGGAGAGGGGCCTCAACGAAAATACTAACGGTCTTATTCGACAATATTCCCCTGAAGAAATCTTTGGATTTTCTGAGAAAACAAAAGAAACAGTTGTTGATTTTTTGGAATTCCGGGCGAAACAGTCTACTCCCTCCGCATCGACGCGGAGACTTTGTCATCGTGACCGCCTAGGGCGGCGGTATTTTTCAACAATTACAAAAATCGGATCGAGATATGGTTAAAATCAGAATGAGACGTGAAGGAACGAAGGATCGGCCCTTCTATCGTATCGTCGTCGCGGACGGGCGTGCTCGCCGTCAGGGTGCCTTCATTGAGCAGCTCGGTATCTATGACCCACTAGTGGCAGCGAACGGTTATCAGATCGACGTAGCGAAGGCGGATGAATGGATCAGCAAGGGGGCGCAGCCGTCCGAGACTGTAGCCAGCATCTTGAAAAAGGCGCGTCAGGCGACTTCCTGACGATTCTTGCGTGACAAAGTCCTCGCACCGAGGTAAAACGAAAGGGAATGCAAAACGCATTCCCTTTTTTGTCTTGTGAACAGATAACGAGCTGCAACTAATCAGATGGAACCAACAATCGCGATTCAGGAATTTCTCTCTTTCATTATGAACGGCTTAGTGGAGCATCCTGACGAACTCTCCATCACGCGAGAGCTGGAGGGGAGCACGCATCGTTTCCTGATTCAACTCCATCCAGATGATACCGGGCGAATCATCGGACGGGGAGGCAAGACGATACGCGCGATTCGCAGTCTGGTGAATGCCTCGGCTCAGAAGCATCAGCTCCACGCTGAGGTGATGGTGCTGGAAGACTGATTTGCCCTGAATTACTTGCGCTCGTTTTTCTATACAGGGCGTCACGACGACTGAGACGCTGTCCGGGGTCGATCTGAGCCCCGTGCTGATTCCAACGCTCTTCTGCGAGGGATCGTCGATCATCATAAGGACGATTTCAATTCAGCAATCGCAGGCGCTGTCGCATCACTTCTCCTTCAGCCACCGATGGCGATCATGCGGCGGCCAGGCTGGTAGTTATTGCGAAAGTCATGCTCTTTCGGCTTTCTCTCAACGACTTCCATGAAAAATCGGGCAATATCGTCATCTGTTGCGTCTGGCTTGCGGAGAACCTCGCGCATGTCGAATTCCAAATGACTACCCAGGCAGGGACGCAGTTTTCCCTCGCAGGTGAGACGAAGCTTGTTACATGTCTCGCAGAAGTGCAGGTTCGTCATTGCACCGATGAAGCCGAGGAGTTGCCCGGTGTCTGGGACCTCGTAGTATACAGCTGGTCCGTTGGTTTTTACCTCGGGACGAGGGATCAATTTTCCAAGGCGGAATTCCAGTAGAGCCATCGCTTCCCCGACGGAGAGAAAGTTGTCCTCCGTAAGGACTTCGGTCGTGCTGACGGGCATTAGCTCGATGAAACGCAGCAGAACGTCGTGTTCGCGAGCAAATGCAGCGAGATCCCAGAGTTCGTGCTCGTTACGGTGGCGCATGAGTACGGTGTTCAGCTTGATTTTTTCGATCCCGGCACTTTTGGCGGCGTCGATGCCTTCGATCACGTCGGGAAGAAGGTCGCGTCCGGTCGTTTTGGCATAAGTAGCTCGGTCGAGGGTATCGAGCGAAACATTAATCGATCTCACTCCAGCATCTTTTAGGCCCTGAGCGGTGCTTCGACCGTCAGGCAAGGGACGAGTCAGGAGGGTTCCATTGGTCGAAAACCCCAGATCACGGATGCCTTCAATTGCGGAGACCTGTTCGAGGAACCAGATTACATTCCGCCGCGTCAGTGGTTCGCCGCCGGTGATTCGCACTTTAGAAATACCCAGGGAGGCTCCGATTCTGATGATGCGCAGGATTTCTTCGTAGTCGAGCACATCGGCGCGGGGGAGCCAGATTTGTTCTTCCTGAGGCATGCAGTAAATGCAGCGCTCGTTACAGCGATCTGTAATGGAAATGCGCAGATAACTGATGCGATGTCCGTGGGTGTCTTCCATAATGTTCAGGCGTTAGTCTCGGAGCTATCTCCGCCACTCCCAAGATACGACTCGTCCGTTCACGAATTCAGCTTGGCGATCGATCACGGGCATGTAATCCACCATGGTGCCCATGTCCCAAGCTCCTCCATAACCGTATCCGAATCCGTGGTGATGATGAGGGCCATAGCTACCGAACCCCACAGAAACAGAGGTAACGGGTTCTGATCCAAAATACAGCCAGCGCTCGCGACTCTTACCACTCTGACTCCCGCTCATCACGCGGTTAGGTCGCCCCCAAGCGAGAAAGACAGCATCGGTGGACATCCCCTCCGATACCTGACCCTGTACGACTTTCGTTTTATCCGAATCGCTCAGAGTGTTGAACATGCCAGGGTAGCGCTGAATTCTCCGATCGATGGGATTAGTCGCGCAGGAGACGAGCAGAAGGGTCGCAAAGGAAACAACTGTCAAAAGGAAGCGCATGGAGTTTGGGGAGTGGATAGTGCAAAGGTTGGCTCGCTCGAACGATCACGCAAGTGTTTCGCTCATCTATGAAGTGGAGATCGCATGAAAAGAGACACGAGAGAACGTGATTTCGAGAGTTTATGGACGAAATTCGGAATTTTCC
>JBDHQE010000120.1:0-10740 GCA_039806885.1 Verrucomicrobiales bacterium
GCGGGCCTGGCCGCCGATCTCGTCCTCGCCGACCTCGGATTCGCCTCCAGCCAGATGGATGACCCCGCGCGAGGCCTGTCCTTCATGCGTGATGGGCCGCTCGACATGCGTCTCGACCCCTCGCTCCCGGTCTCCGCCGCCGACCTGGTGACCTCGCTGGCCGAGCCCGAGCTCGCCCGAATGATCGCCGAAGGGCATGAAATCGGCAATCACACGGTAAAGCACAATTCTCTCGCTCGCATGTCAGACGAGGCGCTACTGGCTGAATTGCGAGCGTGTCACGAGCAAATCGTCGCAGCCTGTGGAGTGCCACCAAAGACGATGCGACCTCCCGGCGGAGCAATCAAGAAGAGCCAAAAGGAGCTGATGATGAAAGAGCTTGGCTACCCGACGATTCTCTGGTCCGTCGACCCTCTGGACTGGAAACGCCCAGGAGTGGATGTGGTGACTAGTCGTATCGTGAACGGAGCTCATCCCGGTGGCATTTTGCTGGCTCACGATTTGCACAAATCGACCGTCGATGCCATGCCTGCGACGCTTGATCAGCTCTTGGCCAAAGGGTTCGAGTTCGTCACCATCTCGCAATTGATCGCCATGGATGAAAAGCCACCGGAGGTAACGAAAGTTCCAGAAGCGCTTAAAGAAGGCTCCAAAGTATCGACAGATTCTCCGAGTTCTGATACGATGACGATTTCTAACTCAGCCAAAGACACTCCATAATTCGATTACACACGAACCGTATACTGATCATATGAATCCTGAGACTCAATGGTACTATGAAATGGGAGGCTCTCGTCAGGGACCTGTATCCACGGAGCATTTGCTCTCCCTCCGCCGTGGAGGCGTGATCGGTGATTCGACTTTGGTTTGGTCTGAGGGTTTTTCGGCCTGGACGCCGTTTGCCCAAAGTGAACTGGCGAGTCAAATCGCGGCGAGTGCGCCTGCTGCTCAGGCGAGCCACGCCACTTCATTCCCTCCCCCTGCTCCAGCAGGCATGACGCCCTATAGGCCAAGACAGATACAGACTCGGCCAGGCTATCATCTTTCGATTCGATCTACCCTCAGCCGAGCGTGGGGAATTCTGAAAAGCCGCTTCTGGCCGATCTTAGGGGTCAGTCTGCTCTCGATGCTGATGATTAGTGTCGCTTCGCAGCTTTTTCTCCCCGTTTTCTTCCTGACCCTCCCTTTGATGGCGGGGCTTTTTTGGTATCTTTTGACCCATATCCGAGGGAAAGAGCCAAATACTGAGATGTTATTTGAGGGATTTCGTCGACAGTTCAAACCCTTAGCCATACTCAATCTGATCATCGCGGGAATCGGTGTGGCAATCTCCATCCCTGTCGTCGCTTTGCTCGTCGGTGGAATTTTTATGGTCTTAGGGGTCGGGGGTAATCAGGAACCTAATCCAGCGGTGCTGTTTGGCGTGATTGGGGCATCCCTTCTGGTGTATTTCTTCCTTCTTGTTGCCTGCTCTTTTCTTGGGATTGTTGGCGTCCTAGCTTCGATGCTCGTGCTAGATGGTGAGATCCCTGTGAAACAGGCGCTTTCTATGAGCTGGCAGGTGGTGAAGTCTCAGTGGTTTCGCTTTTTGTTATTTATCGGTGCGATAGTGGCCATGACCTTCATCGGCGTTCTCGCTCTTTATGTCGGCAGCTTCATTGCGATGGCTTTGAGTTTAGTCGCTTACGCGGTGATTTACGAAGACGCCTTTGGGGACGCTCCGCAAGCTGCCGAATAAGGCCGAATCAGGGTTTCGCTTCGGGCATCTCGATCTTCATCGCCGAAGCTTCCGAGGAGCGAGCTCGTGGAGAGGCATGAATAGCACCTCTAGGAGACGAGAGAGTTGGCGTTTCTCCGTGCGGAGCTGTCTCCGAGATGCTCAATCCGGGAAAGCCTCTGATCTCGATTCGGATCGGTGAATCTTCGGAATCAGACGAGCGAAACTGACCGAGAGCTTCTCCGCGAGCGACCAAAGCACCGACCCTTACTCGAATAGTCGCTAATCCGGAGTATACAGTCTCAAAGACTCCGGTAGCCTGATCATGGGCTAGGATCACTCTCTCGCCAGCCACGAGCACCACTCGTCCATCCGCTAGTGCTTTCGCCTCCTGAGCCAGCCCTGCGGTTCCTTCGTCAATGAGGTGCGCGAGCGGCGCTTCCGTCATCTCGATGGGCGACAGGACGGCAAAATCAGGATCGAAAGTCACCCCAGCTCTCGCTGAAAGCAGTCCGACGGGAGCACCTACATAGTCAGCATCGGGGATATTCGCACCTTTCTGCCCAGCGCGAACAACGATAAAAATGATCATCGTCAGCGCGCAGAGCAGAAAGAAGAGCGGTAGCACCTGCCGATGCAACAGGAGCAGATGCGCTTTTACGTCGATATGGCTGGGGGGCGGGAGCACGGAGATACAAGACTCCACTCCAGAGGATTTGACAAGCATCTCACAGCAGAACGAACTACATTATTCACCAAAGCTACGATGACCCACCTTTCCGCCGAGACACGTCGATTCCGACTCGACCTCGCCTACGATGGTCGCCCCTATGCTGGCTGGCAGAGTCAGCCGGGCGGCGGTACGATACAAGACGTGCTGGAGAGTTGTCTCGTATCGACCTGTCCAGAGGTGGGCTCGGCACAGTCATCGGGCAGAACTGACGCCGGCGTATCTGCACTCGGACAAGTCGTGCATTTTGATGTCCCAAGCACATGGCGCATGGATTCCGGAGCCTGGATGCGAGCGCTGAACTCGAAGCTCCCTGCCTCGATTCGGGTCATGCGCTGCGAGGAGACGCAATCTGACTTTCACGCCCGCTTTTCGGCCTTGGAAAAAACTTACGATTATCACATCGTGACAGCAGAGGTTTTACCTCCACTGCTCCACCGACTCGCATGGCATCAGGTAGGAATTGGCGTCGCAGAGCACTTCGACCCGATCTTGACCCACTATTGTGGAACTCATGATTTTCGCGCTTTCTCCGCAAAGCGGCACGATGGATATGACGAAAATCGCGATACTGTACGGACTCTGTATGAAGCCTCGGCTCGTCCCTCAGAGGATGGCAGTGGGATTATCCTGCGCTTTCGAGGCACGGGCTTTCTGTATCGAATGGTCCGTTTTCTCGTTGGCACGACCGTATATGCGCTTCGCGGTCGTATTCGTGAGGAGGAGATCGATTCCCTCTTGCAAGGAAGCCATCATGAGGCGAAAGCACCATACTGCGCTCCAGCAGACGGACTCACCCTCGTGTCAGTCCGTTACGGGACCGAGGTAGAGCCAATAGGCTGAAACATGGGACGTTTCTCCAAACATCCGAAAATCGTAGAAAACCGCATCGAAAACGCGGGGCGGTGGCCCGTGCGATTTACACGCTTTCAATTGATCGACGACTACACATTCCCGGCGACGAATTTTCCAGAGTTCTACTTCGTAGAATCTGGAACCTTCCTTCACGAGACCGAACTGGGAACGCAGGCACTGCGTGCCGGGGCGGCGATCATGGTCTGCTCTCGCCAGCAACATCAAGTGATACGACCGGAAGGAGCGGTGCTGGTGCGCCTGCGCTATATGCCGGAGTGGTTCGTGCGAGAGTATGAGATCGTGGTGCGCTCGCCAGATGTGCTCGGACTCTTCTTCGCCCAATCCTGGCTCCGTGTTCCTCGCGATCATCACATCCACATCTTTCGCGTGCGAGGGAAAGCGGATACACGTGTGCGCGCGGAAATTGAATATTTGCAAGATCTGTTCCGTCAGGGACAACGCCGCGATCCGATTGCACGCGCATCGATCCTAAAACTAATGGGTCTACTCGCCGCAGAGCATCGTCGCTTTTGGCGCGGAGCGACTCTCCTAGCGATGCCCGAGACCGTTCTGTCACTTCTCGACCGCATCGAGGACCGCATTCTACGAGGTGAATCCTTAGAACTCCCTGACATCGCCCCGTCGAAGAAGAACCGACATGAGGTCGAGCTTTCATTTCACGAGACGACTGGCTTTCGTCCTGTGGACTATTTTCAGCGAAGGCGCTGTCTGCACGCCGCTTTTCGTCTCCTAGAGACCGGGGAGGAAATTTTTTCCGTCGGGCGAACTCTCGGCTGGTCGAAGAACGAAGATTTCGAACAGCATTTCGAGGAAATTTTCGAGATCTCTCCTGATGTGTATCGTCGAAAGTACGGCCGCCCCGAGTATCAAAACGATCAAGCAGTGACTATTTCCTCTGCTGATTAAGGATGAATCATCCTACGCGGATGATCAGGCAGATCGCACTGCGGCAATGAACTCCCGCACTTTTCCGAGATCCTTTTTTCCTGGGGAAAGCTCGACTCCGCTCGCCACGTCCACCGCTGCCGGACGCACCTGACGCACGGCTGTCGCGACATTGTCCGGCGTTAGCCCCCCGGCCAGCACGATCTGGCGATCCGAGCAGCGCTTCACAGCCTCTGCACCTAGAGTCCAATCCATCGCCTGCCCGCTGCCGCCATAGACTCCGGGAGCATAGGCGTCGAGCAGCAGCGTGGGCGAGGGAAAGGAGATGGCCTGTTCCAGCATAGAATGATCCTTCACACCCAGAGCTTTGAACACGGCTATACCCTCTCGCATCAGAGACTCTACCCTGTCAAGGGTCTCGCCTCCATGCAGTTGAATCCAATCCACCGCACCACTGTCGGCGATTTGACGTAATTCATCGTCCGCAGCGTTCACTACCACAGCCACCCGAATCACGCGACCCTTTAGCTCACGTAACCACGGAATCGCCTGATTCAGAGACAGATGACGCTTTGACCCCCGCCAGAAATTGACTCCGATCGCGTCGGCACCGGCGGCAGTGATGGCCTCAGCTTCATCGGCCACAGTTACCCCACAGATCTTCACCGCGACACGTCCCGAATCTAGGGGAAAAACGTATCGCGGATGAGGATCGAGCATTCGTAAAATCCCCGATGATCAGAGTTTCCCCAGCGAGTCATCCAAAGCAGCGATCAGCGTCCCGATGGTTTCATCGGTCTCGTCGCCCATGTTGGAGATGCGGAAGGTCACTCCCTTGATCTTGCCATAGCCACCGTTAATCGCGATCGCGTGGTCATTGCGCAGAATCTGGGAGAAGCGATTCACATCGATCTCGCGATTATTTTTGATACAAGTCAGCGTCACTGAGCGATAGCCTTCTGGGGCGAAAAACTCGAAGCCATTTCGCACGACCCAGTCGCCAACCATCTGATTCAGTCGAATGTGGCGAGCATAGCGATTTTCCAGTCCCTCATCAAAGAAAGCGTTGAGCTGGTGATTCAGTCCGTAGATCGTAGAGATGCAGGGCGTGCTCGGTGTATTGGACTTCTCGTGATTTTTCTGGAACTCCAGAAAATCAAAGTAATAGCCGCGATCTTTTACCGTCGCAGCGCGAGCCATCGCACGTTCCGAAACGGTGAACAGAGACAATCCTGGAGGCAGCGCCAAGGCTTTCTGACTGCCGGTCAGTAGCACGTCGATGCCCAGTTTGTCCACTTCGATGGGGACAGCCGAGAAGCTCGATACCGTGTCAGTGACCAGCAGTACATCATCGTATTTGTTCACCACTGCCGCGACCTCGGCCAGGGAACTCATGACCCCGGTGGAAGTCTCGTTATGAATAAAAGTCACAAGATCGTATTCGCCTGTCGCCAGCTTTGCGTCGAGCGCGGCGGGATTGATCGGTTCCCCCCACTCGAATTGCAGCGCATCGGCTTCCTTGCCGCAGCGATGGGCGACTTCGACCCACTTATCGGAAAAGGCTCCGTTAGCGCAACAGAGCACCTTCTTCACCGCAAGATTGCGAAGAGCACCTTCCATCACGCCCCAAGCGGAGGAGGTGGAGAGATAGACAGGGCGCGTAGTGCCCATCAGCGTCTGGAGACGTGACTGAATCGCATCATAAAGAGCGGCGAATTCTTTGCCGCGATGCCCTATCATCGGCGCGGACATCGCTGCATATGTGGCAGGAGAGACCTCAATGGGTCCGGGAATGTAGAGTCGGATATGTTGGCTCATTGTTGAAGCGGAAATAAGGACTCGCTCCGCAATTTCACAATCCGAAATTGGTGTGATCGATGGCAAAATAGCGAGATTGAACGGGAATGAAGACGAATCGATACTTTCTACTTGAAAAGATCTAACTTTTTCCTCAAGGTGAGCCAGTCCATTCATCCATGAGATCACTTCTTTCTGTCGCCCTTTTGCTCTCCCTCTTACTGACTGGAGAGATTTTTGCTCAGGATGCTGTCTTAGGTTCAAGCACTTCCTCGAAACCAAAGGCGGAAATTCCACCGAAGATTCGCTGTCACTTCCCGCGCAAGGATCTCAGTTTCTGCAAGGTCTTCCCGAACTTTTCTCGTCGGCATCAGATCTGCGATCCTACGCTGCTGGGCCACATCGAATGGTGTCGGGAGGACGTGAAAATCACTGAGGCGGACGACTGTGGAAATTTTGAGACCTACGATGCGGTGACGATCACCTACCGCGAAGTCTATGAGAACGGGGCTTGGGGGAAAAAATTTCGAAAAACCTATCGCAAAGGAGCTCAGCCCGGTCCCATCACGTCGGGAAAAGGCGTTGTGAAGTAATAGGCCGGAGCGCTGGATGATTCAGATTTCGGGTTCAGCGCAGCGAAAGCATCTCCCCCTTCGCATAATTCCGAACGCGAAATTCCGAACGTGATTTAGCCATTTCGAAGGGGCACCTGATAGCGTTCTTCCGGTAAATCGGTTTTTTATTTGGCAAATCCAAATAATTTGCTTCACTTCCGGAGTTATTTGCGCTTTTCTAGAGATAGCGTACGTCCGTTTGTCACGATAGATCAATTTGAGCTTTCACCCGTAACCCTTTGGCTAAAAAACCGACAGATTTGCTCGGGAAGAATTACTTCCAGACCCGAGAACAACTGAGCATCGCGACAGAAAAGCTGATCGAGTTGGGGCGTGGTACGGATCTAAGTTCTTCACGGATCGCCCTGCTTCGGAATTTGATCGCCAACCTAGAGGATCCCTTCCTCTTCGTTGTGGTAGGGGAAGTGAATGCAGGAAAATCGTCTCTATTAAATGCTCTTTTTGGCGAAGATTTTTGTAAATCTGATGTCATCCCCACGACGGATCGAATCGCATTCTTCAAATATGGAGAAGAGGCGCACGAATTCGACTTTTCCGAAGACATCGTAGAGGTCTATCGGTCCAACGAGTTTCTCAAAGACTTCAATCTCGTCGATACTCCCGGCACCAACTCCATCGATTTGGCCCATCAGCGAATCACTGAGCAGTTTTTACCGATGTCCGATCTGGTGCTGTTCGTCTTCTCGGTGACGAACCCTTGGGGAGCGACCACATGGGAATTCCTTGATCGCATCCATCACCAATGGAAGAAGAAGATCGTCTTCATTCTCCAACAGTGCGATCTCCGGACGGACGAGGAAGTAGCGGCGATTTTGGAGCATCTTCAGAAAACAGCTCACCACCGCTTTGGACAACATTTTCCGACCTTTGCCGTCTCGGCCAAAAAGGCATTTCTCGCCAAAACCTCCGCACAGGACGATTCGGAACTCGCTCGAAAGAGCCAGCTCGAAGGCCTCGAGCGCTACATTTCAGGGATAGTCGAGTCGTCCGAGCCTCGCCTGATCAAACTGATTCACGGCTGGCGGGCTGCCAACTACGTCCTACGTGAAATTAAGGAAAAGCTCGGAGCTGCCTCGGAGATCATCCGGGCGGACGATGAGCTTCTGAGCGAGCTGGAGCCTGCTTGTCAAATTCAGCAAACACGCACAATGAAGAAGTGCGAACCCCTGTTCGAAGCCTTCGATCAAAGCTTCGTCGCTGCTGGAATTCAGGCGGAACCACTCCTGGAATCAGAGTTTCGCGTTTTTTCTGCTCTACTTCCAAGGAGGAGGGTTGCCGAGAAAATTGAGGGGCTGATTTTCGCCACGACCATGAAGGCAGTCCGTCGCAGTATAGGGGCGGGATCGAGGGCGGTGAAGGAAGACGTGAACCACCTCTGGGAGCGTGTTTCTAAGGAGATGCAGGAGCGCTTCAGCCTTGAACTCAGCGTGGGCGAAGACGGTACTCCCAGCTGGGATAAGGCTCAGGCGCGAATCGAAAGCTTGGTAGAGACAGCGACCTCGAGCTCACTGAATGAACTCAATCTGCGAGATCGACTTGGGGCGCTATTTTCTAAGAGAAGTAGCACAATCTGGGGGTTTCTGATTGCGGCTGTTCTAACCGGCCTCGGAGGTGTCATTCTGACCCTGCTCAAAATCACTCCCTGGCATGCCGTCGCCTTCGTTACCGCATCAATTTTCGTCGCCCTCGCAGCGGTCGCTGGTGCCTATTCGATTAAACGAGCACGAGTTTTTTACTCCACCATCATCGATGAGTATCGTGAAAAGCTGGCGAACGCCCAGCGAACGGCTTTTGCGCAGGGTACCAAGGAGATGTACGATGACTTTCTCGCCCTCTTCGATCCTCTACGCAAGGTGTGCCGAGAACATCGCGAGCGCTATGATCCCATGCTGAAGGCCATTCAGGACGCCGAGAAGTCACTGACTGCTCTCGAACGCATCTTGGCACCCGTAGAGCGGGCGCTCAATTCCCGCAAATAGACGAGGGAGTATCGAGAAAGGCTGTCTCAGCCAGTTCGCAGATCAAGTGTCCAGCGATCAGATGGCATTCCTGCACTCGTGCGGTCACGGTGGAAGGCACGTCCAGCACTAGATCTGCGTGCTTGGCACACGCGCCGGCGGACTGTCCTGTGAAAGCAAAGGTCCCAACACCCATCGATCTCGCCTGCTCCAGACCGCGTACCACGTTCCGGCTGTTTCCGGAAGTGGAAATCCCTACCACGATGTCGCCTGGCCGAGCTAAGGCCTCCACCTGACGAGCGAAGACTTCATCAAAGCCGAAGTCATTCGCACACGCCGTCAGTGCAGACGTGTCTGTAGTGAGTGCGATAGAGGCCAGTCCTCGTCGATTCCGGGAGAAGCGCACCGTGAATTCCGTGGCGAAGTGCTGAGAATCAGCCGCACTACCACCATTTCCAAAAAAGCAGATTTTCCCGCCTGATCGCAGACTAGAGATCACTCGACCTGCCATCTCTGCGATGGTGTCGGCGCAATGCGACCGGAATCGAACCACTGTGGCCAGATGTTCCTCAAAGCAGTCTTGGATGATGCGTTCTTCGTTGGTCATGATAAAAGAAAGGAGGACTGTCAGCCGAACGGGATCCCCTGCGGAAAATCCCGCTGGATTGCCTCGCGCAATTCTTCCCGCTCGATCGGAGCAGTGCCCAGCTTGCCAACTACGATCCCACTCGCCAGATTCGAGATCCTAGCGGCAACCACAGGAGAAAGTCCTGAACAAATCCCTAGCGTATAAATCGCGATCGCGGTATCTCCCGCACCCGAGACATCATAGACCTCGTGAGCTTGCGCGGGGATATGGATCGGTCCAGATCCTCTTTGAAACATCAGCATCCCCTGTTCCCCCAGCGTCAGAAGCAACTGTTCACAGTCCCATTTTTCCTGGAGTCGCCGCCCCGCCTCCAGCAAGAGAGCATCTTCCAGAGGCGCGACTCCCTGATCGCGATTTCTGTCATCCAGACCGGCACAGGCGAAAGCTTCGCTCCGGTTCGGCTTGATCGCCGTCGCACCCTGCCAGTCCGATAAGCCACCCGGTTTCGGATCCACGGTAACAGGCACCTTCTTCTCGCGAGCAGTTGCTAGGATTCCGGCCACTAGCTTGCTAGTGATCAATCCTTTTCCATAGTCTTCGATTACGATCCCATCGATCCGATCTAAGACGCTGCGGATTCGAGCTACCAATTCATCAGCGAGTTCTGGAGAAATCGGACTGCGCTTCTCTCGATCAATCCGCACTACCTGTTGATGGCGAGCTACGACGCGAGTTTTGGTGATGGTCGGGCAATCCGCTCGACGCAAGCAGAGGTCCATGCCGATCCGATTCTCGGCCAAGGTGGTGGAAAGCTGATCACCTGCCGCGTCTGACCCATACACACTGGCCAGCTCGACAGAACTTCCGAAGGGAACGAGATTACGTGCTACATTGGCGGCACCGCCGGGGTAGCATGTTTCCCTCTGCACCTCGACCACAGGCACAGGAGCCTCGGGAGAAATGCGAGACACACTGCCCCAGAGAAACCAGTCCAGCATCACATCGCCTACCACGAGAATGCGGCAGTCGGCGAATCGACTCATGAGGTCGTCTGGGAGGATCGTTTCCAGCATATCAACTGCTAGATTAGGTCGGAGGAAAGGAAATGCCAAGTGAGATGTACTGGCTCAGCGGTGATAAGGCTCCCCGTTTAGGAGAGTCTGGACGCGATAGATCTGCTCTAGCAGTACGACCAGAGCCAATTCATGCTGTAGGGTGAAGGCACTGAGCGCCACGACGTGATCCGCCCCATCTCGCAGAGCTGCGGTATGTCCATCAGCACCCCCGATCAGAATCGCAATGCGCTTGAGTCCATCGAGCCTCCATCTTTCCACTCGTGAGGCGAACTGCGCGGTCGTCCACGATTCACCCCTCTCGTCCAGCGCGATCCGCAATGATCCCTCGCTGGCAGATAGCAGAATCTCACTGTTTTTCTGTGATCCTGCATCCTTCCAATCGCAACGCAAATCCAGGGAGACGTATCGGCCTAGGCGCTTCCGATACTCCTCTACTCCCGCTCGCGCATAGCCGAGGGCCGGTTTTCCTATGGTGAG
>JBDHQE010000121.1:0-10540 GCA_039806885.1 Verrucomicrobiales bacterium
GGCGGTGAACGTGACCTCCTGCCCATAGGTTGAAGGGTTGGGCGAGGCATCGACGTGCGTGCTCGTCGGGATCGCCGAGTTCTTCAGAATAATGAGGATGGCCACCATGGAGGCTGAGGGAATGCCTGCCACCCCGACACTGGTGAGCAGGGCGGAGAGCACGATAATCAACTGTTGCCCGAATCCCAGATGCATCCCCATCACCTGAGCGACGAAGATCACGGCCACGCACTCATAGAGAGCCGTGCCGTTCATGTTCACCGTGGCCCCGAGCGGGAGAGTGAAACCGGAGACCTTTTTGGACACCCCAGCGTTTTCCTCTGTGCATCGCATCGTCACCGGCAAGGTAGCGGAGGAGGAAGCGGTAGAAAAGGCCGTGAACAACGCCTCGCGCATGTGCTTGAGGTGCGCCCACCCATTTCGTCCACTGAGCCAGCCGGTAATGACGGGCATGACGATGAAAAGATGCAGGGAGAGAGCCAGTAGTACAGTCACGAAATACTTACCGAGCTGGATGAAGAGGCCTCCGCCCGACTCATAGACGACCGGCAGAATCAGCCCGAAGACGCCGATAGGAGTTAGTACCATGATCCAGTTCGTCAGCACGATCATCGCGTCATTCGTCGCGTTAAATACATCCGTCAGAGGGCGCACTCGATCATGAGGCAAGGCAGTCATCGCGACGCCGAAGAGGATACAAAAGAATATCAGCGCCAGTAGATTGCCATTATCAGCCGCTGCAGTAAAAATATTATCTGGGATCATGCGCTCGAAGAAGACCGCCATCTGGCGAATGAACCCTCCCTCCAGCGCATCACTATTCAGCACCTTGGAGGGAGCCGCCACTTGGGATGCCTGATGGTGAAAGGCAGCGGCAATGGCCTCATTCGGCTTTCCATTCTGAAGCCCTGGACGAATGATATTGACGAGACTCAAGCCGATAAAAATGGCAATCACCCCGGTGATCATATAGAGAGCCATCGTCTTGCCGAGTAATCGACCAAAGCCCTTGACTCCATGAAGGCTAGCGATCCCAGCGATGATGGAGCTAGCGACCAGCGGGACGATGATCATCTTCAGCGCCAACATGAAGAGATTCCCGATGTACCCCGCAGTCCTCACCAAAGCGTGAATAAAAATCATCTTGCCACTGTCCGCCGCTGCATCACGAGCCAGATACCGTGCGGCAAGGGCGAGTAGAGTGGCGGAGATGAGGGCGATGAGAATCTGCCAGTGGGGCTTTAATTTCATAGGCGGTCAGTGACACATAGGAATTAAACCTTCCATTAAGAGCGCAAAGAAGGAAGCTTGGCGAGACTTTTTACAGAATCGTCGCACTCAGACCACACGATTTCTATCCTGCCCCGCTCGGAATGCCTCGATATTCGCGACCACGCTATCCAGCAACCGCTGACGCGCTTCCACCGCACTCCAAGCGATGTGTGGAGTGATCAGGAGATTGTCCATTCCCGCAGCGACGGCCTGAAGGAAAATGTGATTTGCTGGAGGAGGCTCTACATCGAGCACATCGACAGCAGCAGCTTGGATTCGTTTAGTGCGCAGAGCTTCTATCAGAGCGGATTCGTCGATCAGACCACCGCGCCCTGTGTTGATCAAGATGGCATTCGTTTTCATCATCGCCAGAGTCGTCGAATTGATGAAATGCTGAGTCTCGGGAGTGAGCGGGCAGTGTAGGGAGACGACATCAGAGACAGCGAAAAACTGTTCTCGACTCAGGCGGGGAATCTCGCCTTCTGTTACCGATCCTTCACGCTCCAAGGCAATCACCGTCATTCCGAAAGCTCTAGCAATCCGCGCTACAGCGTGACCGATCGCCCCGACACCTACGATCCCCAGCGTTTTCCCTGCCAATTCAGAAATCGGGTAGTCCAAACGAGTGAAATGTGGTGATTCAGCCCACTTTCTCGGCTCCGCAGCGTACTGATGAACGTGAGTGAACAGATTTAGCAGACAGGTGAATACGTGCTGGGCCACTGCCTCGGTGCTGTATCCGGGGACATTGCAGACGGCGATTCCGCGTTGGTGTGCAGCGTCGAGATCGATATTGTTGACTCCCGTCGCTACGACTTGGATCAGTCGTAACTGTGGGGCAGCATCCATCTCCTCAGCACGGAGGATCGCCTTGTTAGTCAAAGCGATTTCGGCGTCTCCGAGACGTTGGCGAGTTTCTTCACGGCTGCTCGTGCCGTAGCAGCGCAGCCGTCCGAGCGATTCTAACGCCCTGAAATCTAGATCCTCGCGGTCCACAGTATCACGGTCGAGGAAGACGAGGGTGCTCATGGGAGAATGAAAAAACGAGTCTTCGATTATAAATCAAAATCCACCGAGAGTCTCATCAAGGTGGTACGATAGCTGCATCATCGCGACGGCTGCCTCGGCGGCTTCTCGTCCACGATTGATCTTTTCGCCCAGGGTCCGTTCCTCTGCCTGCTGCTCATTCTCGACCAAAAGAACCTCATGGATCAGGGGAACTTGAGTCTCGACGGTGGTTTTCAGCAGCCTCTGTGTAATCGCAGCCGCGATCAGATCCGCGTGAGCAGTCGCTCCGCGAATGATGACCCCAAGCGCGATGACAGCCAGAGGATCGGGCATGCTCAACGCGAGTCTATTGGCGATCATCGGAATCTCAAAAGCTCCTGGTACACGGACGACTTCGATGAAGAGATTCTGTCCGAGTTCACGCAGCCTGCTACTCGCAGCCTCGACCATCGCATCTGTGTATCGCGAATTGTATCGGCTAGCGACGATGTAAACTGTTCCGATTCGATTCGTAGTTATGGTGCCTTCAGGAGCATACGTAGACATGCCGCGAAGGTAGAAGATCACCAGCCTTTTGGCAAGGCTCTGTGAAAGCCTCTTTACAGAGTGTGCCCCATCCTAGACTTCTTCGTGTCTAGATAGCGCGCATTGTCCTTATTCGGCTGAATGCGAAGAGGCACTTGTTCCACGATCTCCAACTTGTGGCCCTCCAGTCCGACGATTTTGCGTGGATTATTCGTCATCAGACGGATTTTCCGGACGCCCAGATCGTAGAGAATCTGCGCCCCCATTCCGTAGTCGCGCAGATCGGGCGGAAAACCGAGCTTCTCATTCACTTCGACCGTATCCAAGCCCTGTTCCTGCAGCTTGTAGGCACGGATTTTATTGAGCAGTCCTATCCCCCGCCCCTCTTGACGCATATAGACGAGAACCCCGGCACCTTCCTCCTCAATTTGCCTCAGCGCGGTGTGAAGCTGACTGCCGCAGTCACAGCGACGAGACCCGAAGACATCTCCCGTGAGGCACTCGGAATGGACGCGGACCAGAATCGCCTCTTCTGGATGAATTTCTCCTTTCACCAGAGCGAGATGGTGCTCGTCAGGATCGAGACGGCTACCGTAAGCGACAAGTCGAAAGCTCCCATAATCGGTAGGCATGGCGACCTCCTCGATGCGCTCGATCAGTTTCTCCGAATTGCGACGATAATCGATCAGCGATTCAATCGTGCCGATGCGCAGCCTATGGCGCTCGGCGAAGGCGATTAACTCCGGTAGACGAGCCATGCTACCGTCCTCATTGAGAATTTCGCAGATTACCCCCGCTGGTTCCAATCCTGCCAATCGAGCCAGATCGACAGCGGCCTCCGTATGTCCGGCACGACGCAGCACTCCACCCTGCTTCGCTTGAAGCGGCAGAATATGCCCCGGACGCACCAGATCGCCAGGCTCCGACAGAGGATCTGCCAGCACTTGGGCCGTCCGAGCGCGATCCGCCGCGCTAATTCCCGTAGTAACTCCTTCCGCAGCATCAACGGCGACTGTGAAATTCGTCCCGTGCGCCTCAGTATTGCGACGCACCATCAGCGGCAGCCCCAATCGCTCTGCCACTTCCTGCGAGATCGGTGCACAGATAAGTCCACGCCCATGAGTCGCCATGAAGTTGATCGTCTCTGGGGTGGCCTTCGATGCAGCACAGATCAAGTCGCCTTCGTTTTCGCGGCTTTCGTCATCGACGATGATAACCATGCGGCCGCTGCGAATATCAGCGACCAGATCTTCGACGGAACTAAAAGGAGAGGACATAGGGGCAATACAGGTAAAGGGATCAGGTTCGGCTCTTGATGACTTTTCTCTGACTGATTACGCAGGAAACTCATCAGCAGGATCAAATTTAGGAACAGGAATATTCAGAATTTTTAGATTCTGCCCCACCGCTCGATGACGGCAACCAGGCTGGATCAGAATCGCAGTGCCCGGAGTAAGAGGATGACTCCGACCATCCAGCTCGATGTGACCCTCGCCCTCCAGCACGTAATACAACTCCGTGGTTTTTTCGTGGTAGTGCAGTTCACTGTCCTGCTTAATCTCCACCAGATGCATCGAGGCGACATCATTGGCCTCATTCATAAACGCCCGCCGCGCCTGCCCACAGGGACAGGGAGTGGGGATCAGGTCAGCCAGACGACTGATCTGATAACGAGCGCCGATTTGTTCGACGGGATTCACGAGAGTCTGCAAATCGGAGTCCATGCGCTACATTACTCCGGGGATTGCAGATTCCCATTTGAAAAGCACGGATCGTGATTGTTCTTGTATCCGCCTCCGTTTTTCGCATTATGAAATTACTTTTCCGACCGCACCGATCCTTCGCTTTTATGCTACTGCTTCTCCTCAGCGCCTGCGGAGAAAAGCCAGCGCCCTCTAATGAAACCATCTCCCCGCCACAGACGCAGGCGACGGAAGCGACACCCAGCCCCGCTCAGGCTAAAGAATCAGCTCCGGATGCTCCCATCATGATCGCAGCGGGCAAAGACGAAAAAGAAATTCCACTGTCCATACCTAACGCTCCTCCCACATCTCCGACGAGCGTTCCTCCGAGTCAGCCTGGATCGCGACCACTCACTGATGAGGAACAAAAGGTAGTCATCGACCGCATCCTCGCCGAGAGTGCTCAGCGCCAAGCTGAAGGCTTGGGCAATGGCACAGTAAAAGTCAACGGAGCCTGGCATTATACCGGCTACAGCACGCTCTCCCCGAATCCCGAAGCAGCGATCGAAGCCCGACTGGTAGCTGTTGACATCACGATCTCCGGTCATACCCCGTGGTTCGACATGGATGATATCGAGATTGCAGATGGAGCAGTGGAAGTCAGCTATGGGAGTGATCCACAGATCGAGCCACTCCAGGCTGACGGCAGCCTCATGGCGGATGATGCGATGATCCCGGCGGCTCCGCTCGCTTCACGTTGGCTGCTGATTTACGCCTACCCCAAATCCTCCCCATCCTTTCGTCTCTATTACTGGGGGAAAAACCTGACGCCGACACCTGTATCTTTTGGAGAAAGCAGGCTTTCCCTCCCCTACCCTCCTATCGAACCCGAACCCGCCGAACCCGAACCGTCCACTGCTCCGGCAGCTCCGTGATTTGCAATGTTCTCAACCACGAACCACACGAAAGACACGAACCTGATAGGCTTCGCTGGCTTTTTGGATTCCTGAAAATGGAATGAAGAGCGAGGAGTGCCGCGTCAACAAATCCAAATAAAAAAATGTTCGCGTGGTTCGTGTGGTTCGTGGTTAAAAAAACCAACTTGCCGAGTGTCCCGCTGCTCTTTCCCACTTGCGACATAGGAAAAATGTAATCGACGAATCCATATCAAATAAAACATTCACGTAATTTGCAAGATAGAACCTTCGTAATTTGCAAACTAGGAGCTCCGTAATTTGCAATGTTCTCAACTACGAACCACCCGAAAAGCACGAACCTGATAGGGCTTTGCTGGATTTTGGGAGCCTGAAAATGGAATGAAGAGCGAGGAGGGCCGCATCAACAAATCCAAATGAAAAAAATGTTCGTGTGGTTCGCGTGGTTCGTGGTTAAAAAACCAACTTGCCGGGCGTCCTGCTGCCAAAGCGGTTTCACTCGAATCTGACGGGGGATAATTTCCTTTCCATCCCTGAAATGATGGAATGGAATAAAATACCCGCCTGCAGGACAGGCGGGCTACGAGGCAGATGGCGCGGAGGCGCGACCCTCTCCGTCTACGCATGGGTCTCCAGTAAATCGCTAGGAGCCGATGGGTGCCGCCAAGATTGAAAGGATACGATCATTAGGAAACTGTGCAAGAGATGAAGTGAATGTGGCGAATGCAGAGCTGATGGATATGGGGGCTTGTTCTATTGCTCTGCTTGGACACCTTGCAAGCACGAACCACACGAAAAGCACGAACCTGATAGGCTTTGCTGGATTTTGGGAGCCTGAAAGTGGAATGAGGATCGAGAAGGGTCGCGTCAGCACACCCAAACGAAAAAAATGTTCGTGTGGTTCGCGTGGTTCGTGGTTCGTGGTTAAAAAAACCAACTTGCGCGGTGTGGTATCGATGCACGGTGATGTGCGGGAGCGGACTTATTTTTTGAAGCTTTCGGACGGATGAGGATTGTGGATCATATCGTAGAGGAGGGCTTCGCCTTCGGTGCGGAATTTGCGGTACTTCACGCCGTCATCAAGGGCGCGTTGGGTGGGGCAATATTTGGCGGCTCGTTTATCGGCGGGCATGGCCTCGGCGGCGGCGACGAGTGGATCGGGGGTGTGCCGAGGAGACGCTTTTCTGCGACGAGCCATAGGCAATATGATAGGATGATTTCTCTAGAAATACAATTGAAAGACGCGGGGATATCTGGATGCTAGTATCAATCGGGCTAGGCTCTTCTTCGAGAAGTTGGACATCTTACAAGCACGAACCACACGAAAAGCACGAACCTGATAGGCTCCGCTGGATTTTGGATTCCGGAAAGTGGAATGAAGAGCGAGGAGGGTCGCGTCAGCACACCCAAACGAAAAAAATGTTCGCGTGGTTCGCGTGGTTCGTGGTTAAAAAACCAACTTGCCGGGTGTGAGCCGAGGACAACGGGGCTTCTTCATGCTTTCCCTTTCTTATGAAAATCTCAGTCAATATCAGAGCTGTTAGAGACCGGTCATTGTTTTGACCATCGAAGCAACCAAATCGGCTGAAGTAAGCAAAAGAAGAGTGGCGACGAGTGATGTCCGAGCCCCACTCCTTACGTCCTAAACGTCTTCGCCACACCCAAATCTAATAATTCTGTGTCAAAAATCAAGGAATTCAATTTTGTCACGTCAGAGTCTAGTAGCGATTTCTCTCAGTCGGTGATCTGCAACGCAAGGCCTAAGGCGGTCAGAATCCTTTTACGTGGAGGTGCTACGAAGATTTATGGGCATGCTTGAGCCAATTTGTTTTATAGCGATCGTCTCCGGGGTTGTGGTAGTCGCGCGCAAGACATCGCTCCCTAGGGGCCGAGCTTCGGCGGCTTTTACCAGAGGATCGGGAGTGTGCCGAGGGGGTGCTTTTCTGCGACGAGCTATAGGCAATAGATAAGATGATCTTTCTAGAAATACAATTGAAAGACGCGGGGATATCTGGATGCTAGTATCAATCGGGCTAGGCTCTTCTTCGAGAAGTTGGACATCTTACAAGCACGAACCACACGAAAGGCACGAACCTGATAGGCTCCGCTGGATTTTGGATTCCGGAAAGTGGAAGGAGGATCGAGAAGGGTCGCGTCAGCACACCCAAACGAAAAAAATGTTCGCGTGGTTCGCGTGGTTCGTGGTTAAAAAGCCAACTTGCGCGGAGCGAAAATAACCTGTCCCTGAAGATTGAGGAACCAGACCACGAGCTCTGCTCAGCTTTTTCAAGCTGCCGTCACTCATACGTCCGTGCCATGCACCCCGATGGTCTGATCTCGACAATTTCTATTCGATTTTTCAATAAATCAATGAGGATGCATGATTGAACTGAATATCACTCCTCTGATCAGATGACACATATGCTGGCTCGATGGCTCTGAAGAGAAAATTACCTGTCTCTGAAAATTCTGAAATGGAGCAGGAAGAAGAAAGTCGGACCGGACGGGAGGGGTGCCTCCCCGGTCTGATGCAGCCCTTGTGTCGCACCCGACAGAACTGAATCGCAAATCAATTATATCATGATGATCCCGATTCACAACAGAGAACAAATCTCGTCAGGCATACGTGGCTGACACCACATTGAGGTATCGGGGACTGTCGTTTCTCAACCACGAACCACACGAAAAACACGAACCTGATCGGCTTCGTTGGATTATGGGTTCCTGAAAATCTCTTATGGAGCCGACAACACTCAAGAGGCAGGACCGACGAGAAGGGCGCTCCTCCGTCCTGAACAACTCCCATGGCTGCGCCCAGCGGAAGTTGAACACCAATCAAATTCTATCATGACAATCTCAATCTGCAACTGAGCAAAAATTACCTGTCCCTAAAAAATTTACTGAAAAATTTGGCCCACTGCCAGATGGCGGATAGCATCTGACGGCTGAGGAAAATATCAACCAAGCCCACGGGGTGATCGTCTTTGCCATGCAGGGCAATGAGCTGGTGATTATACAGAGAAAAGGAGGCGGGCGATCCAAGAGCTGGGTGATGACCAGTTTTGAGGAAGACCCGAAGAAGTGTGAGAAGATCAAGAAAAATACGAGGCAGGTGTTGAGCCGGTATATCCCAAGCTGAACTACGCACCGGCTACCTATATGTCTGGATCACCGGTGGGTGCTGCCAAGACTTTTATCATATCAATGACTATCCCAATTTACAACATAGAAAGTATGACGGCTGACTCGTGGAGCTGACACCACATTGAGGTATCGGGGACTGTCGTTTCTCAACCACGAACCACACGAAAAGCACGAACCTGATCGGCTTCGTTGGATTATGAGTTCCTGAAAATCTCTTATGGAGCCGACAACACTCAAGAGGCAGGACTGACGAGAAGGGCGCCCCTCCGTCCTGAACAACTTCCATGGCCGCGCCCGGCGGAAGTTGAACACCATTCAAATTCTATCATGACGATCTCAAGCTGCAACAGAGCGAAAACAACCTGTCCCCTACATTTAAAACTGGTCTCCTAAATTGAAGCCCGATGATGGGTAGACGGGTTAAAGACGCCTACCGATCTACGCAGACAGCGCCTACACGTTTTCGCTACCGCCTGGGAGCGGGCAAGAAAGGATACGACAAAAAGGATGGTGGCAGCAAGAAATAAAAATGCCCCGCACAGGATGCGGGGCTCAAGACAGATGAACACGGTAGCTTCCGTCATCTACATACCTGGCTTTGATTGGCTACGGCCAGGCGGGTGCTGTCAGGACGTCTAACTTCTACTGGGAATTTCCATTTTTCAAGGGCTATGATTGAACTGAATATCACTGCCTTTAATCAGAGAACGCCTGCGCTGATCCACTTACATCGAAGCGAAAACAAGCTACCCCTGAAAATTCAGAAATAAAAATGCCCCGCACAGGATGCGGGGCTCAAGACAGGTGAACATGGACACCTCCATCATCTACACGTCGGGCTGTGGGTGGTTTCGGCCAGGCGGGTGCTGTCAGGACGTCTAACTTCTACTGGGAATTTTCAGTTTTCAAGGACTATGATTGAACTGAATATCACTGCCTCTGATCAGACAACACCTGCGCTGACCCACTTGCCTCGGAGCGAATATAATCCGTCTCTCACATTTATGGGATCGCTCAGAAAAATGTCGGGATTCCATTAAGTGAAGATCATCCGCACGCTACGTGCAATCCACAACCGTGAGGTTGGGAGCGTCGCGCAGACGCCCGAGGCGGATGCGGATCGATCTTCCCTTATACGCTACAACAGGAAAGAGATGAAAATCAAGCGATGAACATACCGCGTCAAAAATGCCCAATATCTACCGTCTAGATAATTCGATCTAAAGTGGAAAAAGCTTGCCGGTCGAGGCGCTGCTCTCGAGGTCCCGCGTGTAAATCCTGATTAAAAAACAGGAAACACTTTCGGGGCACTGGACTGGCCTTGCGGCGCAGCTTCCAGCGGCAGTTATAAGCTTGCTTGACGGGTGATTTTGTCAAATGGACTATGATATTATGGACTCCTTCGGATCCCCCACGAGCACGTCGCCCTATGGTAGAGTCCCGATAAGCTTGCGACTTCGTCGCAGGGTTTAAGGGGGGGCAACTGGCGGCGTCCTGCAGTCAGCCTGTGCGTTGCACGCAGCCAGGCACCAAGGCTTTGTCACTTGTCGGTCGAGGAACACGCTCCACTCCCTTCGCACTTTGCACTTCGCGCCCGTCCAAGTCTTGCTTCACGCTCCACGCTGCTTTCCGGAGGTAGCCTTATGACGATCCCAATTTCCAACAGGAAAAGGCTCCCTTCTGCCTAGCGTAGCTGACAGCAGATCGAGGTGTCAGGAATTTCATTTCTCAAGCACGAACCACACGAAAGGTACGAACCTGATAGGCATCGCTGGATTTTAAGCTCCTGAGAATAGAAGGCGGCTCGAGAAGGGTCGCGTCAGCACACCCAAACGAAAAAAATGTGGCTCTGTCGGAAACTTAGTGGGTAAAGGCAATATTGTTCCTTAGAACAAGCCTTCCAGCAATCCAGTAAGCAATTGAGCGAAAGTTGCGGAAGCAGCGATATCCCCTGGCCCGGCGGCGCGCTAATTG
>JBDHQE010000122.1:0-10516 GCA_039806885.1 Verrucomicrobiales bacterium
GATTGCAAGTGAGGGCGCGAATGGTAAAGTCAGGATTGATGTCTGCTTCTCGTGTGAGGAGAACGCCGAGGATATGAGTTGTCGGGTTTCGTCGTGACGCCTCCGTGAGAATTTCGTCCTTTAGAATCAGAGTAAATTCCAATGTCAGATCTTTTTCCAGCAAGCCCCCGGGAGACGAGGCATTATTCGGGGAGCTGTCGCTGCGAGCAGCGCGACTTCCGGAGACTGCCGAACCGCCGTGTCCCGGATCCAGAATGATCACCGGAATCTCTGCGCAGGAGCCAGTTTGGGCCCAAAATCCTCCGAAGACAGAAATGCACAGGAAAAGAAACGAGAACCTTTTCATTAAGATATTCAAAATATATGGTAATCTGAGAAAATTTCCTTGTTTTTCTCGCTAAGTTCATTCGTCGAATGAACGTATCCTACGATTAACAAGCTCCACCTCAGATTTCATCTCATGGGACGATTCTTCATTCGCTTTCAGATTTTAGTGTTATCAGCGTGTTTCCTCTCCGTTCAACCCGCTACGGCTCAGTCGAATGCGGTCTCTGCACGCAATGCGCTGAACCTGCTTACCAGTCAATTCGGTCCACAGGCAGTTCAGTGGATCGCTGAAGTCCGAGCCGAAGGTGGAATCCCTCAGCCGAATGACTGGCAAGTGCTGGCCTTTGATCAGCGGGCACCGGGCATGCTCTATCGATTCTGGGTGTCGGGTGGGCGTCCCGGCGATGGGGGGCAGGATAATGAGCGCTACCCGAATGATGTGCCGGTGGGGTATTTTAGCGCTTCACAGATTGCTGTGGACAGCGTGGCAGCGTTCACTATCGCAGAAGGCGAAGCACGACGGGCGAAAGTGGCCTTCGATAGTTGCGATTATTTACTACGCTTGCGAGAGTTCTCTAACGAGCCGATTTGGCGTCTGGAGTTGCTCGATGCGTCGCGTCGTCTCACGGGAAAACTCTACATTTCAGCGAGCAATGGAGAGGTTTTGCGCACGATATGGATCTATCGTAATGCGCTAACTCCTAGCGGGCAGCCAAAGATTATCGATTCCTTTGCTCCGGGTGCGGCGAGCGCTGCTCCCGACATGACTTCAACCGGACCATCCGGAAGCTATCCAGATGTTTCCCTGCCTCCGATGCCTCCGGGAATCGTCACACCAGATGTGCCAGGTCGAGTGCCGGGCACAATCGATGGGATCCACTCGGTACCGCTGCCCCCAGCACCGGGCGTCGCTGTTTCGGGAAACGCTCCATCATCAGGAACGGACTCTGGAATCCCGGCACCGCCGCCCGTCTCCAGTCCATCGGCCCCATCTGCGCCTCAAGCTCCCCCCATTTCATCGCAGGAGCCTCCTACGCCTCCAGCGCCTCCTGCCCCTACACCGAAATCTCCGACTCAGATCAAGCCTTCGGCTGGGGATTCGGGACGGATTCCGCCTCCCCCGATTCCGTGAAATCTCTCTCGGGTACGCTTCTTCGAACCCGGAATGAGCACTTGTCTCGCAAGGAAGCAACTGGATCAGCGAGTCGTGTATCCCCCATTGGCGAAGATCGTCTGACCGGTGATCCACCAGCCTTCTGTCGCGAGGAACATCACGATGGGGACGATATCTTCGATCTTTGTCAGCTCTCCGTTCATTGCCATCGACTTGTGAAAAGCAACGCGTTCCGGTGTCTCCGCAGGATAGAAGAAGGGAGTGTCCATGGGACCGGGTGCGACGGCATTCACGGAAATTCCACGCGAACCGAATTCTTTGGCTGCCGCCCGATGAAAGTGTTCAACCGCAGCTTTCCCACCAGCATAGGTGGCATACCCGTCGGTGAAGGCTGCTAACAGCGAGGTCAGAATCGTGATCACCTTACCCCCGTCATTGAGATGCGCTCCTGATTCTTTGATAAAGAAAAAGGCAGATTTTGCGTTGATATCGAACATCGAATCGTACTCTTCCTCCGTGGTCTCGACGATGGGCTTGCGCAGGACTTTTCCGATCGTGTTGATCGCGATATCAACTCCGCCATATCGAGCTTTTGCTCCTTCAAACAATGCGGCCACTTGGCTAGGCTTGGTGAGGTCGCCTTGACTGGCATACGCCTCCCCACCGCTTTCGATGATCGCTTGGACGGTCGCATCAGCGTCCGCCTTCGAGGCATCGCTGTGAAAGTTGATCACGACTTTTGCTCCCTTCTTTGCGAATTCTCGACTCAGGAGTCCTCCGAGATTTTTGGCTCCGCCTCCGATGATGACAACTTTTCCGTTCAATGAATGATCTGACATAAATAATTAATTTTTGAAGATGAAATATTAGAAAAGCTGATCCAAAATTTCAACTACAATGAATCATCTACGGATTCCGCGAGCTTCGACAGGTGGCGCAGAGACTCGACCGTCCAGAGGATGGGATACGCCTTCTCGAAATACCAGAGATTGGCGAAATAGAAACCAATGGGAGCGGCGTCGAATTCTGTGCCGCCTTTAGTAACTTCAGTAAGCCATTCGACTCCGCGCACGAGAGCGGATCTGGCTGCGACATTCAGCTGCCCCTGATGCATGAGTGTGGCGAGGGTAGTAAGGGTCAATGCCGTCTCTTCAATGGAGGAGGGGGTCGCCTCTCGGCCTGATCCCCACCCGCCGTTGGCATTTTGATTCCGAATCAGCCATTCGCATCCTCGGCGCACGGCGAATTCTGCTCTTTCTTCCTGAGCCAAAGCGAGAACGACCTTTGCGGTTCCATAGGTCGGATTCTGTTCGTCATCAAAGCGGTGCTGATTCCCGAACCAGAGCGGTACCCACGATCCATCGCCCAACTGCTGACGTAGGAGAAAATTCACTGCTTTTCGCCTAGCGAATTGTAAGCAGTTTTGCAGTTCTGTGTGCTCGGGTGGCAAGTCTTTCTCCCAAGCTCGCCAAGCCCGCAGGGCGTGAGCCGTGATGTCGGGTGAGGATCGGTCAAAGGGCAGTGCCCCCCATCCTCGACAAAAGGTTGGGATTCCACCGTTCCGATTTTGTAGATCCAGCAGCCAGTTGACTCCGGCGGCTGCAGATTCTCGGAGCTCGCGAGAGGGAGTCTCCCCGGCAAGCGAGCGAAGCGCCAACAACGCTCCTGAAGTGTCGTCCGCATCAGGAACACCTCCACTGAGATTCGTCCAAGCCCAGCCTCCAGGCGCGGCATCGGTGAAGGGGTGACGCTCGCGACATTGCTGATTGAGTAACCAGTCTCGAATGCGGTCTCGGTCGGGAAGTGTTTCGCTTCGGAAAAAATCGTCTGCGGTCAAAGCATTTACCGAGAGGGTCGTTATCCAAGTCGCTAGGTTCGTGTCGATGGGCCAGCTCCCGTCGGGTCGCACGGTATTTCGCAGGAATGTAACGCAGCGAGCCACGACTGGGTGTTCCGTCCGACCTGCCGCCACGAGCGCCATGGTGACGAAGCTGGTCAGCGGTGCCGCTTCGAGAAAGCCACCCGACGCGGGCTGAATGCTCTCCAGCAGATTCGAGAGTCGCGGCCAGAGCAAATCGGGCAGCCTCGCGTGCGAGTTCCGCCATTTCGCATGCCCGATGGAGATCAGCGCGGGCAGAGCGTAACTCACCACCGGCAGTCTCAGAGCGGCGAACCAGGTGCGAGGAAAGGCTGCCAGCCAGTGGGGAAGTTGCATTACGTAGCGCCATCCACGCGAACCCAGTGTGCCGCAAATCGCGCAAAGCATCAGAATGGGGATGGAAAAGGTCCTGTCTTTTCCATAACGAGCCTTGACCACTTCTGCGATCTGCCCGGGATCGAGCGAGCCGACGTAATCCTGAATCCAATGAGCAGCTCGCCGGACTGCCGGACGACTATACTCATCGCCGAAGCGAGTCAGCGCCGACCAAGCGAGCAGAGTTGTCGAGATATTCGAGAAACTTTTGATCGTATCGCCCCAGCCCCCGTCGTCTCTTTGATTTTCCACCAGCCAGCGACAGGCAGCATCGACGAGAGCACGATGCAGAGTCGGCTCCGCCGTGCCCAGTGCCACGATGGCTGTCGCGGTCGAGAGCGGAGAGGTAGAGAGCTCGCCTGTCCAGTGATCGGCCTCACCTTTTTCGCGCAGCAGGGATTGCTCGGCATTCGATAAGGTATCGAACAGGGTAGGATGCAAGAGTGTACCCTCTATCATCATAGCGAGAGATGCCCCAGAGCCAGTAGTCCGTAATAGGTGTATTCCAGATCGAATACATCATCGTCCCAGGTGCCGTAAAAGCCACCTTCTGCTGTCCACAGGGTATCGATGAAATCCAGCAGAGATTCCTTGTGCCTAGAGTAGTCTGTCCGAAGTCCGTCCAATGCGTGGAGTGCCACTGCCGTCGAGAGAAGATCGGGAATGGGAGCACCGGGGAAAGGACTGAAACCACCACTCGGATGCAGCGAACTGAGGATCCACTCACCGACTCCCGAGGGAATCGGTAGTCCGAGATGACGCGACAGAGTCACGGCGGCGGCGGTGGCTGGGATGTTCGGGACTGGGAGCATCGCATCGTTCGCCCAGGCCTCGTCTCGGACTCGGAGACTGCGCAAGCAGCGGACCACACCGACAGGATCGGGCAGAGACAGTCCGTGATCGGCGTAAACTCCCAGTGCAAGAAAGCAGGCGTAGGCAGAACCACCTGCGGAGTCCCTCTCTGTATTGTATCCACCATCAGCAGAGCGGTACGACTCGACTTTTCCCTGAATCGCTGCGATCACCTCCGATGGACACTTTTTTTCAAGAGCAGAAAAAGCGCGAGCTAGGCAGCAGAGATGTACGAAGTCTAGATCGTCTAGCTGCTCATATTGAGCGGTGAGAAATTCCGTGAGTGTTGCTTCAGGCAAACCGGTCTGCAGCGTTGTCAGTACATCGATGGCGAAGCTGGTGTAGTAGAGGTCCGATACGCCTGCGCGATCACGAAACCCACCGTCTGAATTTTGTTGCGAATGCACATAGCGTTCCACCAGCGAGCTGGCGTCGTCGCCGAGAACCTGACGCGAAAGTCGCGCCACTTGCAGCATCTGGAGTCGGAGGGACATGGAACGGGGGAACTTCTTTGATCAGGAGAATGCGGCACTATTTTCGCTTCTCGGCTGTGTTTCCTTTCGAATCTCGTAGGTGATTGACCAGATCGCGAGTGTTGGAATCGGAAAACGTGTCGATGGCCCCCTCGGTCACGGCTTGCAGGCTATAGCCAGGCTTCACTCTACCTCCCAAAGTGACGACTCCTTCTTCATAAATCACCGATGGAGAATCTACCGCTTTGAGAAAATCGACGAGGAAGGGATAAGCGACTCGCCCACCCCAGTTCACCTGAGATCGGTCATAGTCTAGCTCGAACTGCGCATCCAGTTTCAGGTCGGGAAATTCTTTTGCCAAAGTTTCCAAGATGCGCTCGTGCTGGATTCGGCTGCCGATCGCTCCAGTGACGATCAGATTCCCGCCGTCAATCGTGACGTGGAGTTCTGGAAGGGCAGATTTTCGCTGATTCGGATCGGCTGTGGGGGAGCCGGGAGACGCCGGTGACTCGGCTGGCGATGTTGCGTTCGATGCTTCAGGCGTCGCAGGTGCGGCGGCCATTCTCTCGCGATCTCCGAATGGATCGATTTTTTCAGCGGAGTCGGATATCTCGGGAGAGGGAGGCAGCGGTATGGCCGGGGCCGACTTTTGGGCTTCGTCTTTGAATGGGTCAGTATCCGCGAATGGGTCCGCTGAGGTGCGATCCACGGTGGGCGAAGATGGGGAAGGCGCTCCTTTTTCGTTACTGGAATTCTCTGTCGGATCGCAGGATGCTAGAAGAAGCAGAGCGGGGAGAAGGAATAAAATCTCAGAAAGTAAAGAGAGCCGTTTCATCACATTGGGGATGTCCTAGGAGGCATCGATGCGGAGTAAAGCTGAAGCAAGCTGATCGCTTAGGCAAGCACAGAGCCGATCTTCCTGAAAATCGCTCATCAGTCAGTGAGTCTTCCGATTAAAAATTCTTGACGCGATAAACAAGAATTTGGGAAAATTTGCAGCATTATGAAACTCCGCTTTTTCTCCATTTTTTTCCTCACGACTTCTCTTCTGATCGGCTCCCTCCGTTCGGACGACGTTCCCGGCTCGGCAGATTATCCATTGATCAAACGGATTGCTGGTTCAGAGATCTATTTCAGCAAAACGACAGACTTCGACAGGCTGAAAATCGCGCTCAGTAAAATCGAATGGAGCGGAGCGGAGGGAAAAGTGAAGCCCTATGAGAGCGCGACGGTCGAAGGGAAGTTGTTCACGAATTACTATCGAGCTCCAGAAAAGATGGGTTCTCTCGAGGTGTTTCGAAATTACGAGCAGGAACTGAAGGAAGCAGGATTTGAAATTCTGTTCAGTGGCGAAGGAGGGGATGTGGAAACTCCCGGCTACAACAATCAGATTGCTAGGGAGATTCTGAACATGACGGGGGCTTATGGCACTCCGGAGGAGAAGGCGCAATGGCCTCTGCAGAATACGGATGAAAAGCGGGCCGCCTACATCGCTGCCAAAAAGTCCGGAGAGAATGGCGAGCTGTACGCGAGCGTCTATATCGCTCCGAACACGGTCGGAGAATGGCTAGAAATTCCAGCCGAGACCACTCTCATCCGACTCGATGTGTGTGAGGTGAAATCGCGCGAGCAGCGGATGGAATTGGTCAAGAGCGAGGAGATGGCGAACGAGATCTCTCTGAATGGGCGCGTCGCTCTCTACGGAATCCTCTTTGATTTCGATAGCGCCGCCATTCGTCCGGACAGCGAGCCTACCTTGGCCGAGGTCGTTCGCCTGCTGAACGAGAAGCCCGATCTCAGCATCCTCGTCGTCGGTCATACGGATGCTACGGGTAGCTTCGACTACAATCGCACCCTTTCTCAAAAGCGTGCGGAAAGTGTGGTTGCGAATCTGGTCGCCCAAGGCATTTCGACACAGCGACTCTTCCCGGTGGGCGTTTCTTTCTCATCTCCTGTCGCCACCAACAGAACGGAAGACGGGAAGGCGAAGAATCGCCGTGTCGAGTTGGTGGATATGGCAGCGGGAAAGCGGTGAGAGAACACTGAAGTTACATCTCCCCAGGCTCCCGCAAGCATGCCGTGATCCGTCTTGGTGTTCGGCGATCCTTGCGATAAGCTGTGGGGTACTGGCGATTCTGCTCTCTAGTCCATCTCCTTGCCTTGCGATTAACGCTCATGAAAAAACTGCTCTTCATTAGCACACTTTGTTTCGCCCTGCTCCCAACCCTTCGCGCTGATTGGGATTTGTACGATCACTTCGACTCCGTCCTCGCGTATGAGGGCAACTTTTTCCAGGAATTCAGCTATTCAGAGAAACGAATCGATGGAAACGGGGGCATGCTCCTCCAAGGCGTATCGATGGATAAGAAGGGGCGTCTTAAACCCTTCTCTGGAGCCATGATTATCGGAGACGGAGCACGAGAGAAGCAACTCATGCTCTCTGGGGTCTCCATGGTCGCACCTACGGTGATCGAATTCGTCGTGACAGGAGGGAAACAACTCCATCTCGAATACGGACTTTACGACGGAGCTGTCAAAGCAGGAAACCAGGGCGGACGACTCGAACTCGCTCTGATCGCCGGAGATCAGGAGCAAAAAGATCAGATTCGCGTGACCGAAAATCAGTGGACAGCACGGACCTTTCCTCTGCCCGCAGCGGAAAAGGTGCTGGTTCGGCTCAGTATGTGGCGACTGGGAGGCGGCAGCACTAACTGGTGCGCTCTGTTGCTGCATGGCGATGGAGAAATCGGCACCCGCGAGGAGGCCCGTCAGCTCTCGCCGAATGGAAAACTCGTCAGCACCGAGGCGCAGGCACTGAAACCATCGCCGCATCGCGTCACGGCCAAGCCTGGCTACGATGTGCTCTTCTATAAAGATCAGCCCTTCATCAGCTTTGCTACGAAGGGCAATCCTCCCGGCTCGGAGGCGATGCAGGGAAAACTCGGCTTCAATACCTTCTACGTCGAAGGTCTGAGCTTCTCCGCCTATTGGCCGGAAGGTGCTCCCGGAGTCACGATTCCCCCTGATTCGCGGATTCACCATGACCTCCGTCTCAGTCAGGAATACGATATGCCATTTAAGGCACCGATCAGTATGGCTCACTGTTCCGCCTTTCTCCCGGCCTGGCTGGTGAAAAAGGAGAATCTTGGACTCGAGGGACATCAACTTCGTCGCGGCGGTGCCACGCACACTTCCTTTATCAAGCCTGCCACACTACGCTGGCATAAAAAGGGACTCGAAGGCTGGATCAAGCCCTTCCTCGACCAGCCCTCTCTCTTCGTGTTCGGCCAGGAGGACGACGCAAGTCTCTGGGATGATTACTCCGAGGATGCCGTTGCCAGTTGGCGTTCTTGGCTGGAGAAGCGATTCCACGGCGACTTCCGCGCTTTTTCCGGATATGTCGGCGGAGTAAACGGTATCGCAGGTTTTGAAAACGTGCCTCAGCCGAAGCGCTTCGAACCTGGTGACGAGTTCGGCTTTCCCAAGCGGCTCGCCTACCTCAAGCTCCAGTGGATCACTGAGAGCTATGGCGATTATCTTTCTGACGTCTTCACTTTTATGCGCAAGGAGGCTCCGGGAATTCCCCTGACTCAGCGCTACGTCAACTGGCCGGGAGCTCCGGCAGTTAGTAAGCGAGTCGGATTCGACTATAACTACACCTTCGGCCACCTCACTAGCGAAGGCATACCGAATGGCTATGGCATCGGCAAGAAAATATGGACGGGCATCTACGCTCACATGGGCACCCTGCCACTGCCGCGTGGCGGCTCCATCGGCAAAACCTACAGCAAGCAGATTCGACGCGGTGCGATGTCACGAGCCGAGTGGGAATTGAACGCCTTCACTATCCTCGCCAATGGAGGCACTGGCTTCGAATATTCGACGCTCGTCCCCACTTGGGGATCGCAATGGGAGCAATCCGCTCTCTATGACCACAATGGCAAGCTCACTCCCACGGGAGAGGCTGCAGCACCGGTGATCCACCAGGCCTTGGAGAATGCGAAATACATGCTCCACTATGAGCAATTTCCCGACGTAGCTGTTTTTCATGATGCCGCGTTTAATTCAAAGCCCATGAGTGGAGCCTGGGGTCAGTCGAAAGTCGGCATCTACGCCCTCATCCGCGAGGTAGGTTTCCACTTCGACCCGCTCGATGAGGCCCAGATGACTGCGGAAAATCTGCGAGGAAAGAAGGTGTTAGTTCTCGCCGGAACGACTTCCATCGCGCCTGAGATCCAAACCGCGATTCGCGAATTCGTGCGCGAGGGTGGAACGCTCCTTAGCGTCTTCTGCTCTGATGGGAAAGGTTTCCCCGGATGCAATAGCTACGACTATGCCGGAGCCGTACGGGAAAGCACCGCCGAGAAATCTTTCGAGCAACCTAAGTCAGCCGCCCACCTCGGCGATGTTCTCGGCATTCGCTCGGGAGGAGGAACCCTGGTCGCACGCGAGCAGATGATAACGGACTCAGAAAAGAAGATCTCCCTGCACGACTTCAACGCACTCGTCACCGAGAAGCGCTGGGTTGCTCAGGACAGTTCTGCTACGGATTTGACTCTGCTCCCAGAATCGAAAGTGACAGCAAGCTTCGAAGATGGCTCACCCGCTGTCTTTGAACATCGCTACGGCAAGGGGCGTGCGATCACGCTCGCCTTCGATATCGGCCTCATTGCCAACAACCTGACCATTCCGCCGCTTTATGCTTGGTGGTCCGACATGCTGACAGGTCTCGGCTGTCGCAAAGTCATTGATACCGGCAATCCCTACGTCGAAGCGGGAGCTTGGCACGATGATTCCGGTAATCGCCTCGTCATCTTGATCAATCATGACGAAAGCTCTGAGCAGAGTGCGACTCTTCCCGATGGCAAAACTGTCACCCTCGGTCCTTGGCGGGCACAGACTTTTGTGATGAAGCGCGAGTGAGGGGGAGTATGAAGGGGAGGCGGGCGAATCCTATGAAAAATTCAAGCCCACTCTCACTCTTTTCTCTTCAGTTGCGGGAACAAGATCACGTCGCGAATCGATTCCGCGCCTAGGAGCATCATGGCGAGTCGGTCGATTCCGATTCCGATGCCGCCGGCTGAGGGCATTCCGTATTCCAACGCCAACAGGAAATCCTCGTCGATTTTCTGAATCTCCTCTCCTGCCTGCTCTTCCAGTCGCTTGCGCTGCACGTCTGGATCGTTCAATTCAGAATAGCCGGGAGAGATCTCCGCTCCGTTGATGATGAGTTCATAGACATCGACGACGCTACCGTCCTTCACATTCGCTTTCGCTAGGGGGACAAGTTCCTTCGAGACATGTGTCACAAAAATCGGATTGATCGATTTCTCTTCGACCAGCTTCTCGAACACTTGCTGCGAGATTTCGTAATCTTCCATCTCGGGAGAGATTTCGACTCCCAGTTGATTACATCTCTCCCGCTTCGCTTTCGTATCGAGATCCCACCAGTCATTTCCCGCGACATCTGCCACCAACTCACGATAGGGAGCGCGT
>JBDHQE010000123.1:0-10514 GCA_039806885.1 Verrucomicrobiales bacterium
GGGATGATGGTGCCTGATATGGCTGGCGATATCGTCCTCACATCGGACGGTAGTCTCACGATGACGGGTGGCTCAGCGCTCCAGACCTACGCCCAAGTCGGACACGGAGGATCGGTGGCCGACAGTCACACGATCTCTGGCCATGTGCAGATAGACATTGCTGAGGATATCGTGATGACAGGTGGCACTGCAGCGGTCTCCTCCACCCAGATCGGACACGGTGGTTACAAAAATAATGCCGATATATCGGGAGAGCTTGATATCCATGCTGGAGGCGATATTACCTTGGACGTGCAGTCCTCGATCAATGAGGCCTATGTGAAAATCGGTCACGGCGATGACATGCGGTATGGAGCCGTCGCGGACGCGAGCACCGGAGATCGCAGTGGCGACATCGCTGTAACAGCCGGGGGCAACGTCACTGTGCTAGGCGGTCTGATGGGCCATGCGAACGACCAGTCTCCCGCGACTGTCACCGGGGGCCGGACTTGGATCGCCCCGGCGCGAAATACCCCGGATGATCCGACTGCAGGTTCGCTCATCGGGGATGCGGATGCGGCATTTTCTGGAAAGGACGGAGTGCGCTTCTATCTGCCCCGTCGCGAGAATAATCAGTTGTCGGCTGGAGCGAAAATCAACGGAGTCGTGTATGACGGAGGAGTGGGCGATCCATGGTATGAGCAGCGTCCAGACGAATACGCAAACTATATCGTAACAGATAGCGGAATCCTGCATCCTGGCGAGCACGACAATACGCTGGGGAGTGGTCCGGCTCCGATTGTCGCCGGGAACTATGCCTTCTACTTCGACACGATAGTGGTCAGCGGGGAGCCTCCCGTCATACCCCCTGTAACACCTCCAGTGACCCCACCCGTGATTCCACCGGTCATACCCCCTGTAACACCTCCTGAGAAGCCTTTCTCTTGGAGCGATTACTTTGCGGATGATCGAGCGCTAGAAGAATGGATTCGGAGGCAGGAGAACCAGTATCGCGGTCCGGGATCGACGAACATCTACTACGAGGGCTTTTCTCAATATGGACCGAACGGAGAGAGCATTTATCAATATGGGTTTAGCGATGCTCCGAGTCTGAGTTCCGACGAGGAAGATGTGCTGAGACGACATCTGCGTCACTTGGAGGGAAAGTCTGCCGATAGCAAAGGAGAAGAAGCGGTGGATGCGTCAGTCAACGCTGGAGGAGAGGAGTGATTAAGCTTCGGCTTCCGTTCTCCGTTTCCGATTCCTAGCCCTGAGCATACCGCAGCCAGCTGCGACGTCGATTCCACGCCGTTGGCGAAAGGTGCATGGCAGTTTTGCTCGACGAAGCGTCGCTTGAAATCGCAGAGCTGCTTCATTTTGACTTTGGCATCCTTCGAAGCCGTCGGTTGGGTTCAATGGGATCAGATTCACGTGGGCGTCGATCCCTTCCAGCAAGCATATCAGACACTCTGCGGTGTTGATCGAATCGTTTTTCCCCTCGATGAGAGTCCATTCAAAGAAAATTCGTTTTCCGGTGATGCGACCGTATTCACGGCAGGCATCGATCAGTTCTGTCAGAGGCCAACGGCGAGAGACGGGCACTAGGGTCGCACGTTCCTCCTCGCTGGCTCCATGTAGACTGACCGCCAGGCGGTAGGGGCGATTTTCCTTCGCCATGCGCAGGATTCCCGGAACGACACCGACGGTGCTGATCGCGATATGTGCCGGTCCGATGGACAGTCCTCTGTCATCCGACACGATGTCCAGCGCCCGCATCGTGGCATCGTAATTGTGCAGAGGCTCGCCCATGCCCATCAGCACCAGATTCCTCAGGCGTTTTGTCGGATCAGATTTCTTTAGCATTCGTCGGGCGAGCAGTACCTGAGAGACGATCTCCCCGGCTCGCAGATGGCGAACAAAACCTCCCTGTCCGGTTGCGCAAAAGACGCAGCCCATCGCACACCCCACTTGAGTGCTGATGCAGGCCGTGTGACGGCCATCGTAGCCCATCAAGACGGTCTCGATGGTGTGTCCGTCCTCTAGACGAAGCAAAAATTTCCGCGTTAATCCATCTGAGCTGACGAACTCCTGGACGATCTCGGGACGATCAAGAGTCCATGACGTGTTACCCGCATCGAGCCAGCGCCGCAGAGGCGGCAGAAACGCTGCTGCTGTCAGATCTGCTCCATCTTCACGATACATCCAGCGCCATAGGGCTGCCGCGTGTACAGGCTTGACGCCATCATCGGCCAAGCGAGAGCGCAAAGCGGGCAGGTCGAGGTCGTGGAGGGATTCAATGGAAGCTTGGACGGGCACAGGGGAAGAGATTACCTCCAGTTTACTCCTTTTTACCCAGATGAGTGGAGGAAAATTCGGATCGGGAAAGCGTTCGTATCGGTCGAAAAACTCGATGGGTCACGATTTTCTTTCAAATACCTTTTTCCCTCCCAGCCAAGTCTGCTGCACCTGGATCTCGCGCACTTCGTCCACTGGACAGTTCAGAATATCGCGATCCAGAACGATGAAGTCTGCTAGTTTTCCCTTTTCAAGCGATCCCTTCTCGTTCTCCTCGAAGCTGATTTTAGCATTGTTGATGGTGTAAAAGCGGATCGCATAGGCTCGATCTACGATTTGCTCGGGATGGAGCGATTCCCCCATCCAGCGAGGATGGCGAGTCAGCATGGTCCACATCGCGAGAAATGGATTATAGGGGTTGACCGAGCGTAGGCTGCCGATCTTCTGCATGTGATCTGAGCCCCCGCCCGCGATCACTCCTTTTTCCTCTAGGGTCTTATAGGGCTGGAAATATTGAAGTCGCTCATTGCCAAACTGCTTCAGAAGCGTTCTGCCATCGAGATAGAGCCAAGCAGGCTGAATGTCTGCCACGATACCGCGCTTTGCCATGGTATCGATCAGATCGGCGGCCATGAAGTTGCAGTGCGTTACGCACGGACGCTTGTCACGCACGGGGAAGTCGTTGTCATCAATTCGAGAATACACATCGACAAGACGTTTCACTGCCCCGTCTCCGACAGAGTGGGCGGTGAATTGAAGATCTCTCGACAGAGCGTGGCGAGCCATCGTGTAGAGCTTCTCGGGATCGACGTAGACCATGCCCTGATATTTCGGATCGACGATCCCGTAGGCACTGCTGACTCCCCAGGGGCGCTGCATGTAGGCGCTCCCTGTCAGCATTCCTCCGTCGAGGAAAATTTTAATTCCGCGTAGCCACAGGTCGCTACTGTGTGCATGCAAGGGATGGTCGGCCGCTTTGTCGATCTGCTTTAGTACCTGCTCGATAGGAGCCTGGGCATTGACGCCATAGTAGAGAAAAACTCGGCAACTGAGACGCCCCGAGTCACGCAGAGCCATATAGGACTCGATTCCAGAGTCGCTTGCGCCTCGGTCTGAGATGCTGGTAAGACCTACTTGATTGTAATCTGCGAGCAATTTGGCCAAAGCATCAGTTTTCTCATGTTCGTTCGGGCTTTTCGTCCCGGTGCTCCCGCGTTTAATCAGGCCGGTCGCCGATCCGCGAAAAATTCCTGTCGGATCTCCTGTCGTCGGATCGCGTTCGATTCGTCCAGCGCCGCCCTCAGGATCTTTCGTATTCCGGTCAACACCGGAGAGCGTCATCGCGAGCGTATTCACCGCGGCATCCGGCCCCGTGCGGAAGAATACGGGATTCTTCGGTGCTACCTCGTCCAGTTCCTGTCGAGTCGGAAAGCGCTGCTCACGCAGGCGGGTGATGAATACCTGCGAGAGAGAGATCCAAGTTCCCTCCGGGACTTTAGAGACTCGGTCTCGGATATAACTCAGCACATCCGCCATCGTCTCCATATCGGGAATGATGTGGTCGAATTCATACACCGCCGCGCCAGTGCTGTGGACGTGGGAATCCATCAGGCCGGGCAAGACGGTCGCTCCTTTCAGATCATACCGTGTTGCGTCAGCGGGTAGACCCTCTTCAATGGCAGTATTTGTCCCGACTTTTACGATGCGTTCACCGTCGACCAGCATGGCTTCGGCGATGGAAAACTGATCGTCCACTGTGACGATGTGCCCGTTCAGGAAAGCCTGTGGAGCCGCCGTCAGTGACGAAATCAGAGCGGGGAAGGATAGGAGGGAGAGCAGGGATAAAAATCGGATCATGAGCGTCTCCGAGCATCGCAGGACATGAAGCAATTCGCTATCACGTGATCATGCACATCTGAGGATGGGATCTCGGATGACGATCAGATCTCGAGCACCCGCTCTCGCTCGTTCATCGCGCCACAGCGAGGGCATTCCGCGAGATCATGAGAGGACAGATCCTCGAACACGAAGTCACAAATTCCGCAAATTACGAAATACTTTCGACGACGATTTTCCCGCCCCTTACGGAAAATCTCAGCAGCGATCCAGGCGAAAAACAGAGCGCACAGGATCCCCACCAGATAGACCGCGATCATTCCGTTGAGAGTAACAGAGAACATCCGAGGAAAGGGCAAGGAAGAGAAGTTCGAGGAAACTCGCGTTTCCCACGTGAAAAGGTAAGCCCTGAAGGGTAGGTATCGCAACAACAATTGGCGTTCGCTATTTTTCGCCTGTTTCGAACCATCCACGGGTCACCTGCTCGCTAGGCAGAAAGCGCAGAGTCGATGTGATCGCAGCGGACAGATCGACTTTTTCCTCCTGATTCAGGTCTCCTTCGAGGGACAGAATCTTGACGCTCCCGTCAGTCGCGATTTCGATCTCGCACCGAATCTTCGGCACATCATTGGCAGACGTGATGAAATCCTCTAGGAGCGACCAGGGAGCGATCACTCTGTCCTTCAATCCGTCTCCGAGGGTAATCTTTCCCGCTGAATCCGGAGCATCGATAGGCGTCAGCGGTTCGGGCAGACCCGGCCCAGGCAGTTCGGAGGGGGGGCGAACTAATTCCAGATCGAACTGGCGAAAAGCCGGGGAAAAGTGAATCAGCGAAGGGTCGATTCTCATCCGGACATCGGATCGGGCGGAGGGTGGCTGGAGATAGATCGACCGGTCCGTGAGCTGTCGCAGCAGGGCGCGAGTCGCCTGATCCGATGAGTCGAGCACTTGGATCGATTCAGGATGTGTATCCTGTCTCACGACAGGTGGATACACCACTTTGAATAAATAGAATCCTGCGCCGTGAATCAGAGCAGAGAAGACGAGAAATCCGAACAGGTAAACCCACAGATGCTTTTCACGGCTCCATTCAAATACGCGACCGCGCTCATCGACCTCCTTACTCTCTGCTCGTCCGAAAATCGACATTATTCGGTGCCGTTTTTATTCCTTACTCGTCCTCCGCTTTCGTGGCGAAGGAGACCTCAAATCCCGCTCCCAGCATGAGATCCGCCACATGCATCACCGCACCGTAGCTCACGGACTCATCTCCCAAGATGACGACTTGTTTTGAGCGCTGTTTAGCGTTTGCAAGACGGGCGCTGAGGCCGTCCAAACTGATTCGATCATCATCGAAGAAAAATTCTCCAGTCCTATTCGGGACCAGCGTGATAATATGCGCATCCTCCGCTGTCGGGAGAGAGGACGACGAAGCGGGCAAGCGCACGTCCACCCCCGATTTGAGAACGAAATTCGAACCGAAGAGGAAAAACAGCAGCAGGAGCAGGACCACGTCCATCAGGGGAGCCATGTAGAGCATTCCCGCAGGTTCAGAGAGCGTGGATTCCAGTTTCACGATAAAGAAAAGGAGAATTCAGAAAAGAGGATTCAGTCAGGTGAATTCTCAGGCATTGGCTGCGTTCGAGTCTGTATCGTCCGATGCCGCTCCGGAGCGGATATGGATGATGTCAGACGGTGCGTTTCTCAGATCGCAGATCGTATTCACGATCTCGATTCCCGCACTTTCCATGTCGTACATCAGCGTGCGGGCATGGGCGCGCAAGTGGGAGTAAAAGACAAAGGCCGGAATCGCTACCATCAAACCAGCCGCCGACGTGATCAACGCTTCGTACACTCCCTGAGATATCTCCGCCACCGTGGCAAATCCGCCCACTGAGTTGATCTGGGCGAAGGTATCGACGAGGCCGAGCACTGTCCCCAGCAGTCCGATCAGCGGAGCGATATATGCGACGGTCAGCAGTACGATCAGGTGTTTCTCCAGCTTTGGCACCTCGAGCTGGCCGCTCTCCTGCACGATGTCTTTCAGCTCTGAGCGAGGGGAAGCATAACGTCGAATCGCCGAGTGAATCACTCGTGCTGCCGGTCCTGGCGTGGCGGCGCACTCTGAGAGAGCTTCAGCGTAGGCCTTGTTTTTGATCAAATTTCGCAGACCGAACAGCAAATCACCTACATCAATTCTAGCGCGGTGAAAGTAGAAGAGGCGCTCCAGAAAGATCGCGATCGCGATCACTGAACAACCGAGGAGCAGCCACATCAGAGGACCGCCTTTCGTGATCAAATCCATGGGAGAAACGAGAAATTTTCTAGCCTACCGGCTACCCTGTACACGTAGCACAGAATTACTTATTCGGGCAAGCGCTTTTCACTACGCCCTATACAGATCATCGCACAGATGTTGTGATCGGAGCCTTTTCATCGGACAGAGCGGGTAAAGCTCCCGTCCATCTTGATTTTTAGCCCGATTTCCTTGCGTCCTGCCGTTTGAGCGTCGAACTCCTTCGACCAAAAGACCTCCCAATAGGCTGGCCCGGAGCCGATCAGTTTTTGTCCTTTATAGGACATCTCCAGAATGAAAATGCTAGAGTCGAGTCCGCGAGAAGCCAAGTCTTCCTGAGCGATTCGTGCGGCCTCTGGAGCAGTAAGCGTCGGCATGTCGGCGGCCTGCAAGTCGCCAAAAAAGGCCAGAAATATGGGCAGGATGAACGCGAGAACAGAGGTGATTGCTGATTTCATGTCTGAATCTTAAAATAAATCACGGACTTTCGTCAACTGGCGGATTTAGTTGTGTGAGTGGCGAATCAAAATTGGAGAGCGGACGCGCTCCAAGGCTTGTTCTTAGGAATCTTTAACTGCAAGGATGCTCTGTGTTCGGTGCTTATAAATTGTGTTCACGGGAGCAAGATGCGAGTTGGATTTCTCCAGTCAGTAGATGCCTAGCTGAACCACAGACTACAATCCCCGAAGCTTCGCATGGAGAGCGGATAACTGACGCTGGGAATCAGATTCGTACTGAACTTTCTCAGATTCAAGGAGTGCAATCTCGTCCTGCTTCTTTGCAATCTCGGCTTCAAATTCTTTCACCTTTTTGGCTCCTTCCTCCTTAATCTTTTCGGTCTGCTTGGGAATATCAGCGCGGCTCATACGCAGGTTCGAGCCATAATTCCCTTCGATTGCTGCGATCCGATCCTTCACAGTGCTCACATAGGAATCTCGTTTCCATGAAAGATCGTATAGTTCGCTCTGAAGCTTTTGCTTTCGGAGTCGATAGTTGGCGAGATACAAATCCGTTTGTGTGTTCAGATCGGCAATTTGAGCCTGAAAAATCGTTCTTTGAGCCATGGCATCGCGATCAGAGAGTGCTGCTTGATCGCGAGCGGCACCGGCTAATCCTGCGATTTGCGTCTCAAGCTCGCTCGCTCTTTTGTATGAGTAGAGGGCGTAACCGACCGCTAGAAGGGTAATGAGAATAAGAAAGCCTTTCATGTCAAAATTGTAGGGGCTATGAGGATACGGGAGCCGTGGACTTATTTGAAATGCATCATAATTAATTTCCTACCAATGTTTTATCTAGGCACAGCTCCTTCAAGGAAACAAGAACTTTTCGTTTGATGAGCACTCTCTCAGGCGCATGTGCGCCGAGGTGGGAGGAAGACTTGCGGGATTGCAGAATCGGATCGTGAATCCGGTATGTCGTATCGTATTGTTACTTTCGTTCTTTGGATATTCCCTCTTTTTTGTACTGTCTCCGCCTCGGCTGCTGATCCGGTTGTCGAATGGGCAGCGAGCGGAGGATCGGCGACAGCGGATAAGACTCGTGCCGTCGCCTTTGATCGAGAGGGAAATGTCTTTCTGGCTGGTGAGACCTCCGGGGAGGGAACATTCGGGGATCAGCATCGCGACAGCTTGGGTTCGACTGACTTTTTTCTTGCGAAGATCTCCCGAGAGGGGCGCTTTCTCTGGGTGCGCAGCTTGGGAGGGAGTCAGATTGATCGGGGATACGGTGTGGTGACGGATGC
This sequence comes from Verrucomicrobiales bacterium, assembly GCA_039806885.1. Lineage (GTDB taxonomy): Bacteria > Verrucomicrobiota > Verrucomicrobiia > Verrucomicrobiales > DEV007 > Arctic95D-9. The sequence continues at coordinate 8,148 of JBDHQE010000123.1, forward strand.
TGCGGGAAATGCTTACGTGACGGGACATTACCAGAGCACTGATGCGAAGGTAGATGGAGAAATCCTGCCGAATCGTGGAGATTACGATCTGTTCGTCGCTCGGTTTTCGCCTGAAGGGCATCTCGACTGGATTCGGACAGCGGGAGGAACAGGGTATGACTACGGTCATGCGATTGCTCTAGCTCCCGATGGAGATCTGGTGGTGTCAGGAGCGATTGTCGGAGAAGTAAAATTCGGCGATGTGACGGTGAATCCTGGGAGTCAAATTCAGTCGATCTTTTGTGCAAAATATAGTCCTGCCGGAGACGTGAGATGGGCGAAGAGCACGTCGGGCAACTTCCGCGGCAGTGGTCATGGAGTCGGAGTGGACGGAAAGGGAGCGATCTATATCGGCGGTAGTGGCAGTGGGAGTGGTGCCTTCGGATCGCTGTCAATCTCACCCGCTGGGGCGGGGCAGTCAGCCATACTCATCAAGCTGAATCAGGACGGCGACGCCCTCTGGTTTCGGAGTGTTGCGGGCACTCCGAGTGCAGGATTTCATGAGATCACGGTGGACGCCGAAGGGCGCGTCTGGGGTGCCGGGATGTTCCGCGGCGAACTGGCTGCTCCCGATCAGGCGGTTTCCTCGACTGGAGAGAAAGACAATGACGGCTTTCTGGCCAGTTATGCTACCGACGGAACGCTTCGTTGGATCCGCACGATTCAGAGTCCAGGTGTCGATTACTGTCTCGGCCTTACTGCTGACGGAACGGGGCGTTGTTTCGTGACGGGAGAGTTCTCGGGCACGGCTTCTTTCGGCGGGAAGACCCTTACGTCTCTGGGGACAACCGATATCTATGCCGCGGCTCTCGATGCCGATGGCCAGATCGAATGGTTGTTCACCTGTGGCGGGGTGAAGGGGGACAATGCTTATACGATGGCGTGGCACCCCGATGGCCGATTGGCCCTCGCTGGAGCGTGGACGCCGCCGGTGACATATGGGAAGTCCTCTTTGGAGGCGGGAAATGGCGGCGCCGATGCTTATGGACTCGTGCTGAAGTGGAAGTAATCTTCCGTCTGGGGATTGAACTTCTGTGATTTTCCCTGTATCCTCTTTTCGCACATGTCAAAAAAGGTTCGGCTCGCTCGTATTATCGGTCGCGCTGGAGGTCTGGCCTATGATTTGAGTCAGCTTCAGTTTCTGGATTTTCGCGTTCCTGTCGGGTGGCAGCCGGACATCACTGCCTATCGGTACGAGGATCATATCGAGGTCTGGGTGGATCTCGCCGGAGTGGAAAAGCGGGATCTACACATTGAGGCGACGCCCCATCTGATCCGAATCTCCGGAGAAAGACGCTCACCTCTGCATGTCTCAGAACGACAGGGGAATAACTGTCAAGTAATGACGATGGAGATTGAGTGTGGATATTTTTCTCGCGAAATCGAACTACCAGCCCAGATCGTGCCAGATCGAGTTGCCGCGAAGCAAGAAAATGGCTTGCTTCGAATAATTCTTCCTCTTGCGTAAGTCAGAGACCCTGTTCATTCGTCTAACACGACGTAACGAACCTTCATCCACAGAAATATCCCGTGCCTACCCCTGTTATTGACCCCCTTATGGAAGACATCGAGCGCCTTCTGAAAGAGTCCACTGGTGAGATCATCGAGATCTCGACCAGCGATCCCGGCTCCAAGTTGCCGGAATGGCGCTCGGAGCTACCTGATGTGATTCCAGTAATGCCACTGCGTGGAATCGTCCTATTCCCTGGAACCGTGGCCCCTCTCACCATAGAACGTCCGGCCAGCCGGCAGCTTCTCGACGAGTTGCTGCCTGCGGGGCGCATCCTCGGGCTATCCACTCAAAAAGATCCCGATCAGGATGTTCCCGGAGCCGAGGATCTCTTCACAGTGGGGGTTTTGGGCAATGTTCTGCGAATGATGCGACATGGCGACGACAAAACGCTGGTGCTGATCCAGATCGTCGAGAGAACACGATTTACGAAATTCGTCTCCAGTGATCCCTATCTGAAGGCTCGCTTTCAGATCCTAGAAAATAAAGTCCCTCGGAAAACGGCGCGCTGGGAGGCGACTCTGCGGAATCTTCGGGAGTCCGCGCAGCGTTTTATTCAGTTGAGTCCGACGATTCCCGACGAGGCTCAAATGGCGCTGGACTCAATCGAGCCCCCTTCCATCCTCGCTGATTTCCTCGCGACCAATCTCAATCTCGATCTAGGGCAAAAGCAGCAGCTGTTGCAAGAGGTGGATGTCCGGAAGCGAGTCGAGAAGGTACAAGTGTATCTAAATAACCAGCTTCATATCGCCGAACTACAACAAAAGCTGCGAGCGGATGTGGAGGACGAATTTTCAGATGCTCAGCGGCGGGCGTAT
>JBDHQE010000124.1:0-10445 GCA_039806885.1 Verrucomicrobiales bacterium
ATCTTGTTCTAGCGAAATCCCGCGTGGCAAGACCCAGTGAAGCTGACCCTTCGGTCCCTTGACACAGAGGTCATGCCCCTCCTTCACCTCCACCTCAACTTTGTCTGGGAGGCTGATTTGTTGTTTACCAATACGTGACATGTAGACTCGAATTTAAAAATTATCGTTACTCCGTCTCGAATTACCAGACAAGCGCCAGCAACTCACCGCCGATGTTCTGCTTTCGAGCCTTGTGCCCGACCATCAGCCCCTTCGAAGTTGAGATGATAGAGATACCCATTCCGCCGAGCACTTTCGGAATCTCATCGCTCCCGACGTAGTGTCTCAATCCTGGACGGCTAACGCGCTTTACACCAGCCAGCGCCGGAGTGCGCCCATCGTAACGAGGCTTTGCGATGAGTTGAGCGGAGACTCCTTCTCCACTCTTCTCATAGGACCACAGATAGCCCTCCTCCTTAAGGATGCGGGCAATCTCTTCTTTCATACGTGAGTACGGAGCGGAAAACTTCTCCTGATTCGCTCTCGCTGCATTTTGAAAGCGAGTGAGAAAATCTGAAATCGGGTCTGACAGAACGGCCATAATAAAGCTGGATAAGAAGAAATTGTAGTATATTAAGCGGCAGCACCTGCCTTGCGGAAGGGAAAGCCAAGAAGAGTTAGCAGTTCGCGCGCCTCCGCATCGGTTTCGGAGGTAGTCACGATCGTGAAATCGAATCCCATATTACGGGAAACTTTGTCGATTTCAATTTCAGGAAAAATTGTATGATCCGCGATCCCACACGTGTAATTCCCCCGGCCATCAAATGATTTAGTGGGCAAACCACGGAAGTCCCGAATCGTCGGTGCTGCCAAGTTAATAAACCGATCAAGAAACTCCCACATCCGGTCGCCGCGAAGCGTAACGCGAGCCCCGATCACATCGCCAATATGAAGCCGGAAGTTTGAAATCGCATTCCTTGCGCGAGTCGGAACAGCTTTTTGTCCAGTGATCTTTCCTAGTTCCCCAATTACGGCTTCAGCTGCGGCCTTTCGATCTTCCGCTTTTCCGAATCCGACGTTCAGCACGACTTTTTCAAGTCTCGGAATGCAGTGAGGGTTCGCATAGCCGAACTTTTCCTTCAGCTCCTTTGCGATCTTTTCTTTGTACAATGTTTTCAGTGCAGGTTGCATAGCCTTAATCTCAATTCTTTCTACTTTCAGGCTTCGACCTTTTTCACATTCGAGATATGAATCGGGCCCTCTTTCTCAATAATTCCACCTTCAGGGTTATCCTGAGTTGGACGAGCGTGCTTTTTAATCATCCTCACCCCCTCGATCAGAACGTGGCCCTTCTCTGGGAATACCTGTAGAATTTTCCCCTTTTCGCCTTTGTAGTTCCCGGTAATGACAACAACATTATCGTTCTTTTTGACGTGAGTTTTTACGCGCTTTGTCATCTTGACACTTTCTTCCAAATAATAATTGTGAGTTTCAAAGAACTTCAGGCGCCAAGGAGACGATCTTCATGAAGTTCTTTTCACGCAGCTCGCGAGCCACCGGACCAAAAATCCGTGTTCCTCGGGGATTCTTATCTTTATCGATAATTACGATCGCGTTGCCATCGAAACGCAGCACAGATCCATCCGCTCGGCGTATCGGAGCGGAAGTCCGCACAACTACAGCTCGAACAACATCGCCCTTTTTAACGCTGGCACTTGGAATTGACTCCCGAATGTGCGCTGTGACAATATCTCCAATATTCGCGTGGCGCGAACGGGTTCCAAGAACCCCGATCATTTTTGCAACACGAGCACCGGTATTATCGGCCACTCGCACCTGCGATTCCATCTGGATCATAAATTTTTAAAAAGTGATTAGTGATTAAATTTCCCGTGGAAGATCAATGCGTCAGCACTGACTTTAGTGTCCAGCGCTTATTTTTGCTAAGCGGCCGTGTCTCTTCGATCATCACGCGATCCCCTACCTTTGCAGCCCCTTCTTCGTCGTGAGCGAAGAACTTGGTAGTCTTTTTGACGATCTTTCGAAAACGAGGATGCGGGACGCGTCGCAAAACTTCGACGACAATCGTTTTCTGCATCGCATCAGATGTCACGATCCCTACTTTTGTTTTCCGGGCACCGCCCCCGTTGATACTCTCTTGGTCGCTCATTGCTTTGAAATTTGGAGTGGCTCTTATGTTTTTTATTCGAGTCGATTTACTCAGGCTTGAGCACTCTTACGAGCAGTCAAAACGGTCTCAATCCGAGCGATCTCACGTCGATTCATGCGGAGCCTAGTAGGATTCTCTAACTGACCAGCCTCCTTCTGGACGCGCATCATCAGAGCCTCTTCCTTCAACTCAGTCCTTCGTCGCGCCAGTTCGCTGGTGCTTAACTCGATCAGGTTCTTCTTGTTCTTAGCCATGGAGAAATAGGTTATTTGATCTCTTGCTCGTAACTCACTGCTCGCCTCGGGCAACAAAGCGACACCGAACACCGAGCTTGTTCGACGCTAGACGCAAGGCCTCCTTTGCCGCCGACTCAGGCACACCCGAAAGCTCAAATAGCATCGTTCCTGGACGGACAACCGCCACCCATGCGGAGACTGGCCCCTTACCTTTACCCATACGAGTTTCCGGCGGGCGTGATGTAATTGGCTTATGAGGGAAGATTCGTATCCAAACCTTTCCCCTTCTCTTTAAGCTCCGATTGATCGTGATCCGGCACGCCTCAATCTGACGATTAGTGATCCACGTACGGCCAAGGCACTGGAGCCCATATTCGCCAAAGCTTACTTTAGTTCCTCGGGCAGCATTGCCAGCGCGGCTGCCTCGATGGGTTTTACGAAATTTAACTTTTTTAGGAATTAACGGCATGGCGGTAGTCCTCTCTGTTTATAATTAAAATCTCAGATATACGCTCTCTTCTCAGGCGCGGCTCGAATCCCTACGATTCTGACGATGCTCCCCACCACGTCCGCCTCCCTCGCGACGCTGACGACGCACCGGTGCCTTCTCGTCCGTCTCAAGCTTTTTCGTGATCCAGACTTTTACTCCGATGATACCCCATGTGGTCTCAGCTTGGACAAATCCGTAATCAATCGGCACCCGGAGGGTTTGAAGTGGAACTTTACCCTCTCGATAAGACTCTGCACGGGCGATATCTCCTCCACCGAGCCGTCCAGCGCATCGAATGCGAATTCCGTCTGCTCCGAAATCCATCGCGGTACTGATCGCCTTCTTCATCGCACGCCGAAAGGAAATCCGCCGCTCAAGCTGAGTAGCCACTTGGGCCGCAACCCAAGAAGCATCAAGCTCCGGTTGGCGAATCTCATGGATATCAATCTTAACCTGGGGCGTGCTGCAAATACGTGCAATTGCATTCGTCATCACATCGATCTCCTGCCCACGCTTTCCGATGATCAGCCCGGGACGTGAGGTGTGCAACGTAACCCGTACGCTATTCCACGCACGTTCAATCACGATGCGTGACACAGCGCCCTTTTGGAGTCGTTGCTCGAGATAGCGCCGCACCTTAATGTCCGCGTGAAGGTGTTCGCCATACTTCTCCTTCGTTGCATACCAGCGCGATTGCCAGTCTTTGCTCACGGCAAGCCGAAACCCGATCGGATGTACTTTTTGTCCCATGATAATCTATCAATAAATTTTCGATTCACTCTACTTCGCTACTCGTCATCAGCTCCTTTGCCTGAGCAGCCCAGCCCTCAACCACTCCACGATCTTCGATCTCTAGAAGGGTTGCCACGCTATCGATGTTCGACTCGCTCCAATCCGCAACCTGTTGCACAAGATAGATTCCAGCGGTATTAAGCCTCGCAACGTGCTTTTTCGTGAGACCACTGATTTGATTCAGATCGCCTTTCTGAGAGGGGGGAGAGTCATAAACCATTCCGAGCTTTTCGTCAAGTCGCGTCTCGCCCGAGGCATTAGAATTTTCTTGCCGAGCTTCCTCTCCACGCGCAGCCCTTTTTCTGCTTGTCTTTACCTCATCCACTATCGGCTCCGCATCCGCGACAACGATTCGAAGATGGCTTGTGCGTCGCCGAATCGGTCCTGCAGACCCTCTCGCACGAGGCTTGAAGCGTTTAAGCGTTGCTCCCTCTCCGACCACAGCACTCTTAACATAGAGCCGATCCAATGAAAGTTCGAAGTTATTTTCCGCATCGGCAAGAGCTGTTTTCAAAGTCTTCGCAAAAAGGCGAGCTCCCTTTCGCGGAGTAAAGTTGAGCAGATCGAGTGCCGTTGATGCAGAGAGTCCTTGAATTTCCCGAGCCACATCACGTGCTTTTCGGGCGGAAATTCGGGCGTTTTTATAGGTCGATGTGACGTCCATTGTTTTGGATTGATGTGTGAAAACTTAAAGCTGTTGCTTGTCGGGCAGAAGGCGCACTCGATCCCCTACCTGTACTTCATCGCTAGCGAGTCGATCCTGCAACACGGCACCGGAAATGGCGTCGCGGACATCGACTATCAAAGCAGTGTATATTGTGCGATCCCCGCGCAAAACCTGAATAGGAGTGCCGACTCTCACTCCAGTCCTTCGACCAGCGTCAAGCACCAACAGACCGATTTCCGCATCCAGACTCACTACGCGGGCGCTATCGACATTGACTACCCCATGATCGCCCTCCACCTTGGCCTGAAGAGCCGAGCTAGCGACAGCGAGGGCGCGCTCCGCCTCACTTCGCACGGCGGGGGCGATCTTCTCACTGGTATTCAGGGTTTTAAGATATGCTTCGCTCAATGAGCGAAGCGCGCCGTTTTTCCGATCAAGCTCTTGTTGCGCAATATCAAGGTCGCGAACGGCCTTCAGCAGGCGCTGTTCGAGTGCGTTGTCCTCTCTGGTAACAAGATCGACACCTAGTGCCTGAAGTTTCAGCTCGGTGGCCTGAGTGGCAACTACTTGCTCCTCCGCAGCCCGAACAGCCTCGCTTAAGCTAATGACAAGCGTCTTTCGCTGTTCTTCGGATTCCCCGAGGTTCCGTCGCAGCTGGTCCGCATCTTCTTGCGCCGCCTTTAGAGCGATCCGCAATTCACGAACTTCCAACGTGGGGCCATCTTCTGCAGAAGCGCTTTTCACAACCAGAGTCGCGAACAGGCAGACACTCGCTGCCAAGTTCCAAACGATTCGTTTTGATGAAAGTTCCACTGCCATTAAAATCTATGCCCAGGGATGATATCCCCAACGCTTTGCGTATTCTTATTGTTAGCCCTTAATCTTCGGGTTATGGCCGCTGTGTCCGCCAAATTTGCGAGTGAACGAAAATTCCCCTAGCTTATGGCCGACCATATTCTCGGTTACGAATACCGAGTTGAATTCCTTTCCATTGTGGACTAAGAAGGTGTGCCCCACGAAGTCGGGGGTAATCATCGAACGACGAGACCACGTCTTCATCGGACGTTTTTGTCCTGATGTGTTCATGTCATCGATCTTGTCGAGCAGCTTCTGATCCACGAAAGGACCCTTTTTTAATGAACGACTCATATTTTATTTCTCTCGTTTAAATCTTGCGATAAATCAGCGGCGGCGCTTGCGTGTCTTGCGTCGCTCGACGATAAACTTGTTACTTCCTTTGTATTTCTGCCGCGTCCTCATCCCCTTAGGATGACCCCATGGACTCTTCAAGTGCTGGCGACCGCCGCCAGATTTCGATTTCCCCTCACCACCGCCGTTTGGATGATCCACAGGGTTCATCGCCATACCGCGCACGGTCGGACGGACGCCAAGCCAACGAGTACGCCCCGCTTTGGCGCTGATTGTCTGCGAATGCTGGATATTACCAACGGTTCCAACCGTCGCATAACACTTTACATGAACGCGCCGAATCTCACCTGAAGGAAGCTTCAGCAAAGCATAATCCCCCTCACGGTTCGCCAACACACAGCTCTGTCCGGCGCTACGAGCAATCTGACCGCCACGACCAGGGGTCAATTCAACATTGTGAATCACCGTTCCAGTCGGAATACTGCCAAGCGGCAACGCGCATCCAGGCTTGATCGGCGCTTTTTCACCCGAAACCACTTCAGCGCCCACCTCCACGCCGCGAGGAGCTAGGATATAAGCCTTTTGCCCATCCTTATACTGGATCAGTGCAATATGCGAGGAGCGATTGGGATCGTACTCGATCGTTTTTACCTCCGCAATCTCATCGCGACGAGAGCGTTTAAAGTCGATCAGACGATACTTCCTCTTGTGACCGCCACCACGGTGACGACAAGTGATTCGACCGTTGTTATTCCGCCCCCCGCTCCGTTTTTGCGGACTACAGAGACTCTTCTCAGGCGTCGATGTAGTGATCTCCGCAAAGTCGGGGTGCAACTTATAGCGGCTCGGTGGGGTAATTGGGCGATAGGATTTTAATGCCATGGCTCTGCGCGAGTAATTCTGAGGTTATACCAAATCAATCGTCTCACCGTCGACGAGACGAACGAATGCCTTTTTCCAATGTTTCGTTCTACCAAAATCAGCACGTCGCTCGCGCTTTTTCTTTCCGAAGTAGTTGGCTGTGCGAACATCTGCCACTTTCTTCCCGAATAGCTTTTCAACAGCGTATTTAATTTCGAGCTTATTTGCTCGAGGATCGACTTTGAACACATACACGTTCTCAGTCTCTGTGAGAATCGTTGCCTTCTCACTTAGCTGGATCGTTTCAAGGATCTGGAAAATATCTTTCATATAAAACTGAACTCCTTTCTCACTTGCTTACGCGACCCGATCCTGTCCGAGCCGCAAGAATCGGCAACGCATCGTCGAGAACGACTATCTTACTATAATGCAGAAGCTGCTCCGTATTCACTTCATCTGCCGACATGAGTAGAGCAGCCTGGTAGTTTCGTGCCGCTCGCTTGGTTTCCTCGGTGAAACCGGTCGCCACTACGAGCACCCTACGCGCTTCGCCAGCAACTTCGAGGAGCTGCTGCACGAATGTGCGAGTCTTCCCATCGGTAACATCAAGCGTAGGAAGAGTAATCACTGATCCCTCTTCGATGCGTGCGGTGAGCGCCTTCGCGAAAGCCAGTCGCCGAGTCGTTCGATTCACCTTTTTGGAATAGCTGCGGGGTCTTGGCCCGAAGGCTACACCACCACCGGGATGATGGGGAGGATTATTTCCACCCTGACGAGCGCGTCCAGTCCCCTTTTGTCGGAACGGCTTCTTTCCCGTTCCGGAAACTTCGCTACGTGTTTTGGTGCACGCACTGCCGGTGCGGCGATTTGCTTGCATCGCCACGACGACTTCGTGCACGGCATACACGCCGCGGTCCGCATCCTCTACGAGAGAAATCCCCGCTTTCTTGGCGGCACTGGAGTTGAGAATATTCGCTGCCATTTTCAGTCTTCTTTCAATCAATCTTTAATCTAGGGCCTTCAATTCTCACCCGAAACTTCCTCAATTGCCGGGGCTGGCTTCTTTACCGCAGGCCGGATCACAACGTAACTTCCCTTCGAACCAGGGACAGCTCCACTCACGAGAATTACACCATCTTCTGACCGCTTCTTAACGATCTTGAGATTCTGCACTGTGATCGAATCGCAACCTAAGTGACCAGGCATTTTCTTCCCCTTCCAAATGCGCGCTGGAGTCGATCCAGATGCCACGGCACCTGTTCTCCGGTGCATCATATGTCCGTGCGTTTGCGGCTGTCCGGCGAAGTTGTGTCGGCGCATCGCACCCTGAAAGCCTTTACCTTTACTCGTTCCGATCACATCGACCCATTGCCCCTCGGCAAAAACATCCAGACCTGGGTGATCCCCCTCAGGGAGATCGGAATCCGACGAGAGACGAAACTCCTGAACGCGACGCTTGGGAGAGACGTCGTTCGCCTTGAAGTGGCCAGCCTCGGCCTTATTCACTCGAGACGTCTTCTGATCGTCGTAACCGACCTGCACAGCGCTATATCCGTCCTTCTCCGCAGTTTTGCGTTGAAGAAACACATTGTCGCGCACGTCGATCACAGTCACAGGAATGGCGTTCCCGAGATCGTCGTAAATACGGGTCATGCCCACTTTTTTTCCAATTAGTCCGATGCTCATTTGCAGTCGCTTTGGCGTTAAATTCTTTTCACTTACTTTGCTTACGCTGATGATTACCCGTCAGATCTTGATCGTGATGTCAACTCCAGCGGGGAGATTCAGTTTCCGAAGCTCGTCGGTTGTCATCGTGTCGCCGTCGGCAATAATGATCTCCAGCAACCTCTTATGAGTCCGAATTTCAAACTGTTCCGCAGACTTTTTGTTTACGTGAGGAGAACGGTTCACACTAAATTTTTCAATTCGTGTCGGCAACGGAATCGGCCCACGCACTGGCGCAGCCGTTCTTTTCGCGGTATCCACGATATCCTGCACCGCCTTGTCAAGCAAGCCGGAGTCGTATGATCGGAGGCGGATACGAATCGCGCCTTTTTGCATAGTTGCTTTCATTATAATTAGTCCGTTGAAATTCGAAAAATGGAAAAGTGGGTTAGATATACTGTGACAACATGCGATTCAAAATCCCACTCGGGACTTCTTCGAAGCTGTGCGGCTCCATAGAAAAGGTTGCTCGCCCTTTGGAGAGACTCCTCATGTCGGTTGCATACCCAAACATTTCCGCCAAAGGAACCTCCGCGTGAATGTGGCTCAATCCGCTCGAAGAATCAACTTCGACAATTTGCCCGCGACGACGATTCAGATCTCCGATGATATCTCCTTGTGCTTCGTCAGGTACATCCACCGTCACCTTCATCATCGGCTCGAGAAGCACGGGTTCTGCAGCCTGCATTGCCTCACGCATAGCTAAAATTGCAGCGATTGTGAATGCCTGCTCATTGGAATCTACATCGTGACTCGATCCACCAAGTAGCTCCACTTCCAGATCCACAACAGGATAGCTGAGCAGCACTCCATTCGTAAGCGAGTCACGAATTCCCTTTTCACAGGCTCCGTGAAATTCCTTGGGAATCTCCCCGTTGGTCACACAATTAACAAAGCTAAAACCTTCACCTCTACGCTTGGGAGAGACTCGCACGATCACATGGGCATACTGCCCCTTCCCACCGGTTTGCTTAATTAACTTATGCTCACCAGTCGCGATTCCGTTAATACTCTCGCGGTATGCGATTTGCGGCTTGCCAGCGCTAATTTTAACACCGTACTCTGAAAGAATTCGCGACTGAATAATCTCTAAGTGAAGCTCACCCATGCCCGCAAGCAATGTCTGGCCAGTATCTTCATTTGTCGAAACCACCAAGGTCGGATCCTCCTCTGATAGACGCTTAAGAGCCTCTCCCAGCTTATCCGAGTCTGCGGTACTTCTCGGCTCTATCGCCATCGAAATGACAGGCTCCGGAAAGCCCGGAGGCTCGAGCATAATATCAAAATCTTCCGCGTGAAGAGTATCCCCAGTGCGAGCGAACTTCATCCCTACGATCGCTGCGATTTCACCTGCGTGACAGACTTCAATATCGGTATGATCATCGGACTGAATCCGAATTAAACGCCCGATCCGCTCGGCGCGATTCGTTCGGGAATTAAAGATTTTATCCCCTTTTGAAACTGAACCAGAGTAAACACGGATAAACACAAGCTTTCCGACGTATTTATCGGACCACAGCTTAAACGCAAGAGCGCAAAATCCCTCCCGATCATCAGCCACCGCCTTCACGATCACGCCACCATCTTCGCGTTTCGTTCCCTGAGCTGGCGGAATATCAACCGGACTCGGGAGATAATCGATAATGGCATCCAACAAACACTGAACGCCCTTGTGTTTAAAGGCTGACCCACCGACCACAGGGACAGCAGTATTGGCGATGGTCGCACGACGGAGAGCCGCCTTCAAATGCGAGGGCAATATGTCTACCTCAGCCAGATATAAAGCCGCCAATTCGTCATCCAAATCCACCAGCGAATCAATCAGCTCCGCCCTCGCTTTACGAGCCAGCTCCATCTGATCATCCGTTAACTCCGTCACGTCATAGACTGACCCGAGAGTACTATCGTCGGAGTAAACAACCGCCTTCAGATTAATCACGTCAATTTGGCCGACAAGATTATCACCTGAACCGATAGGCAACAAGACAGGTAAAACATTCGCTCCCAACTTAGCACGAATATCTGCCACAACCGCATCATAGTCCGCGCCCGTGCGATCCATCTTGTTCACGAACACGATGCGTGGCACATGATACTTATCAGCCTGCCTCCAAACGGCCTCCGATTGAGGCTGAACTCCCGCCACCCCACAGAAAACAATTACCGCGCCATCAAGGACACGAAGCGAGCGCTCAACTTCGGCAGTAAAGTCGACATGACCAGGAGTATCGATCACGTTGATCCGCACCTTCTCTCCTGCAGCCGACTTATACACCCCCGGCTCCTCAGACTGCAGCCATTCGCACGTCACCGCAGCCGACGTAATCGTAATCCCTCGAGCACGCTCCTGCTCCATCCAGTCGGTCGTCGCCTGAC